>CANRCR010000006.1 GCA_947629165.1 uncultured Bacilli bacterium
GATCAAAACTAGATAGTACGACTGCTTCTGGAGTATCGTCGATAATTAAATCCACTCCCGTAATCGCTTCGAGTGTCCGAATATTTCTTCCTTCACGTCCGATAATCCGTCCTTTCATTTCATCGTTTGGTAAATTAACGACGGTTACCGTCTGTTCGTTAGAAACATCGGCTGCATATTTTTGCATTGCAAGTACTAACATATTTTTTGATTTTTTATCAATTTCAAGCTTAGCTTCATTTTCGCGTTCTTTAATGTAAGCTGAAATTTCTTGGGCCATATCCTCTTCCACACGACTCATCACTAAATCGTGGGCTTTGGCTTTACTCATTCCTGAAATTTTTTCAAGAAGAGCTAGTTGTTCTTGTTTAAGCTCATCCACTTTTGCTTGTTCGTTTTGGATTTCTTTTTGTTTTTCTAATAATTTTTCATCTCGTTCATCTAAAGTAGCTTCTCTTTTCTGATACATTTCATCCCGTTTATCCATATTATGTTCACGTTGGATTAAACGTTCTTCTGACTCTTTTAATTCTGCTTTCTTTTCTTTGATTTCACGTTCCGTATCCATCTTTAAACGATGGCTTTCTTCCTTCAATTCTAAAATAGAGTCACGTTTTGCTTTTTCAGCATCTTTTTTCGCTTTCTCTATAATGGACTCGGCAACTTTTTTAGCATTGTTTTCTTTTCGCGAATTAAAGAAAATAGATGCTAAAAAGCCGATCACTAATCCGACAACGACGAGCAAAATGGAGAAATATAAATCCATACGGATCCCTCCATTCTATCTATGTTAAATTTAACCTAATAACTCTAACATCTAACTCTATTATAAAAAAAGAAACCCGAAGTGTCAATTTATTTCGACAAAGAAAGACCTCCATAAAAAAACGAATTTTCAAGAAGTTAACCGACCATTTTATGAATAATAAAACTGCTAATTAAAATGACGATAATAGAATAGAATCCTTTTTCTAGTCCGAAGAAAAAACACCCCGACAAGATAATTATGGTATTAATTAAAAAATTAGAAAGCGCAACCGGAATATGAAAGTATTTCCATACCCATAAATTAAGAGTACTAACTCCTCCCGCAGAAAAACCGAAGCGATAGATATAACCACCCGTTATTCCACAGATAATTCCAGCAATGCAAGAAGAAAAGAAAAGAGGAATCATAGACGTTGGAAAAGGAGGAAAAAAAGTAGTTATTTTTACACACAACGGATAAATAAAAGTAGCAGCCAAGGTCCCATACGTCGTTTCCTTCGAAAGTGTAAAATAACTTAAAATTAATGTTAAAATATTGATGAATAAAATAATAAACGAAGGAGAATAAGAAAATAGTTCATGAAAAAGTAAAGCCACTCCTTGAGTACCACCCGTTACTAGTTTAAAAGGATGCAAGAAATAAGTAAAATTAAGTGCCGCTATAAAAAGCATCATTGTAAGTAATAAATATTTTTTTAATCTTTGCATAAAAACTCCTTAAAAAAAAGAAGTAGTCTCCTACTTCTTAAAACTATTATTAGTATGAAAGAAAAACCTTAATTTATGAACTTTTTTTAACATTTAAAACACGTAAAGCATTTAAAGTAGCTAATACGGTCACACCGACATCTCCAAAGATAGAAATCCATAGATTCATAATACCTAAAGCACTAAGTAATAAAATAATTACTTTGACTAAAAGTACAAAGAAAATATTAAAATGAACAATGCGTAAAGTACGTTTAGCAATTTGAAGACAAGTTACAATCTTATTAGGATCATCTTCTAAAAGAACAATATCTGCTGCTTCAATGGCCGCATCACTACCGAGTCCCCCCATTGCAATTCCTAAATCAGATCGTGCTAATACCGGTGCATCGTTAATTCCATCCCCTACGAAAGCAAGATACGTATTTTGTTTTTTCTTCTTTAGTAAAGCTTCCATTTTAGTAACTTTTTCTTGAGGCAATAAAGGAGCATAACAGGTATCAATTTTTAATTTTTTTGATACCGCTTGAGCAATTTCTAATCGATCCCCTGTTAGTAAAACGGTTTGAGAGATACCCTGTGCTTTTAAAGAAGGAATAAAATTCTCCAAATGTGGTTTTAATTGGTCCGCAATGATAATAGTACCCCGATAAATTCCATTGATGGAAACATATAAAACCGTTCCCACCTCCTTGGTAGGAGAAAAAAGAACTTTATTTTCGGTCATCCACTTTTGATTTCCGACAAGAACTTGTTTTCCGTCCACAACAGCTTTTACACCAAATCCAGATTTTTCTTTTACATCTTTAATTTTTTTTGAATCTGGCGTTTTCGAATCGTAGGCCTTAATCGATAAAGCAATTGGATGATTAGAATAGTATTCGGCACCTTTGGCATAATAAAGAAGTTCTTGCGAAGAAATTCCTTCAGGAATTACTTTTTGAACAGCAAAAACACCTTCCGTAAGCGTTCCTGTTTTATCAAAAACCATAATATCCGTTTTTGCTAATAATTCTAAATAATTGCTTCCCTTTACTAGCACCCCAATTTTAGAAGCCGCACCAATTCCTCCAAAAAAACTAAGTGGAATAGAAAGAACAAGCGCACAAGGACAAGAGACAACTAAAAAGGATAAAGCACGATATAACCAAACACTATAAGAATCATGTGTTATAAGAGGAGGAATAAGGGCAAGAAGAAGAGCCGATAAAACGACAATCGGAGTGTAGATACGAGAAAACTTTGTAATAAAATTCTCACTCTTTGTCTTCTGACTACTCGCATGTTCAACCAAATCTAAGATTTTATGCACAGTCGATTCTCCAAAAGGTTTAGTAACCTTGATTTGAAGTAATCCTTCCCCGTTAATACAGCCACTTAATACCGAATCATCAACCGTCACTTTTCTTAACACCGATTCTCCAGTCAAGGCCTTTGTATCTAGAAAAGAGTCTCCCGAAACAACAACTCCATCCAAAGGAATTTTTTCACCCGACTTAACAACAATCATTTCCCCTACTTGAACAGAATTAGGATCAACCGTTTTCGTTTTTCCATTTCGAAGTACAACGGCACTATCCGGACGAAGTTCCATTAAAGATGCAATCGACTTTTTCGATTTATCTACTGCCCGATCTTGAAAGTATTCTCCAACCTGATAAAAAAGCATTACTGCGACTGCTTCCGGATATAGTCCAATGGCAAAGGCACCAATCGTCGCTAACGTCATCAAAAACTTTTCATCAAAGATTTCTCCTTTAAAAATATTTTGAATAGCTTCCCACCATACCGAATAGCCAACCAAAAGATAACTAGCCATAAAAAGAGCAAAGTTAAGATAAGGAATCGGAAAAGGAATAAAACCAATTACAAAAAGTAAAAAAGAAAGAATAATTCGTAAACCAAGTCGCATAATAACCTCCTAATCCTTATGACGAATATGTTCAAGACCAATTTCAAAAGTCTTAACAATATGATCATCATCTAAAGTATAATAGACTTCTTTGCCACTTTTGCGACATTTGACAATCCCACTTCGGCGTAAAGTACTAAGTTGATGAGAAACCGAAGATTTACTCATTCCTAATACATTGGCTAAATCACATACACACATTTCATCTTGATCTAAAGCAAACAGAATCCGACAACGGGTAGTATCCCCGATTAATTTATAAAAATCAGCTAAATGATTAAAAATATTTTCCGAAGGCATCTTTTCTAAAACCTTATTAACTGCCTCCTGATGAATGACGTTACAGTCACAAACAAATTCATTTTTAACCATAATACACCTCCAATAGTTGAACACTTATTCAACTATATTCATTATAATTGAATACCCATTCAACTGTCAAGATACCAAAAATAAAAAGTCAAAACAATTGACCTTCTATTTTTTAACGTACGCTTTTTCTTTAATTGCTTCGGAAGCAAACATTTCTTTTTCCATATAGGTACTTAAGAATTGCGCCATATCTGTACTATAAAAATTTTCATTTAACTTATCGCTATCATAAGGAACTCCTGCTAATAAAACGTGTTTTGATGTTAGAATGCCATCTCCATATTTATTTTTTTCTAAAGTCCAAGTAACCGGTTCCACTTTTAAATATTCTAAAGAGCCATACCTAGTCAAAGCCGAAGTAGATAACACTACTAGTTCACTTGTATCTAAACCATTTGGAACTTTAATAAACCGAGTGTCCTCTAGTTGATATTCCGGATAAGTTCTAATTTCACTCGTATGATATGGTTCATAGAAGTGATATTCTCTACCCGTTTTTTTAATAGCTCCCATACTATTTATAACCTTTTTCTTTTCCTCATAATCTAAAGAGAATTGAGGATACGCACCTAATTGTACTTCAAAAGTCTCTTCATCCTTCTTCATAGAATAGGGAAGTAATTTTTGTAAAGTTTCACGATCGACAAACATTTGTAATCTGATACCAGTAGCTAAAGACATTTTATTATAACAAGTCATTCTACCTAAACTACTGATTCCCCAAACATGATGATCAAATTCAGCATGTTCATATTCCTTCTTATCATAAGGCGCACATCCTCTTGTATAATAGCCATGTGCAAATGAAGAAGTATAATAATCTCCGGGTCTTTCTCTTCCATTAGAACCTTCTTTTTTATAAGTATTACCCGTGATAATTGCTAAATCTGTCGTAAAAGCCAAAGTGTTTTTATAGAGTACACTTTCTAAAGTTGGTAAAGTAACATGTAAATTAAGTTTATCCATAATATCCCCCACAAATATCTATTATAAAAATAGGCTTAAACCGTGTCAACAAATTATTTTGTTTGAAAATAAAGTTTATTATCTTTCAAGAAGTAAATTATTTTTTCTTGTTCTAACAAATAAGTAAGATAAGCTTTTAAGGTACTGCCAACCAAATAATATTGATTGATATTCATCGTCAACTCATAATAATCAAAGAGATATTTTAAGATTTCTTCATGCGTTCTAGCATTTTGACAATAGTTAATAATAGTAGAAATAATTTCCTCAATTTTTTGCTGATTTAATTTGATTAATGAAGCAATATTGGAAGTCATTTCACCATGTGATGGAATAAAACATTTCCCTTGTAAAGTCGTTAAGAAAGTTAACGTATCGAGATACGCTTGCACGTTTTCCAAAAAGAATATCGTGTATTTATTAAGAACCTCGGCACTACAAAGCGCATCTCCTAAAAAATAGACATCATCGCTCGTTTTAATTCCAATCATATCAAAAGAATGTCCTTTTAGTTCAAAGTAACTTAATCCATCTGGTAAATTAAGAGCAAGTTCAGAAGTTTCACTGGACTTGGCTTCTAAGAATTTATTTTCTAAATCTTTAAAAGGATGACTACCATAAAGAAAAGTAGGTTCTAGAATGGTATATTTAATAAAACTATTTTCGATTCCATGACTATAAATAGGACAAGCCATTCTATCTTGAATAACTTTATTACCACCGATATGATCGGCATGTGAATGAGTTGAAATAATACCCTTTACTTTCCATCCCTTCTCTTCTATCAATTTTAATATCTTTTTACCAGCATCTTTATCATTTCCAGTATCAATCAAAAAAACTTCATCATGACCCGTCAAATATACCCCAATATTAGTAGCATTACGAATATAATAAGTACGTTCTCCTACTTGAATTAATTCCATTTAAAATCACCTAACTCGATTATATATTAAAAACAAAGTACAAGCAACGGATAACCATATCCTTTTTTAATAGAGTAACTATTAAAAAAGACAGTTTTCTAAAAAGAAACTGTCTTTCATTTTTTTCTTCAAAAAAAGGAATTAATATGGATCGCTTTTTGTCATTAATCGTCTTTTTTATTAGGAGAAGTAGTACTCTTTTTTGGAGGAAGTCCATAAAACTCACGAGTTTTGGCTTCAATTTCTTCACATAGTTCATGATTGTCAGCTAAAAGTAGTTTTACATTTTCTTTACCTTGGCCTAACTTCTCGCCTTTATAAGTATACCATGCACCACTTTTTTCGATAACACCCGCATCACTTGCCAAATCAATAACTTCTCCCTCATGAGATACGCCTTGTCCGTACATGATATCGACCACCGCCGTCTTAAATGGTGGAGCCACCTTATTTTTAACGACTTTAACTGTCGTACGGTTACCGATAATGCCATCTCCTAATTTTAATGCCTCATTACGACGAACATCGAGACGAACACTAGCATAGAATTTTAAAGCACGACCACCGGGTGTCGTTTCCGGATTACCAAACATAACACCCACTTTTTCACGTAACTGGTTAATGAAAATAGCCGTCGTTTTCGTTTTACTGATCGTTCCATTTAATTTACGTAAGGCCTGACTCATGAGACGAGCTTGAAGTCCAACGTGTGCATCGCCCATTTCCCCATCGATTTCAGCTTGTGGAACAAGTGCTGCAACCGAATCAATTACGACAATATTAACCGCTTCACTACGCACTAATGCTTCACAAATTTCAAGTGCTTGTTCACCGGTATCCGGTTGAGCAAGTAATAACTCGTTAATGTTAACTCCTAAATTAGCGGCATAAACAGGATCGAGAGCATGTTCGGCATCAATAAAAGCTGCCCGGCCACCTTCCTTTTGAATCTCCGCAATTGCATGAAGTGCAAAAGTTGTTTTACCACTTGATTCAGGACCATAAATCTCAATAATACGACCTTTCGGATATCCTCCTACTCCTAACGCAATATCGAGCGCAAGAGATCCACTAGAACATACCTCTACTTTTAAATGAGAAGTATCGCCTAACTTCATAATGGAACCAGCTCCAAATTGTTTCTCAATATCTTTAAGCACCTGTTCAAGTGCTTGATCTTTATCTTTTACTTCTGTCTTTGCCATAAAGTAAAACCCTCCTTTATATTTGTTTCTAAATTAATCATAACCTATAATTTAAAAAAAAGCAACACTTTTTTTCAAACATTTGTTTTATATATTTTGGTATAAAAAAAGACCTCTCTTTTTTAAATTTAGAGACGTTCTTTTTTAAAAACAAGATAACTTTTTAAGCTATTTTTTAATTATCCTTCTTTGGAAAAATTAGTCCTTTATTCATGGCATAATACTCGATCATCGATACAATCGACATAATAGTAGCAAAATACAAAAAGAAAAGATCGACACGAATATTCCAAATTTCAAACGGTAAATTATAGAAGAACAAAAGCGTAATTCCTACCATCAAACTAGCGGTTTTCAACTTACCCGAAGAGATGGCCGCTACGGCCTTTCCTTTGACCGCAGCCATCATTTTAATTGCATTCACAATGATATCCCGTACCACCAAGATAACCGGAATTAACGGACTGATAAAACCTAAAGAAGCAAAGATAATAAGGACACTATCCACTAAAACTTTATCGGCAAGCGCATCGAGAATAGTTCCAAATTCGGTAATTAAATGTTTTTTACGAGCAATGTGTCCATCGAGAAAATCCGTTATACTAGCTAAGATGAAAAGAACTCCTGCCACAACATATTTGGTATCGACATAAACACCATAAACTAAATAACGTGGAAATGCAAAACCCACCGTATAAAATGGGAACAACATCAAAAAGATAATAATAAATGCTAAAACAATGCGCGAAATTGTTAACTTAACCGGTAAATTCATGCCACTACCTCCACTTCATAAATACCTTTTAATTCACTTGTTCTCGATTCGGTCGGACGAATACTATGAAAAAGTAAGAAAATTAAAATCAAAATAATAATAACGACGATACCACCTACAATATAAGGCATACGACTTTTTCTACGCATTGGAATTAAAGTATAAGGAGAAGCAATCTTCTTTTCTTCTTCCACCGTTTCTTTTTTACGTCCTTTTTTCGCATTTTTAATATCGTCTAATGAAATTTTAGAGGTCTTCTCAAATAAAAAATCGTTAAATTCATCTAATATTTGATCCGGATCTAATCCTAAATATTTCGCATAATTATGGACATATTCTTTTAACTGATATACATCACGAAAAGACCGAGTATTTCCAGACTCGATATTCTCTAGTTGTGATGTAGTCATATTTAAATCTTCACTTGCTTCTTCGATGGTAACACCATGTCCCATACGTGTTTCTTTTAAATATGCACCGATTTCTTTCAATGGAAATCACCTCTTATAAATAAACAAAAAAATAATACTTTATAAGCCATGTTCTGTACCTATTACTAGGTGACAAACATCTATCTACTGCCTTACGACAGTCCCTGACTTTGTTCTGTTTCCTCCGTCAAAGCTCTCCTACCAAAATTTGGATTTCTCACTCATGGGGTTTACCGCGTTTCAATACTTCTTTTCAAAAGTATCTCGTCTCTGTGGCACTTTACAACTACTCAAATCCTATCAATGACGTAGATTTTTTCGTCGCCGTTAGATTACTCTACCCTAGGTTATTTTTTCCCTAGGCATGAACGTTAAAGACATCACAGTCTTTGTGAGCATGGACTTTCCTCTATATTATAAAAATATAGCGTTTGTCAAAGTATTATTCGTCCTTGTCATATACAATTTTTTCTAATTGAGATAGTCTACGAAGAATATCGACATTCGTAACTTCTTTTTCAGATCCTTTGGCAATTTCAAAACTAGCTTTTAAATTACGAACTTCCTGTTTTAAATTACTAATTTCACTTAATAATTCATCCCGTTCTTTTTCCAAATCACGAATAATCGTTTGGAATTGTTCATAGTCGCCAATAACCGTATCTAAAAATTGATCAACTTCTTTTAAGCGATATCCTCGGGTATCAATCTTAAATTCTTTTTCCAAAATGTCTTGTGGAGTCAAATTAATTTTATTTTGATACATACCACCTATCACCTATCCCTTATATACTCTATTATCACAAAAAAAGGTCTTTTTGTCAACGTATCCTCCTTTTATTTAATATATGTTTTAGGAATTGTTTTGGTAGTAATCGGAATATCCGGATTTAACTCAGTACCATAGTTTTCTAAAGATTGCTCAAATATAAGGTTTTTATTGTTATGCTTTTTTAATCTATTAATTTTTCTTTTGCTACGTTTCAACACTTTTTAATAAAAGCCAATTTATTTAATCAATTTTTTAGCATCTGTAGTACTTGTTTTAACATCTAAATCTTCGTGACTATCTTGATACTTCCTTAATAAAGTATCCGTTACGGTACGAACAAGTTGTTGTTTTTCTTGAACAATAGCAGTTCTTTCTTCTTCTACGATTCCCTTTTGATATTTTAAAGAATCTTTATGCTCTTTTTTTGCTTTCATCATTTTATCTAATTCCTGTTGCTCTTCGGCAATAGCACTTGGATCTCGATATTGAGATGATTTTTTCTTTTCTTTTAAATATTCGGTCAAAATACATAAGGAAATCATCCCAAGTCCAACCGTAGTTAAAAGTGAAAAGCCAACAAGAGACGAAAGAAAAGGAACGGCACAAGAAGCAATAAAAACACCCGATATAACAGCGGTACCACCCATCGCAACACAAAACATATCACGCGTGTTTCTTAATTGACCATAAAAAAATTGACTTTTTACTTTTTCTCCAATCAATATTGAACTTTGTTCAATTAATTGATTCGTTTCTTGCGAAATTTGATCAATTTCATTCTTAAGACGATCGATAACCTGATCTTTTTTTTGAATGGATTGATTATAAGTATTTAATTCATTTTGATATTCTTCGTAACGCATAAAATCCCCCTTAAAAAGTGCCCTTATAATAACAAAAAAAGTTTCTTATGTCAAGAAACTCAATTGTAAATAGCACTCGTCTTTTTATCGTTCGCAAGTCGGATAATTTGATGCTCCACTAAAGATAATTCCGCCAAACGAACGCGATTACTCATAATTCGAAACAACTCAAGTAAATGTTCTTGTCTCATAAGTCCTCCTTTAAAGAAGATAACTTATTTTTAATATTTTGTATAGCATTTCGACAAAAGTAGTTAAAATACGATTGATTATTTGCGAAGATAAGCTTTTGGCTTTTCCAAAGAAGCAACTGAAGCAGGATAAGGATAAGTGTCTAGGCTACCCACCGGTGTAAAATAATATCGTTTTTGAAATTCATCTCCAAAAGCATGAAATTCATATACCTGATTTCCCCAAGATAAAGCCAAAACAGTATCGTTCATAGACTTTCTAGGATAGTGTGGTAATTCCTGTTGAAACTTTTCATAAATCGGTTTTAGATAATACAATAATGCTTGTTCTTCTAATGATAAATCGGTAACATCAAAAGTTGCATCCATCCTTAAAGTACCATCCGGATTACTTTGAAATAGATTACCATCTACATAACCGTACTTATCACAGAAAGCAACTAAAGAAGTAAAATAATCGGTTAAATTCCAAGTTGTCTGATGTTTGAGAAAAAGTTCAAGATGTGCTTTTTTAAAACAATTTCTTTCTGTATTAGAAATTAATTGATAGGGAATCTTCAATTTCTCAAAAGATACCTTTTCACTATCGGTTCCTTCATAGGAATCAAAAACAGTCCCATTTGGATCGAGTAGTAAATCACGATCTACTACGTTTCCCTTCATTTACACCACCTCTATTAATTTAATATTAACCTAATACCATTCAAAAAACAACCACTTTTTATGGTAAAGAAACGTTTTTTATAGTATAATGAATGTAGGTGATAAAATGAACTATCCAAAAGGCACCAACATGGAAAAACAAAATACAACAGCCAAACAGATAATCTATGGTAATCGAGGAATGAATTTAGAGAACGATTTAAATATCACCAATGAGTATTATCGTGATCACGATTTAGCCCTCGTTTATAAAAAACCAACACCCATCAAAATATCAAAAGTAAACTACGATACGATGAAAATAACCGAAGCTTTTTTTGAAAGTCCATCGACTACCGATTACAATGGTATTTATCAAGGAAAATATCTGGATTTTGAAGCGAAAGAAACAAATCAAAAAACCGCTTTCCCTTTAAAAAATATTCATAAACATCAACTAAAACACATGGAAGCCGTTTTAAGACAACAAGGAATTTGCTTTTTAATTGTTCGGTTTAACAAAAGAGATGAAACTTTTCTTTTATTTGCTAAAGACTTGATGGACTATATCAAAGAAAAAGACGTTTCATCTATTCCACATAGTTATTTTGAAGAAAAAGGATTTCTCATCGAAACAAAATATCATCCTCGCGTAGATTACTTAAAAATAATAAAAGAACACGGAGGTGTTTAAAATGGCAGCAAAAAAAGAAAATGCCAAAGGAAACAGCAAAAGTAAGCAAAATACAAAAAAGAAAGTAAAACAAATTAAAAATAATGAAGAAATAATAGTTAAGGAACCACCTAAAAGAAGAATGGATCAATACGAAGGAACGGAAGAAATGAAAAAAAGAGTAAAGAAAGAAAAAATAGATGCCCAAACGATAGAAATATTACTTGGACTATTTGTACTTTTAACAATCATTAGTTTCTTTACGATGGGATTAATTACAACCTTAATTCTCGATTTTGGAATTCTTCTTATATGTGCTTGTTCTTATTGGATGAAGAAAATTAAAATAAATCGAAAAGTGAAAAAGGTATTAAACGTATTAGTCATCATTTTCTTAACGATTTGTATCATTGGGGTACTTGCCGTAGGAGGACTCATTGCCTATGTAGTAGCTACCGCTCCCGAACTTAATCCAGAAAATTTAAAATACAAGCAATCAACAATTATTTATGATAATCAAAACAACGAGATTGCTAAAATTGGATCGGAATTAAGAGAAAATGTAAGTTATCAAGATTTACCACAAGTATTTATCGATGCCCTTGTAGCAACCGAGGATTCGAGATACTTTACACATAACGGATTTGATGCTCCTCGTTTCTTAGTTGCTACCCTCGGACAATTACTTCATCGAAGTAATGCCGGTGGAGCTTCTACCCTATCGATGCAAGTGGTAAAAAATAGTTACACTTCATCGGAAGACGAAGGAATTAAAGGTATTATTCGTAAATTTACCGACATCTACTTATCTGTATTTAAACTCGAAAAAGAATATTCAAAAGAAAAAATAATTGAATTTTATGTTAACAACCACCCACTTGGTGGAACCGTTTATGGGGTAGAAGAAGCAGCCCAAACCTATTTTGGTAAAAGTATTAGTGATGTCAACTTAGCCGAAGCCGCAACCATTGCAGGAATGTTTAAAGCACCAAGTAGTTATAATCCTATCTTGCACCCAGAAGCTTCCGAAAAAAGACGAAGCCAAGTTTTACATTTAATGGTACAACATGGTTACCTTACCCAAGAAGAAGCAAACGCAGCAGATAGTATTCCAGTAGAGAGTTTACTTGCCGGAAATAAAATGACCGTCGATGAATTTGAATTCCAGGCTTATATTGATTTAGTACTCGACGAATTAAATGGCAAATATGAAATTAGTTTTACCCAGACGCCAGTACTTATCTATACTAACATGGATGCTACAAAACAAAAAGGAATTAATAATATCTTTGATTCGATACGGGATGATTTTAATGACATCAATTATGATAATCAAAGTCTCAGTCCATGGCGAGACGATCTCATTCAAGGAGGCGTTGCAGTCGTTGAGAATTCAACAGGTAAATTAGTAGCCGTAGGAGCCGGAAGAAATCGTTCTGGACAACGACAATTAAACTATGCGACGAGACAACGCCAAATTGGATCTACCGCTAAACCACTATTTGATTACGGTCCAGGAATCGAATATGAAAACTGGTCTACATATCAGCAATTCGTCGATGAACCTTGGAGTTATACCAATGGTCCAAGCGTAAACAACTCCGACCTAGAGTTTTGGGGTCAAATGAGTTTACGAACCGCTTTAGCACAGTCACGAAACGTTCCCGCAGTTAAAGCAATTCAAAGTTTAAATAAAAGCCAAGTTTCTGAATTTGTTACCAATTTAGGAATTGACATCGGTAGTGAAGGATTACACGAAGCCCACGCTTTAGGAGCCTTTAACCCAGGCGCATCACCGATTGAAATGGCCGGAGCTTATGCAGCATTTGCAAGTGGTGGTTACTACACAGAACCATATACAATTAATAAAATTGTATTCCGTGATACAGGTGAAGAAAAAGTAATTAATCCTGAACGGAAACAAGTAATGAGTGATGCTACCGCCTTTATGATTACCGATTGCTTGCGATCTGCCGTTACGGTAGGAATCTCAAATGGAGCTGCCGTTAATGGCGTAAATGTAGCCGCCAAAACAGGTACAACGAACTATGATAAAGACACACGTGAAAAATACAATTTACCAAGTAATGCCGTTCCAGATGCTTGGATTGTTGGATACGATCCCGACTATACGATAGGTATGTGGTATGGATATAAGGATCGAAACGATGGATACCTTACCAATATCACAGCCGTAACCGGAAGAAGTAAATTATTTAAACTTTTAGGAAATGTAGTCTTCAGTAAAAACGGAAAAGATTTTGTAGCTCCCGATAGTGTCGTTCATTCACCAGTGGAAATCGGTAGTGACCCTGCCCTTCTCCCAAGTGAAAACACTCCTGAAGATAAAATCACTTACGAATACTTCAAAGCTGGAACAGAACCGACCGAAGTATCGAATAAATATAAAACACTCGATCCAGTAACCAACTTAAAAGGAACTTACGATGAAAAGACGAAGAAAGTAACACTTACTTGGTCGAAGCCAACAAATATTCCAACGGGAGGAAATCTTGGAGACTTTGGATATAATGTATACTTTGAAGATACTTTATTAACCTTTACTACGGATACAAGTTATACATTTACTACCGAAGATCCAAATGGAACTTATAGTGTACGATCTGCCTTTAAAGATTATAATGGAAATCAAAGTAAAAAAGTAACCGTTACAATTAAAGCAAATGACGAAGATAGTCCAACTTACATTGCTTCAATGCTAGGAGACGTGTATGTTAAATTAAAGGTAGGAGATACCTTTACCGATAAAAATCCTCCAATAAAAGTAATCGATACAAATGGTAAAGATATCACCCAAGACGTAATAAAAGAAAATAGTTTAAAGATTACTATTACAACAGATGGTAAAGAAGTAGATAAAGTAGATACGAGTAAACCAGCCGTCTATATGATCACCTATTCCATCGATTATAAAACTTTAGTTTGGAATAGTGTTAGAACCATTCAAATTGAAGCCAGTTAAAAAGAGACTTAATTAAATAAGTCTCTTTTTTTAACTTAAGAGAAAATGACTTAAAAACATCACGAGACAGCCGATTCCAAAAAAAGAAAGCGTTATTTTAGGATAATGGTAATATTTAGAGGTGGGTAGCAACTCATAAATAGCAATATGACACATGATACCGGCAATAAAAGAAAGTAATAATCCCATAACAAAATCATTCATAAAAGGGCTTAAAAATAAATAAGCAAGAAAAGCTCCAAAGGGTTCAGAAAGTCCCGAGATAAACGTATATAATATGGCCTTCCCTTTACTACCTGTCGCATAATAAATAGGAACACTGATACTGATTCCTTCAGGAATATTATGTAATGCAATCGCAAGAGCTAAAGTAAGTCCTAAAGAAACATTGGCATTGGTCGAAACAAAAGTGGCAATTCCCTCGGGAATATTATGTAAAACGATAGCTAACATAGCGATAATCCCGACACGATAAAGATGTTTCCCAGAGGGATGAACACTTTGTTGATCCGGTAAATATTTATCGATAAGCATTGAAAAGATTACCCCAATCGTAAAAAAAATAGCGCAAAATAATAAAGTAGGAAAAAAATAATAATACGTTGCTAACAACTGAAAACTAGAAGGTAACAAATCCGTAATCGAAACCGTTAACATAACGCCGGAAGCAAAACCCAAAGCACCGGTTAAGATTCGATTATCACGTCGTTTAAAAAAAAGACAAACACAACCGAACAAAGTGGATAATCCTGCTAAACCACTGACAAGGAAACTGTAAAGAACCGTGTTCATTTTATCACCACTCTATCTTATGAAAAGAAAAAAAGAAATAAAACCAAAGAAAAAGAGAGATATTGTAGAAAAAAAAGAATAAGATGAATTAAGGAAGTGATAAATTGAAAAAGAAAATGGTTTTATTACTACTTTTCGTTGCCTTTTTCATTACCCCAACAATCGTAAAAGCCGATGGATTAGATAAAGTTCCTAGTACTACTCCTACGCCAACAGCAAGTCCTTTGAAAGAGGAAGAAGAAAGAACTGAAGATCGACAAAATAATATTAGTAATAATCAATATAGTAGTATTATTGAACGGCAAGAAGTAAAATCGGGAAACGAAAAGAAAAGTAGTCTCGTTCCACTCGCGGTAACCTTATTTACCACCGGTGGAATTGGAGGGGGATATTACTTATATCAAACTAAAAGAAAAAGAAGATAGTCTATTGAAAAGTGACTTTCTTCTTTTTTAATACCTGTTTTTTATAATAAGGACATTCCTTTTGCATTTCGCAAGTAGCACACGAAGGATGCATCGCTTGACAATGATATCTTCCAAAAAAGACCATTTGATGATGTCGCCTACTCCATTCCGATTTAGGAAAGAGACGCATCAATTTCTTTTCGACATCAAGTACGGAGTCATTTTCTTTAGCAAAACCGAGCCGTTTACTTACCCGTTCCACATGAGTATCGACCGCGATGGCAGGAACTTGATAAAGAATACTTAAAACAACGTTAGTAGTCTTTCTTCCTACCCCTGGAAGACTTTCCAAGTAGGCACGGTCATTAGGAACGATTCCCTGTTGTTCCTGATCCAAATGATAAGCAATCGCTTGAATAAATTGAGCCTTCTTAGAATACGTTCCAATCGGCTTAATAATTGCCATAATATCTTCGATAGGAGCCTCGTATAAATCTTTTAATGTGGGATATTTTTGAAAAAGAATCGGAGTTACCGAATTCACTCTTCGGTCAGTTGTTTGAGCGCTCATAACAACCGCCATTAATAGTTCATAATCTTTATGATACTGCAGTTCACAGACAGGATTAGGATATAACGTATCTAAATACGTTCCTAAAAGGAGACTTCTATTCTTCATCTTCTTCCTCGTCAAACCAATTATAATCAAATGAATCTACTTTGGGTTTGTCTTTCTTTTCACGTCTTGACTTCTCATGCTTTTCTACATCTTCTACCGTTTTAAATCCTTTCCGATCCCACTCATACAAAATTTTATCGATATAACGCAAGTTTGAAACCCCATTGTAAGTAGCTTCTTTTAATGCGCGTATGATTAGTTCACGAGCCATATTTCCATCGATCCAAGCCTTAATAATTTCATATTCCATCGGACTTAAAGGACGACCAAACTCCTTCTCAAAAATTTCATAAATATTTTCATTCTCTTCATTATTCGGTTGATTATTTTCCTCGGCTAAAACAAGACTGACTTTATCGTAAAATAAAGATAAATCAACTTGTTCCTCCATGATACCTTTATCGTTTTTCGATACCTGAACCATTAACATCTTTTTATCCGTTAACGTCGAAATAAGACGCATCACATCCGTTAGTTCATAATTTAAATCTTTTTTAATTTTGTTAGGATTAAAAGGAAACTGTTCTCCTTGACTTAAAAGATACATTAAAAAGACAAATTCCTCCATCGTCAAAGATAAAGATTGCATCCTTTGAAAAAGATAAAGTGGAACTACAAAGTGACCTTGCTTTAACCACTGAATCAAATTAGCTATTTTCATCCGAATCACCTCGAATATAGTGTTATTATACCATTTTAAAAAAAGTTAGACAACGTACAAAAAAGAAACGTTTAGGAAGTTAAATACGTTTCTTTTAAATAAGTCTCAATCGCCGAACGATTATTCTCAACTTTACGATCTAATATCTTTTTTTCTAAATCTTTCCATATATCTTTTAAAAACGAACCTTCTTCACGATTTAACAAAGCACATATTTCGCTCGAAGTAATAGGAATCTCTTCACGATTATGAATTGCTAAATCATGATATAACCGAGTAACTTCCTTTTTTGACTTACCTAATAATTTTGAAGCTACTCCACAAACGTAAAGTCCATAATGATATAGAACGACAGGATGAGTTACATTTTTAGTCATAACCGCACGAATAGACTCCATCAATTGCCGTTCATTTTTACGAAATGGATAAATCGTATCACAATCCAAATATGCCCAAACACCGAGTACATCGTCAAAAGAAGGAACCGATCCTAATTTCGGAATTTCTAAAATAGTATCGAGACCAAATTCTTGTAACAACTGTACACCATAAAGAACATTGGGACTAGCAAAAATACAATCTAATTCTTTTTTCTTTCGCTCATAAGATAATTCTTTTAATAACGGTTTGGTCTTATCAATTGCTTCTTTTACTTCGTCACTCAAAGTAAAATTTAAAATCGTCGCAAAACGAATCGCTCTTAAAATACGTAAAGCATCTTGGGAAAATTTTTCATAACTATCGCCAATCGTTCGAATAAGCCCCTTTTCGAGATCTTCTTTTCCGTGAAGATAATCTAAAACTTCTCCATTCGAATTGATTAACAAGGAATTAATCGTAAAATCACGTCGCTTCAAATCCTCTTCGAGCGAAGTAATATACGTGACATCGTTCGGTCTTCGAAAATCGTCATAACGATCTTCTTTTCGAAAAGTAGTCACTTCAAAACGAACGCCTTTGTACTGAAGTACCACCGAACCATAATTTTCAGAAGAAAGGTTTTCCTCTTCAAAAAGAGAACGGATATCTTTCGGCGTGGCCGAAGTACAGATATCTACATCTTGAGAAGAACGATTCAATAAATAATCACGGACAAAACCGCCAACAATATATGCCTCATAACCATTTTTTTCAAGTTTCTTTAACAGCTTTAATGCGGTTTCAAACACTATTTAATCACCTCTAGTTATCGATTAATATACTTTACTATCCACTAGTATTATATCAAAAAAAGACAAAGAAAAAAAGCCATTCGGCTTTTCTTATTTGTTTACTGCTTCTTTTAATGCAGATCCTGCTTTAAAAGTAACTGCTTTTCTTGCAGGAATTACAACTTTAGCACCAGTTTGAGGGTTTCTTCCTTCACGTTTTGCTCTCTTGCTAACAGCAAATGTTCCAAATCCAACGAATGGAACTTTGTCTCCTTTTACTAATGCTTTTGTGATTGTCTCGAATGTTGCATCGATAGCTCTAGTAGCATCAGCTTTTGTTAATCCTGTTTTGTCAGCAACTGCTTCTACTAATTCAACTTTTTTCATGTTATACCTCCATATTTTCTTTTAAGCACAAACTATGCTTACATATACAAATTACCATATTTTATAAGTAAAAGCAACATTTTTGACAAAAAAAGACAAAAGAAACACGTTTTTTTAATCATATTATTATATAATAGTAATATAAAGTAGAGGCGATATTATGAAAAAGGATTGGAAACAACTATTAATAATTGTAACACTTGCAATGATAAGTATGATTCCCATGATAACAGAACCTCATATTCATGGACACGACACCATATTTCATGTAGCCAACATAGACCAAGTAACCGAAACTTTAAATAAGAACTTCTTTTTTGTTCCAATTGCCTCGAAAGTAGGAAATAATTTAGGATATGGAACGCATCTCTTTTATCCCGTATTGCCTCATATTACCGGTTCTTACATAACGCGAATAACTTCTTTTTTAGGGGGAGATACTTTCGATGGACTAACTGTTACCTACACGCTCGTATCCATTATTTCTGCAATTATCATGTACTATTTAGCCATGCGCCTTTTCAAACGAAAAACATGGGCTTTAATAACAGCAACCATCTATATCTTTATGCCCTATCGTCTAGGAGATATCATTGTTCGAAGTGCCTATAACGAAGTATTTACATTTCTATTTATTCCCCTCATCCTTTTAGGACTCAGTTATCTAGTAGATCAAAAACCATCGATGAAAAAAAGTTATCTTTATCTCGTGATTGGTTATACCGGACTTTTGTATAGTCACTGGAGTATTGCTTTATATTTTACTTTATTTCTAATTACTTTTGCTTTCATCTATCGAAAAGAATTATTTCAAAAAGAAAAATTAATACTACTCGGTAAAGTAGTCCTTACAGTTACCCTTTTTCTTTTACCGATGTTAGTATCCATGCTCGAACAACGATTTGGAGGAAATTATCTAGTCTTTCAAAAAGATTATGTTTCAGGACTAGCCTTCTTAAGAACCTATAACAATACGCTTCGCGATTATTTTATTCCAGAACAGGATTACTCGTGGGCTATTCCAAGATTCATGAATGTCGTTGTTCTAGTACTTCTTGTGATTACGTTAATTGTTTTCTTTCAAAAAAAGAAAAAAGAAAAAAATCTAAAATTTTTACTTCTTTTTAGTCTCGTATCCTTTATAGTAACCCTCTCATTTTTCCCTTGGGAAATAGTCCCTTCTCCCCTTTACATGATTCAATTCTCTTGGCGTTGTGAAACCTTTTTAGTAATTTCACTAAGCCTTTTAGTTCCTTATTTCCTAACAGCAATTCAAAAGAAGCATCAAAAAGTAGTTTTTTGTATCGTCGAAGGACTTATCCTATTAACGAGCATTCCCCTTCTAATTCAATTATCAAATCATACCTATATATTAGAAAAAGTAGAACCGAATAATGGAATGGGACACTCGATGGAATATCTTCCCGTAAAAACTTATGAAAACATAGACTATTATACCAATCGAAATCAAGATATCAATATTATCGAAGGAACGGCCACTGTCGAAGTAATCGAAAATAATACTCCCAATTTAAGTTTTAAAGTACAAAATAATAGTGATACTTTTACTTTAGAACTTCCTCGTCTTTACTATTTAGGTTATCAATTAGAAGGAGAAAAAGTATTATCGATCGAAGAAAGTGAATATGGAATGGTACAAGTTACCGTCGGAGGAAATGGCACTTATCACTTAACTTATCCAGGAACTACACTTTATCGAATTGCCTCTTTTGCACCCCTATTAGGAATCGCTTTATTACTTTACATTTTAAAAAAAGTGTCTAACTAAATGAAAGACACTTTTTATTTATGAAGTATTTTAGGGGGATCCTCTTCACAAGAAGACGCATCATCTTGCGGTAATACTAATCCCGTAGGATTTAAATCCTGTAAAGTATCGTCTGGAGCAATCAAAGTAGGAACTTCTAGTTTTGGAACAATTTCGGAAGGAGAAGAAGGATTAGTTACCACATAAGAAGCGGCATCGAAAGGAGCCCTCTCCTCGGTTGAAGGAGAAGTTACCGCGTCCTCACTAGCAATCTCTCTATCGACATCACTTAAATCGGTAAATGTAACATCGATAGGTTCAATCGAATGAAGTGGAAGGGGTTGATTCAAATCATCAATTCGCTCAAAGAAAGTATCGATTGTACTTTCTACTTTTTCCACCGTATCATCCGTCAAACTGTAATTATGTAACAATTTTACATTTTCATTCGCCTGATCACGGTTACGAGTAATCATAGAATTCATAAGATTCATCACTCTTTGAGTGAGTTCTAACGAATAGTTTTGAGTCGTAAGTCCCGCCTGAATTGCAAATTGACTTCCAATGATAGGCATAAACACTTCTTTCGACCGTTCGAGTCCATCGATGGTAATCATATGACTCGACATAATCTGATTAATTTGTACCAACTGCTGTTTTAAAAGTTCTTCAGATTCTTTTAACCTTCGCACTTTTGATTCCATTACTTCTCGTTTCGATTTCCAGTTAAAATATTCATCCATCTTCGATTTGTCTCGGCTAAGTGAAAGTTCCTTTTTCCGTGCCTGCTTATAAGCTTCTCGAGCAACTTTCATCAATTCCTCATTTTTGGCCTTATGTGCTTCGATATAACGCCGGATTGCATCGTACCCCGCAACCTGATCTGTCATCAAATGAATATGTCCATCTAACACTTCTTGTAAATAAGGAAGTGCATTAGGATCGAGTATTTTTTCTTCCACTAAATTAGGTCCTAACAAAGTATCTAAAAGTTTTTTAGGGAAATATTTTAAAATACCTTTTCTAGGTTTTTCAACCGATTCTACTAGATAGATTTTTTCTTTTATTTCATTAATCGGTTGAAGTGCTTTTGAAGTAGAAGCTAATTCACTCGCCGATGGAAGAGCATCTTGAATATACCGAAGATGATTATAAACGGAGTCTCCGAAGTATAAAATCGATTTCATATCGTTAAGATCTAATTGTGTAATTGGGGTATTTAAAAGTCGACTGATACGTGTTTCTAAATCAAGTGATAGATCATAATCTTTTAACGTGGTCACTTCGTATTTTAAAATTTCGTAATCGGCACCAAGTACTTGAGTAACCTCTTTAAGAAGCGGATCGACCCCTACTTCTTTATCGAACAAGAACTTGGCCATTCCTTCAATGGTTTTCTTTTCCTCATCGATTACCGGATCTCCTAAAATAATATGTCCATTCAAAGCACCTTCGATTCCCGTTGTCTCCATCGTTTTTGTAAAATAAGGAAGGTATTGGTCAAAGAAAAGACGATAATTTATGGAGTCACTATTTAACATCTTAAGTGTTAAAGGATCGATATCGAAATATTTGGTTATTTTTGCTAAAGTTAAATTCTGCCGTTCAAAATAAGGAACACTTTGATTGGGTACAAAGTAAAGCGCTAATAGCAAAGACATTTTTTGAATAGCCGCATCACTGTAAGAAGACTGTTTAGGATATTCGTTACGAAGATACGAATGGATAAGAAGTACTTTTTTCATATAGTCACGTGCTTCTTCAGAAGAAAATGACGCGATTGTTTTTTGCGCATAAGAAAGTTCTTTTTCTTCCTGCATTTTTTGAGCACGTAAGATAGCTTCTTGATTTTCTTCTTCTATAAACTGAGCTATTTTACTATCGAAATCATCAAGTGGATTTTTCTCTTTGCTATGTTCTAGACGATACGCATTTTCAAAGATAGATGCGATCGTGATGGCTTCCCTATCTTTTCCATCGTTAACTCCACCAGTTATGAAAGGAGAAAATTGATTAACCAAAACATCAATATCGTAGTTGGGGTCAATCGACTGTATTTTTAAATTAGGGGTAAAATTCACTGGATGCTTCTCCAAATAACGTTTAATAACTTTACTCTCCTCATTCATTCGTACATAGAATAAAGCATTTTCTAAAGCGCTAGCAACCTTTTTAGGATCCTTTGAATCCTCTTTATAATACTGTAAATAAATAGCACAAGCTTCCTTTAAATAGTCCTGAACAGAATCGGATAAATTTTCAAAAAAGGTTTGTTCTAACATTGCTAAACGATGTTTTTCTTTTTCTTCAAGATAAGTATCCATTTGCTTCATAAAATCCTTTTCGATAGCACTATTTCTTTGAAATGATTCAAAGGTATTTTTTAAAAATTCAAAAGGAACCGTTTGGGTATTAACAAAATTAGAAATCAAAGAACGCATCGTAATATCGGAACTAATTAAATTACGGTTCTCTCCCTCGAAAATAAGTGCTCGAAATTTATTACTTAATTCGTAGAAAGACATTTCCGATTGTTGAATTTGTTCTTCGGTAAGCGGTAATTTTAAATATGATAATAGAGCACTAGGGGTGACATCATGATCCATAAAAAAGATTCCTAAATCATTTTCAAAGTGACAACTAGCTAAATAAAAAGCGAGTCCTATAGCATCTTCTTCATGGGCAAGAAGCATAGTATCATGTTTTCCTTTTTGCATAGCGGTAATAATCGCTGCATCACATTTGGCAGTATAATCAATAAAGTTTCGTACATCACGACTTAATTCGTTGTAAAAGTCATGTTTATCGCGGACAAACTGAAGTCGTTGTAATTTCTCTTTTTCTTTTATCAATTGCTGATCCATAGTATCAAAAAGATGGATTGAACAATCGAAATGGGCCAACAAGTTATCGACTGTTAAATTACCGACAAACGAAGTGTCAAGTAGTCGTCCAAAAATAGTAGATACCGTCAACTGCTCTTTGGGTATATCTTGATAATAACGATAGTAATAACTTCTAAGAAGAGGTAATATTTTCGAAAAATTAAGTGTAGAAGAATCCGCCTTAACCGGAGCCAAATCAATCATTAAAATAGCATCCTTTAAATCAGTTTCATCAACTCCAATCGAATCTAAAATCGTCGTTAAAGAAACACCATGCTCTTCTAAAATAGAACAAATAGCCGCTCCATCGGTAATCTGATGATTCCCTTTTTCCCGAACCTGTCGTGTAAAATAAAGCGATAAAAATAACGATAACGGAACAATATCATAAGTTCCTAACTTCGCTTTATTTTCAAGTAAAACATGATGAATGATACCGGCATTTTTAATATACTTATTAACGACCAATGGATAACCTTCAAAAAGTTTTCGTTCTAGAAGGGTCAAATACTGTTCGTGTTCTTTATCGTATAACGATTTAAATGTCCTTTTAACAAAATCCGATGAAAGTTCACCGAAAAGAAGACGTCCTGCTAAAAGCTGATAATTATGATTATAAAAATCATCAAAAACCAAATCTAATAAATCAATCGGTAATAACGTAGAACAAAATAAAGGATCTTGAAAAGCCTTGCCACAATAAGTACGAAGAATATCTTCGATCATAGAAAGATCTGCTTCTTTAGAAGGTTGTTCTATTTCTGGAATATTAAATTTTGCTTGTTTAAAATAAGTTAAATAAGAGGGATAGTAATTAGCCATAGTAGTAAATAATATAATAAAATACCGATTTATTTCCTGAACAATCGAAACATCTTCAATAATAAAAGATGACTTTTTAGGAATAGTAAAAGAAGGGGCCTTTAGATAAGTCGTTAAATAAGGGGCTACATACTTTAAATAATTCAAAGTTTCTTCAGGTATTAAATCAAGAAATTGTTGAAAAGATAAATTATTTTCAGTTCTCTTAGAATAAAGCGAATCACTTTGATACAAAGGAACTATTATAGAAGAAAAAGAAAGATTATTTTTTTCTAATATTCCTTTTAAACGAACATATTTATCCGCAGGTACCTGACTTAACCATATATTAAAAGCAGAAGAGGTAATTAATGAAGAATAATAAGCAAAATCATCGATTAGTTCTTCTTGTGAATGAGTAGGATTTCCATCGATTATTTGCTTTAGTAGAATATTAAATGTTTTTGTAATAAATTCATGTTTTTGGCCTTGATTTGCACAACTATTTAATTTTTCTTGAAATTCATCTCTCGTTATAACTTTATCTTGTTCCTCATTTGCTTTCTTACGACCATCTATATCGAGTGTTATGGCATCTCCATTCTCTTTAAAAATTTTCTCTAACAATTCGAAGTCTTCATCGGAATACTCCGCTAACAACTCCTTATATAAAAAAGCGAAATTAGAATCATGTACCTTCCAGTTACATCGAAACAGATAAAAATCATCGATAATATCTTCGATAGGTTTCTTTGATTTCTTAGAATTTTTACCAAGTAACGAATTGAGGGACATAATAACTGCTTGATTATTAATTGATTTTATGGTTTCGGTATTTACTTCAGTTCTTCCGTCTGTTTCATCCTCTTGAGAATTATAATTTTTAAATAGTCCCGCCGCATATTCGTGTGCATATTCAAAAAGAGTATGTCTGTGATAGGTACGTAACCGCTTATTAGCGAGCCGTATTGATTCGATGGGTAATGACTCTACTAAATGTTTGTAATTACTAGCAAATTCGTTATCGAAAAGAGACCAGTTTCTTAAAAACGTAGCATAATGAGTTACTAAATCATCAAGATCTCCATTATAATCATTTTTAATCAAGGCCCACAATAACTTCTTAGTCCCAGACATGTATACTTCTTTCCTTTTGTCGTCGACAGACTTTGAAGTTACCTCTTTAGCTAATTCTTCAACATAAGAAATAACATCTTCATTTTCATAATCATCAAGCATTTCAATTCCTCCTAATGTGAATTTTATGATACCATAAAAGGCCTAAAAGGACAAGAAAAAAAGACTTATTAAAGCCTTTTATAAAACGATAGCAATCATGTTGTTAGAACCTTTATTAACAATCTTAGTAAGTGTCGTTTGAAGTTTATAACGAATGTTATCGGGCATTAGACTGATCTTCGATTGAATTCCCTCTTGCACAATAACATCTAAACTGCGACCAAAGATTTCGCTTTTCCAAATATTTTGAGGATTCGTCGTATTGTCTTTCATTAAATAATCGATTAACTCCTTACTTTGAAGTTCACTTCCGATAATCGGTTCAAACGTACTTTGTACATCGACTCGAATCATGTGAATACTAGGTGCAACGGCACGTAACTTAACCCCGTAGCGACTTCCCTGTTTCGTAATCTCTGGAGTATCTAGTTTCATGTCATCCAAACTAGGAGATGCCACGCCATAACCTGTTTGTTTCACCATTTTTAAAGCGTATTTTACTTGATCATATTCGCGTTTTGCTTCATTAAATTCTTGAAAGAGAGACAATAACTCTGCCTTATTTTGCACATCGATCTTAATGATATCCGTTAAAACTTGATTATAAAGCGGTGCCGGTGCTTCCAAAGCGATAGTAACAATTCCAGTCGAAGGATCCACGGCTGAAATATAAGCTTTTGAAATAACATCGTAATCTAAAAAGTGGTCAGTAATCGTCTCAATATCACGTAATTTGTTCACCGATACAACACTTTCACGAATGGCATCGATATAACTTTTCTTAACTTCATGTTTTGGATTTAAAATAGCAATCCATTCGGGCATATTCACTTGCACTTCCAAAACAGGAAACTCGTACAAAGCTTCACGTAAAATATCATACATATCTTTTTCGTTCATCGCTTCAATGTTAATTGGCATGACAGGAACGCCATGTTCTTCACGTAACCCTTCGGCAATTCGTTCTGTTTCCGGTAACATCGGATGCGTCGAGTTAAGTAAGACAATAAACGGTTTCCCGATTTCTTTTAGTTCACTAATAACGCGATTTTCAGCTTCTAAATAATCATTTCGAGAAAATTCTCCAATCGATCCGTCCGTCGTTACGACAATTCCAATGGTCGAATGATCTTTTATTACCTTTTCTGTTCCAAGTTCAGCAGCTTCAACAAAAGGAATCGGATCATCGTACCAAGGCGTCTTTACTAATCGTGGTCCATTTTCATCTTCAGCCCCTTTGGCATTATCAATTAAGTAACCGACACAATCGATTAATCGGATATTACAAGTAAAATCATCGATTTGCACCTTTGCAGCTTGATTAGGAACAAATTTAGGTTCCGTGGTCATAATCGTTTTACCGGCAGCACTTTGTGGAATTTCATCGAGGGCTCTTTTCTTTTCATATTCATCTTGAATATACGGAACCACTAATGTTTCAATAACTTTTTTAATAAAAGTACTTTTACCCGTACGAACACTTCCAACGACCCCTAAATAAATATCCCCTCCCGAACGTTTGGCAATATTCTTAATAATTTCTTTTTTATCCATACACTTTCTCTCCTTATGCTTTCATTTAAATGTATGTGATTGATTTCAAATTATTTCAAAAAAGAATTATTTCGTCAAAAAGTTCATTATTAAGTCAACAAGTATCTCTTTTTCTTTTGGATTCGATTCAGCAATTAACAAAGTAATAGCAACCAAAGTGTAATTATCAATAACTTGTCCATTTTCCGTATAGAGAATATGGTAAAATGATAAAAAATAAATAAACAATGTCGCTGCAATACGTTTATTACCATCGATAAAAGTATGATTTTTAGTAATAAGATATAGAAAGTTAGCCGCCTTCTCTTGAATACTTGGATAAAGTTCTATGCCATCAAAAGTTTGATAAATATTATCGATGATACTTGCTAATCCGTTATTTCGTTCAAGAGCAAAGAGATTACTATCATTTTGAAATTTTAATTTACGAATAATTTCAACACATTCATCATACGTAATTCTCTTTTCATTTAAAGTCCCTTTTGGTTTAACAATACGTTTATGATCATAATCATCTAAAATATCTAAAGCCTTGGAATAATTATTTATTACTTTGATAATACCTTGTGCCTCATCACCACTTAGCGTCTTATCAATTCTTCCTGCAATATCAATCAACTTAACTGTTTTTTCTAAATAAGCAAGTCGCTTCTCATTCGCAGCATACCCTTTAATCATATAATCTTTTAATACTTTAGTCGCCCACCTTCTAAAAATAACACCATTTTTAGATTTTACACGATAACCGACACTAATAATCATATCAAGATTATAGTACTCTACTTCTCTAGTTTGAGTTTTATCCGATAATGCTCCATGTTTAGTAGTATGTGCAAATTTTGCACATACCACTTTTTTATCCAATTCATCTTCTTTAAAAACATTATTTATATGTCTTGTTATAACGGTTCTATCTCTATCAAAAAGTTGAGCCATTTGTTCTTGTGTGAGCCACACTGTTTCATCTTTGACATTCACCTCCAATTTAACATTTTGGTTTTCAAATAATATTATTTCATTGTCCATATAAAATTCCCTCCTATATATATAAACACTAAAAGGAGAGTGAATTACTTAAAATTATTTGAAATTTTTTAAAAAATTAACTTTATTTTACAAAAAAAAGGAGTTCTACTCCTAAAATTATTTTATTAGATTTTCTACCGTATGATAAATTCGATTTGGATCTTTTACCATATCTTTAACACTCGATGGATAAACATCATATGAGTCGATATTTTTAACATCTACCCACTCAAAATTAATCCAATCCCCTTCAAGTCCTTTAAATTTTGTTTCTACAATATCCGCTTGATAAATGGCTTTATAGATAAGATTTATTTGTTGATTGTGGTATCCTTTATCATTTACCATTTCTTCACTAATAGCTAAAAAGGAATAATCTAGATTTTCCCAACCTAATTCTTCTTTTACTTCTCTTTTAGCGGCATCAACACTTTCTTCTAATTCGTGTACCTTACCACCTGGAATTAAATAGAACTGTCTTCCTTCCACATTGAAAAGAAGAACCTTCGATTGATCTCGATTAAAAATCAAAACAGAAACTCTACATAAAAATTGAAAATCTCCATTCGTATATCGAATATCCATAAAGTTTCACCTCAAAATTATTTTATCTTTTTAAATAAATTTAACATAAATTCATTAAATACAAGGGTATCATCATGATTCAAAATACGTGTAATAACTTCTTCGATAGGAATCCATTTTACTTCAGATAATTCCTCTTTTTGTAATACAAAATCTTCTTCTTTTAAGTTACTCTTCACAAAATAATAGTAAGTAAGATTATGTTTTCCCAAAGGTATCAATTTTGGTCTTTCTACGGATACACCTAATTCTTCTTGAATTTCTCTTAAAGCAGCTTCTTCTAAACTTTCATAAGCATCCACATGGCCTGCTAAAACCGCCCACTTATTAGCGTTAAATCGTTTGTTTGTACTTCGTTTTTGTAAGAGGACTTCCTTATTATCATTGACGATAAAAACAACTATTTCATAATGCAATAAGTTTCGATCGTGAAGTTCTTTTATATCTACCACTTCACCTGTAAAATTTCCATTGTCATCAATAACTTCAATTAATTCCATAAGGATACCTCGATTAAACAACAATTACTATGCCATCTAAATTACAAATATAAGCATTGGGTAAAAGGGCTTTTATCTTTGCCAAAATCTTTTTATCTTTTTCATATTTTCTTCCAACTAAAATACCCTCGATAAAATTAGCAGGAATTCCAAATAAAACGGCACTTTCTCGGTCTGTAAAGAAATCATCTTTATGCTTACGTTCTCGTAAAAATTTACGAAGATAATCGGGATTGACAAATCCTTGAACATCTTCATCACTCATAGATTTAGATAGAATATCCCCCTTTAATAACCGTTTTATTTCCTTTGACTGCCCATCAAAGATAATACCAATCTGAACCCTATCTTGAACAAGACTTGGCATAAACCGAGCTTCTTTCGTCTGCTCCATTACCCACATATGGCAATCATACTTATTAATAGCATCCATGACATGTGCCATTTCATCATAAGGAATCACAGCCGTTTTATTTCTTCCAGTATCGATTCCCTTAAAATAAATACCACTATATAAAATAGTTCCTCCACTATAAAAATGAATATAATCTTTTAAAGCATAATTTTGTTTTAAATTCCATACGCCAACCGAACTAGGATATTTAGATAATCTTCCATCAATAAACCACCCTGAAATAAGTCCATCCTTGACGATTTCTTCTAAACCTTTTATATTCTTGTACGTTCCATGCAAAAGTGTTCCTTTTTTTAAATATACCGAATCGCCAATAGAATAATGATGTTTTGGTAAAACATAATTACGAATCGCATAATAAGTATCGATTTGTTCAAGCATAATCTTTTTTGAAGTGCCTTCTATTTTTTCATTTACTTGTTTCACATAAGTTTCTCGAGTCATTAATATTAGCTCCTTTCAATTTATTAATAGAATACATCTTTTTATTACGCTTGTGCAAATAAATCCCATTTCTACCAAGTCGATAAAGAATCCTTATTCCAGAATAAGTTAAAGTATAAGTATATAAATCTTTTAAAACGTCTTCTCTTCGAGAAAAGAAATCAGATTTTATAACTATCCGATTTTTAAAACTCAAGAGTTTTAATACTTTTAAATCATCAAAAGTTATAACATTAAATCTTTTCCTAACTTCGGAACAGTTAAACAATTTACAAGCTAAATTTTTAGTAGAACATCCATGGCAAGTTTGGTATCTACATTTTCGACAACAACCATTACATAAATGGGTACCTCTTTGTTTATAGCACTGTCCATTTTTAAAGCCACAAATATTTTTATCCCCTACTTGATCATCTATAATCTTACATGACTGATCGTAGATATATTTAATACGTTCCCTTCTTTTTTTTATATTTAATGCGTAAGCAATCGGCTCAACATAAGGTAATTTTTTATTATTTTCGACAGTAAAGAAAGTGCTACGATACAAAAAAGTTTTATAAAATTTTAGTTTCTTTAAAAAATTATTATAATCTTGCTCACTATCAATTACGATTGACTTAATTTTCATAAGAATCTACTTTATTCCCCAACAAAATATATAAATAATAGCGATAACAATCATACAAACAGCTACAATCAATAGAGAAAAAGTTAAAGCATTCCCAAAACCACGGTTTGAGGTGTTTTCTGTATTATTCTTTTTTACCAATTGCTTATTTTCATTCAAGGTAGATTGCAATTCCTCTTTATCTCTCTTTTTTTGCTGAATTTGTGCTAATTGTTCGGCAACAACTTGTTTATGCTCTGGCTGAACAGTTGTTCTTTGTTCTGTTAACAAGGTCACTGTTTCAACAAATTCATCTTTTTGACTACACCCCATTCCCATCGCATTAACAACATCCACTTTAGCATTTTCAAGGCAACTTTGTTGAAATGAAGGTGGTTGAGGAGATTTTTCTAATGTATTACCAGACGACGGAGGAGCAAGAGTACTTTCTTTCGTACCCGTTAAACTGTTTTGTATTCGATCATTCAATTTACTGCCAATAGTAATCGTCATTGCTTCCGGATTTAAATCATCGGGTATTTCCCTAGTAAGTTCCACCATAGTTTGATGAACAAATTGTGCCTCTCTAGTTAATCCTTGCTCTTGCAGGGGTTGAATTAAAGAATCAAGTACTTCATAATTTAATTCGTTAGGGTTTCCTTTACGATAATATTTCTCACAGAATTGATTGATAAGTGGCACCACACATTCATTTTCATTGTCGTAATTTGGTTCCCTTCCATGTTCTCTTCGAAAATCTTCAACATATTGGACAATACTTTGATCAATATCTGTCTTTACTTTATTTAAAGTTTCTAAAACACGTTCGTCTTTCGCATAAAATTGAATCGTCTTTTGAACAGCACCCCATTTTTTACCGAGTGCAGTAGGATCATCCTTAAGATGTTTTACACCCCAAATATATATTTCAAAAGAGGACATAAAAGACGATAATTGCGCTTCTTTCGAATAATCTTGAACAATACCTAATCTTTTCGTAGCTTTTAAATAATTTAATAAATCCAAAGCTTTAAATGATACTTGTTGAACAGGTCGAACACTTCCTTCCGATACCCATTCACCAGAACTTGCAGCGGTAGCAGGATTAACATATTGATGGAACTTTTCATTAGGCAATTTATAGATTGTAATATATTTTGAATCTAAAGTATCTTCGATAGAACCTTCAAAAATCTCTTTAATAGCTTGAACGGATTGTTCTCTTTTATCATCAAAATAAACTCTATCCCGTGGAAAAATTAATGAAACACGAAAGGATGCCATCGTAAAACAACTAACCGGACTTATTCCCGCATAAACATAAACACCTTTTTGCGTACTTTCGGTTGGTTGCAATTGTTCGATTCCAGGATTTAAGGAAGCATGAAACATGTTTTTTTCACCATTTTCATAAGCAGTAATCCACTGCTCTAGTAATTCGTAATTATCTAAAATTTGAGTACCTGTCTGTTGTTCTTTACTACGAATAATCATACGACAATAGTCTTGATAAAAGGAATCACTAAGAGAATATACTTCCTTAGCTTCCGCTGTCCTTAAAAGATGAATATCACACGTTCCAATAGGAGCTGGATAATTCAACCGATTGCGATCTAAGGCATCGGCATCTTTTAATATATCGGACATCAATTGAATTTCTTTCTTTTCATCTTCCGTAAAAGTATCATCATCAAAAACAATAGTATCTGATTCTAGAGCATGCTGTTTGATAAGCAAAGAAACTATCTTGATATCTTTATCGCTCATCTTGCCTTTCATCATTTGTTCAAATCTGGTCGCACCCACTTCACCATGTTCTTGATTAGATGCTCCTACTGTTTTACCAATATCATGATAAAGACTAGCACACATTAACAAATTAGTATTAATTGGTGTTTTCAAGCGATTAGAAATCATTTTAGTATAAGTAAGTACTTTTTCGATGTGTTTTAAATCATGTTGATAATCACTCGTCGCGCTATATAATTGTTCTTTAATAGCATGATTTATTAAAGAACCAATCGTTTCCCGATCTTTGAAACTTAAACCATATTTAGTTAACATTTCAATTGAAAACATTTTAATATAACTTTGCTCTTTCGTTGAATCAAAAACAGATAAACCAAGTTGACGAGCAAAGTTTTCATCCCTTAACTCTTCTTGAATTAAAGGAATGAGCTGTGAATCATAGGAAGCAGTACGTTCAATTAATTTTTTCGTAAAATCTAAAATTTGCTTTTTTCGAATCAAATACCATTCTTCATCCGATTTCGTAATAGTATCAGAATGCGCCTTTTTCTTTTTATCAAAATTATATATATCATTGATTGCCGAAACAAAGTCATTGAATTTGTTTTCTGTAAGTTTATTGAAAGCATCTTCAAAGGAAAAGTTATTACCCAAGAATTGATCAGCAAGTTTTCTTTCTCCAACTACCACTTTCATAACACGCATAATATTTTTTACAAAATAAAGATAATCCTCCGTTTCGTTTAAGCGGGCCTCTTCGATATCTTCAGCAAATAGTTGTGTACAAGCTTCATTAATCCCCGTATAAACACTTCCTAAATTGGAATAAGAATATCCAAAAATAAGTTGTTTCCCATCTCTCTTTTCAGAAAGACTATGTAATAGTTCATGGGTAAGCTGAAATTGAGCTAATTGAGGATCACTTAACGCAAAATTTTCATCCACATAAATCTCCGTACGATCAGGAAATGGCCAACAAACTAAAGAAGAACCTCTTGTTTGACGAACCGGAGCATAATAAAGAGAAACGTTATCCTTTAGATTTTTTTCTAAATTTATTACAGAAGCTTTCATACGAAAATATTCCCAAGATTTTCTTTTCTTTTCTGTAATAATGTCGATGGGTTGTGCCTTTCGATATTTCAATAATTCATTATATATTTCTTGGATAGTCATAAGATCCTCCTTTCTTTTATTTACTACAATTTATCGATATTTATTAAAAATTTATTGATCGATTTATACCAATCAAACATTCCTTTTTTCTTATTGGCATATTTTTGGAATTTTTCTTCATCATAATCATCTTTCATTGTGTCTTTATATCTATTCAAGGTTCTTTCGTAACAAGTATTAACACTCGTCCGCATAACAATAACTTCTCCTTTTAAGATAGCATAATCTTTTATATTTCGATATTGCGCAGAATCAATTACAATTGTCTTGTCCGTGTCTTTATAATAGTCTAAAACTTTTACATAGAATTCATCAAAGTTCGTAAATAAATAATCGTTCGGTTGATTGCTAAATACTTTTCTTAATGCAAGGCATTCCGTATTATCAGATGGTCGATCACTAAATACAACATCTGTATCAATTACAATATAATTATCATCGTTTATATATTGATTACTAAAATAGGATTTACCACTTCCCGATTCACCAGTCAAATTAATAACCTTATCACGCGTAAGTTCTTTAACATATGGTTTTTTATCAACAAAACGACTAACTAACAAATCCGATTTAATTTCATGTAGCCACGTATCAACTTCCTCAATTAATTCATTCCCAGGTTTACGTCTATCTTCACCGCCATGAGAAATAAAATTATTCCATTCTTCTAATACTGTATCAATATCTTCCTTATGAACTCTATCTTTCATAATAGCCAAAGCTGTATTTCGATAATTCATAAGACTTACTGCTCCAAGTGCCTTATAATAAGATTTTTCTGGAATATTTGAAATTTTATAATAATGAAGTGCCAAATCGTCATCAATTGGTTGAGGATTATGAAGAATAATTTTATTAGCACGATACACCACCGTAGCACCCTCTAAACGAACTACTTCAGCGTCATCCGGAATCTCAACTTCATAAACGATATTGCCACGATGTAACCATCTAATAATACAATCTTCCGTCGCATAATTAAATCCACCAAAGTCACTAGGATTATCAGCATTTGGATTCCAATTATTCGCAACGTTCACTTCATCAATTTTGTATTCAAAATCACTTTTAGCACCCGATGTAGTACCAAACATAACTTTTACATATTTATTGTTTTTCATAATTTTACTCCTTAATAACTTTACCATCTAAACTACATATATAACTTTGGGGAAATAGTAATTTCAGATGTTCTAACATATTATCATCTTTTTCAAAATTTCTCCCTACAATTATTCCCTCAATAAAACATTTATTAATCCCAAATATAACATAAGAAGCCCTTTCAAGAAAAGTATTGTTCCTATCATTAAAAAAGTTTTTTCGCAAATCTTTTTTAATAAAATAATTAGAAATTTTTTTATCAAAATTAGTTCCATTAATATCATTTAAAAGTAATGATTTTCCATATTCAGATTCAAGATTAAGTATGAAACCAATTTGATTTATATCTCGAGCTAAGCTAGGCATAAACCTAATTTCCATAGAAGATTCTGCTTTCCATAACCAATGATCGATAGTTCGCATATCTTCAACGAAGCTATCCAATTACCTATATGGAATCTGTTTAGTAAAATTATTATATCTAACAACCATTCCACTGTAATTTTTAATATAATCAGAAAGTAAAATATTATTTTTTACTCTCCATAACCCAACCACAAATTGAAAAGCATGATTTCCAAAATCACCGGTTGCCTCTTTACTTAAAATTCCATGTTTGGCAATGAAATCTGCTATTTTTTCATTATTACCTATTCCATGTAGATAATGGTCTGTTGATAACTTTACATCATCACTGATTTTATATTTATGTTGTTCTAATTCAAAATTGCTAGTTTCAATATTAAAAAATTGATCTATTTGATTATTTACAAGTTTTCTTATTTTTCCTTTATACTTCTTGGCAGAATACTTTTTACACTCAAAACTATTCATCTTTTACCTCCAACCATTTTTAATTAAAATATAATTCATATGCAAATGGAACTAATTTCTTTGATAATTCTGCCTAATTGAATTATTTTAATAAAATCTTTCATTGTCTTAAAATCTAATATTCTCAATACTTACCAATTGATCTTTATCAAAAATAAGTTTAAATAATTCAGGAGATGACCAGTTACCATCGAAAACTAATTTATCTTTAAAATAAATCTCAATTAATTTAGTGGTCTCATTTAATTGCAGTCTACACCATTTACTTAACATAACAGTTAAAGCAGTCCCATGAGAAACTATCATTACCCTCTTATCTTCATATTTGACTAACAATTCTTGCAAGGCCTCTTGCATACGACGTGCCACCTCATTCAAAGATTCGCCATTATCCATCTTATAATTCCAATCATGAAATTGATGTTCAAAGAAATCTTGCGGAAGTTCATCCCAAGTTTTTATCCCGAATTTCCGTTCGCCAAAGCGTTCATCAATGTTTAATTTAATACCATTATTTTCAGCAATATATTTAGCCGTACTCATCGCTCTTACATAATGAGAAGAATACAGCACATCAATATTGTTAAGTTCCCAAATACTTGCCATCGCTTGCGCTCTTTGTTCACCGAAAACACTAAGTGGATTTTTTTCATTTCTTATTTGTTCCTGTTCATGAGCACAATAATCTCCTAACAAATCTCGAAATGGTTGAGCATGTCTCGCAATATAAACTGTTGTCATTTTGTCTCCTCCAAAGCAAATTCATTTTGCATCATTTGAAATATTTCTAATTTTTCCGTTTTCGTAAAAATATCTTTTTGTCTTTTTAGTTTACTATTTGCCCATTTCCAAAAATTGTAACCAAAATGCCTATCTTTATAAGTTTTTTCACACAATAAAACTTTACTTTGATATCGTGGAATAAACTGAAAATGTACGTGAGGAGTTTCTCCATCTTTATAAGCATTATTCATAAGACAAGCAAAATTAAACATCGAAGTCTGAAATAATTTCTTACAAACACGTTCTAGTTCTTTTTCAATAATTCCAAGTTCCACCCATTCTTCATTAGATAAATCGCTTAAAGATTCTTTCTCGCAAGATACAATACATTGTCCTGGAAATTCTTGACACCAGTCAACAAATATTACTTCCCAATATTTTCCTTTATATAACTCCATAAGAACCTCACTTATCTTTTTATTATCTTTATTTTATTATATAAAATTATTAATAAAAGGACAAGAAAACAGACATTTAAAAATTTTATGTTGTCAAAAAAAAGATCACTCACTAAAGAATGATCTATTGTATTAATGAAATAAACCCAAAAAGTTATTCCAGTCTTCTTCCGTAAAGTTTTCGATCGTTTTCACACCTGCTTCGATATTATTACGAAGCGTTGAGAAATCATTTTCAATATCACTATAATGTTGTTTGATATAATCTTGAACATCTTGCCCTAATTTAACCGCATCCGATTCAAGTGCTTCCTCACTCTTATCGGCGAGAAGTTCTAATTGATGAGCTGCTTTGTAAAGTTCCTTGGCTACCGCTTCATTTTCCTTAGTAATACCACCTTTTACAACATCATATTTTTCTTTAACTGTTTTTACTAATTCTTCAATTTCTTCTTGACTAATTTCTCCCGTGTCAGAAAGGGCTACTTCGGCTTCTTTTTCAAGTTTCTCATATTCTTCTTTTACCGCATCCCAATTCTTAGCAAGTTCTTCTTTTTGTGCTTCACCACAACCCGTAACAAAGAATAGAACAGCAAAAACAACAACGAAATATTTAATCCATTTTTTCATTTAATTCCCCCGCTTTCCATGGCATTATAATTATTCGTTACCTCTTTTTTTACCAGTTACTCTAATACGACCTTTTTCTGTCTCTAATTCAAGATCGATTACCCCATCTTTCATAGTTCCTTTCCCCATATAGGCAAGTTTTCCAACCGATAAAGGTAAATCTCCTTCTAATTCGATATTTTCCCCTAAAAAGGTTCCATAATTAAAAGGAATTTCTTTATGAAATAATGTAAAACTTCCAGATAACTGCTGATCGACAGAGCGAATCGATAATGTCCCTGTTTTAGGGAAAAATCCGAGTCCTGTAACTTTTACATCATAAACACCTGCTATCATGATTATCACCCAAGTTCATTATACCATGAAACCCAAAAAAGAAAAAGAAATCTTTTGTCGATTTCTTAAATCATTTTATCGATATTTTTAGGAACTTGATCCTTTAAAATAGCATTCACTATTTTATCTTCTTTCTCTTTGGAAACATTTTTACCAGCAATCCCACCTATTTCTTGAACTAAATCGCGTAATACCGTTTCGTCTTTCATATTACTATTTTGTAATTTATTGGCAAGAGATAGAATGGTTGCTTTATCGACATTCGTTTTATTTTCAACTTTTTTAAAAAAAGAATCACCAAACATAAAAAATACCTCCTACATCATTATATGTAAGAGGTTATTTTTAGATATCCCAACTTTTTTTGCCAAGTTTTTTCTCGTACTTCTCGCGACGACGACGAAATTCCATCGATTGTTTTTGATACATTTCAGGCGTAATCAATTTCTTTTGAAACCGATCATCAAGCATCGCTTGAGCACGATCTAACCCTTCTAGTTCATTTTTTGGATCTTTTCGATTAAATAATAGTCCCATATTCTACTCTCCTCTATTTTTAAATTGAAGCACCATTGGTGTTCCTTCAAAATCAAAATTTTCTCTTATTTTATTTTCTAAATATCGTTTGTAAGAAAAATGAACAAGTCCTTTGTTATTTACAAAAAACGTAAACTTTGGCGGAGCTGTCCCTGTTTGAGTCGTATAATATATTTTTAAACGATTTCCTTTATACGAAGGAGGTAAATTAAGTCGGTAAGCATCCATAATAATATCGTTTAGGGTATTCGTTTTAACTTCTTTTCGACAGTTCTCAATCGATCGAATAATTTCAGGCATTAACGTATGAATTCGTTTCTTTGTCAAAGCAGATAAGAAGACGATGGGAGCATAAGGTGCAAATTGAAATTCAGCGCGTATCTTTTTCGTATATTCGTTAATCGAAACATCTTTAACCGTGTCCCATTTATTGACGACTATAACAAGTCCTTTTCCTTTTTCGATCGCATACCCAGCAATATGTTTGTCGTGTTCGATAATCCCCTCTTCGGCATTAACTACCAGTACACATACATCACTTCGGTCCATTGCTCTTAAACTGCGCAATAGACTATATTTTTCGATTGCTTCATAGACTTTTCCTTTTTTACGCATACCGGCGGTATCGATAGCGACAAATTCTTGTCCATGATAAGTAAATACCGTGTCAATCGAATCACGCGTTGTTCCTGCGACATCACTGACAATGGAGCGATCTTCATTTAAAAGGGCATTTAATAAACTACTTTTTCCGACATTCGGTCTTCCAATAATTGAAAACTTATATCGTTCGTCGACAACATTATTTTCTATTTTAGGAAAATCGCGGACAATTGCATCCATCAATTCGACAAAGCCCGTATTGTGTTCACTTGAAATCGGAACATATTCGTCGAATCCCAACTCATAAAAATCGTAAAGGTGTTCTTGATAGGCTTTATGATCCACTTTATTAATAGCAACGATAACTCGTTTTTTAGATTTTCGTAACATATCACGAATCGTCAAATCGGAAGAAGTGATTCCCTCTTTTCCATCGACTACAAAAACAACGACGTCACTTTCTTCGATGGCAATCTCGGCTTGAACTTTAATCTCATTACTAAAAAGTTCTTTAGACACTTCAATACCACCCGTATCAATTAAATAAAAGGAATGGTCTAAATAAGAGGCTTCACTATAAATACGATCCCGAGTTACACCCGGACTATCTTCGATAATAGAAATCTTTTTTCCGGCTATTTTATTAAATAACGTACTCTTTCCCACATTCGGATGTCCTACTAAAGCAACCGTAGGTAATACCATAAGAATCCACCTCCTTCAATCTGTTTTTATTATAGCAAAAAGAAAAAGAAATCACAATGTTTGATTTCTTCTAAACGTTTCCTGTTTGTAAACATAGACCTTGTTCTAAAATGGTATCGAGTTCTTCTCCATAAACAATACGTCCTAATTCTAAATAAGGTAAATAATCAGTTTGCGGTAAAGATCCGTAATAATGCCCCTTATAGTAGTAAAGAGGACAACAGGCTTCGACAAAATCAAAATTGGACGTTTCTAAAAAGAAAGGTTGATCGAGATAGATAATAATTTTTAAATCGATGGTAAAGAAATCAAAATCGATATCCTCTATTTGTTTTAATTCGATAAATATTCCAATTGTTGGATGAACATACATCTTTACTTCATAATATCCCATTAAGGTTATACCATAATTCTGTTTCAATTTTAAAACAATCGTTTTAGCATAGTTACTCAGCTCCGCTTTGGAAGTAAAATCCACTTCGTCCATATAAGCATGACTAAGATAAAGAAGGTAGCCCTCTTTGTTTTCCCGAATGTACATCAAGATCACCTAAAATATCATATGAAAAGAGTTTTTTTTGGAAACAAAAAAGAGGTCGAAAGGCCTCCAACTTTTAACGCTTTATTCCGCTTTGTTCTTGATATTGTTCATCTGTAAAACGATAGGTATCGTTAAAATCGCGTTCTTGAACTCCATATATTTCATTTCGATTGGTAACATTCAAATATCCTCCAGCAACAATATTCATCGGTTCTCCGGAAGGATCGACAAACGCAATATCATCTGGGATTTGAACAAACATTTGAGGTGCTTCTTTTGAATTCCAAAACATTGGATTATGAGGATCGATTTCATATTTGTTATGAAAATCGGTATCGGTAACAATCCATTCATTTTTATGCCCAAATTCATCCACGACCACTTCGCCATCTTTAACTTTCGTAACAATCCAATCCGGTTGGTTGGTAACGGGATCAGATTCGACAGTATTGGTTGTTTCTAATACACCACCTACACTATATGTTTCAACGATTTCTCCAACGGTTCCTTGACGCGCAACAATCATAGCATCTTTTTTAGCCTCTCTTGGAGTAAATGCTCCTATCTCAATCCCTTTTTGAACATAATCATGAACATTAACAAAAACAAATTTATGATTTTCTTGTTCCACTTTTTTACTCCTCCATAGAAAATGATAGTATTAAATCGTCTCGATAACTAAATCTTCAATACGTTTTAAAATATCGTCACGTCCTAATTTAGTGACACTGGAGAAAAGTACCAAATCGTCTCCCATGACTAAATCAAAAGCGTCCAAAATAGCTTTTTTGTTTTTCTCTTTTTTACTAGCTCCTACTTTATCTACTTTGGTGGCAACGATCGTAACCGGAATATTATAATATTTTAAGAAATGATACATTAAGAGATCATCTTCCGTCGGTTTAATTCGAAAATCAATCAATAAAAAGACCCGACGCATATTTTCTCTTTTTTCCAAATACTCTTCGATCATTTTACCAAATTTTTCTTGTACTTTCCGATTGACCGCCGCATAACCATAACCGGGGACATCGACTAAATAGAATCCCTCGTTTACTAAATAGAAATTAAGTGTTTGGGTTTTTCCAGGCATACTCGAAATACGAGCAATATTCTTACGATTAACTAAAGCATTGATAAAACTGCTCTTTCCGACATTACTTCTTCCTACTAATAAAAACTCAGGTAAACTTCCTTCCGGATATTGACTTCTTCGAACAGCGCTAACGGCTAATTCTACACTATTTATTTTCATTGGAACACCTCTCCATATCTTCGATATAATGTTGGGTAACTGTATCAAGTTCTTCGATTAAATTATCGACATCTTCCATCGTTGGAACTCTTACACCGGATGCAAACTTATGTCCCCCACCATTATATTTTTCAGCAATACGATTAATTTCAGGGCCGCGAGAACGAATATTAATTTTAAACAGATCGTTCTTACTATCTTCAGAAACCATTATCCAAACGAGATAATCTTCCACGTAATTAAAATTATTCACAATATTTCCTGCGGCTCCAGGATCCGTATTAAATTTATTTAAAAGGTCCGAAGATAATTTAATATACGCAACTCCATGATCGGTAATAGTCAAATGTTCAGCAATATATCCTTGTAAACGAAACTCATTTAAAGGACGCATATAAATTTCTTGATATATTTTTTCGATGTCGAGCGGATAATTCTCAAGTAATTTAGCAACGTAAGAAAATGTTTTCGATGTCGAGTTTTTAAATGAAAAACGATTGGTATCACACACTAATCCAATATAAAGTTTTCGAGCAATTGATTGATTCATCTTCATACGGGTATTAAATAATAATTCTAAAATTAATTGACAAGCACTACTCGCTGTATCATCGATCCATTCGAGATTCGCGAATGTTTCGATATACGGATGATGATCAATTTTAATCGAATCTTCGTAATTACCTGGATCGGCAGCATCGATGCGCTTCTTATCGGGAGTATCGACGACAATTAACAAAGCATTCGAAAGAACTTCTTCTAATTTATCTAACTTTCCAATATAGTTAAATTTACTGCTACCATTACCGATTGCATACACTTTCTTTTGAGGAAAAGTAAGTTCAATCGATTCTTTTAAAGCAAGTTGACTAGCAAGCGCATCGGGATCAACCCCAATATGACGAGCGATGACAATCGTATCGTATTTTTTTATTTTTCGATATACTTTTCTATACATAATTTCATCCTATCTAAATGATCTTAAGGGTATCGCGAGCGATCATTAACTCTTCATTCGTCGGTACAACGTAAACCAAAACCTTGGATTGAGGACTACTAATCTTAGTAAGCGTACCAAGCGCATTATGATTGGCTTCTAAATCAACAAAGACCCCTAGACAAACAAGTCGTTCCATCACTTTTTCACGGATGTATGGATTATTTTCCCCAACACCGGCCGTAAAACAAATGACATCGGCTCCCCCTAAAGTAACATAATATTGGGCAATATAGTTTACAATACATGAAACATATTTATCGATAGCTCTTAGACAAGTCTCATTCCCTTCTTCGACTAGTGGAATTAAATCACGCATATCACTCGAATGTTCGCTTAATCCTAATAATCCGGATTTTCGATTTAAAATATCGAGTACTTCTTCCACCGTAATTTTTTCTTTTTCCATAATATAAGGGATAATAGAAGAATCAATATCTCCCGAACGTGTTCCCATCATAAGTCCTGCCAAAGGAGTAAACCCCATCGAGGTATCGACACATTTTTGATCTTTGATAGCACAGATACTAGCACCATTTCCAATATGACAAGAAATAATACGTAAATGAGTATTGTCAAGTTCTTTGGAAATGGTTTCCATAATATAACGATGACTCGTTCCATGAGCCCCATATTTTCTTACGCCATACTTTTGATACCATTCGTAAGGAACGGGATAAAGATATTTTTCTTCTGCCATCGTCTGATGAAATGAAGTATCAAAGACCGCAACCATCGGAGTCGTAGGTAATACTTTTTGAAAAGCGACAATAACTTCGACTTCGACCGGATTATGAAGCGGTGCTAACTCTTTTAAATCTAATATTTCTTGAAGTACTTCATCAGTAATAAGTGTCGATGTCTTATATTTTTCTCCCCCGTTTACGATACGATGTCCTATACCATCGATATCTTCTAAAGAAGTAATTACTTCTAATTGTACCAATTTTTCCATTAAGATTCGAACTGCTTCTACATGATCCGGTAAAACTAATTCTTGTCGAATCTCTTCTCCATGAAATTTGAAAGTATAACTTCCGCCTTCCATCCCAATACGTTCAAAAATACCAGAAATAAGAACCGTCTCTTGACTCATGTCAAAAAGACTAAATTTAAAAGAACTACTTCCAGCATTAACGGACATAATTTTCATAAGTTTAACCTCTTTCTAATTCACTTCTATTTTAACACAAAGAATTTTATTTGCAAAGAAAAGACGTTCCTTTAAACGTCTTTATTTTTATACTAATTTAAATTCAATTTTATTTGGTTGCAAATTGATAAGTATCGCGAGCAATCATGACTTCCTCATCGGTTGGAATAATATATACTTTGCAAGTAGAATCATCCGTACTGATAAGTGTCTCTTCCCCACGAACGTCGTTTCTTGCAGGATCTATTTTGATTCCTAAACAAGCAAGTTCTTCAATAATATCCCGGCGTGTATCTTTCGAATTTTCACCAACACCGGCCGTGAAGCAGATAGCATCGGCTCCTCCTAAAAGGACATAGTATTGGGCAATATAATTCACAATCTTACGAACATACATTTTTTGAGCTAAAATACAACGTTCGTTTCCTTGTTTCATACCATCTTCAATATCTCTAGAATCACTGCTAACTCCACTAATACCTAAAAGTCCACTCTTTTTATTTAAAGCGTTATCAATTTCTTCAACCGTCATTTGGGCATTATTCTTCATATAGAGAACCATCGAAGCATCGATATCGCCAGCCCTTGTTCCCATCATGATTCCAGCATTAGGAGATAATCCCATCGAAGTATCAATACATTTTCCGTTTTTAATTGCACTGATACTACCTCCGTTACCAATATGACAAACGATAATCTTAGCATCTTCTTTTCCTAATAATTCTTGGCAACGTCCTGATACATATTTATGACTAGTACCATGGAATCCATATTTTCTTACCCCGTATTTTTGATACCATTCGTATGGAACCGGATATAAGAAATTTTCTTCCGGCATCGTTTGGTGAAATCCAGTATCAAAAACAGCCACTTGACAGGCATCCGGTACAAGTTCTTTAAAAACATTAATAACTGTGATATTGGCAGGATTATGAAGCGGTGCTAAAGGAACTAATTCCTCTAACGTCTTAATAACTTCATCCGTAATTACGACCGAATCTGCATACTTATCGCCACCATGTACTACACGATGTCCTACGCCCTTAATTTCATCCAAATTTTCTACAACATGATAATTTTTTAATTCTTCAATTAACAATTGTACTGCATCCTTATGCGTAGGAAGGGCAACTTCTTTCTTTACTTTTTGTCCTTGATATTTAATCGTATAACTTCCATCAATTCCAATTCGTTCGAATAATCCAGAAATTAATACATCTTCACTTGGCATTTCATACATTTGAAATTTCAAAGATGAACTACCAGCATTTACTGATAAAACTTTCATATACTTATCTCCTTCATTTGTTAATTATACTACAAATATTTAAAAAATAAAATTGCTTTTTATGATATCGTCTTCTCGTAAAGAGTAATCAATTCCTCAATCGATGAATCCGTTTTAGGAATTTTTTGTAATACTTTACACGCAACACGGTAACAAAACCGATCATTTATTTCCATTCGTTTAAAATGATCTAAATAGTGAATATTTTCTTTAAAATCAGGAATCACTTTTACTAATAGTTGTCCAACGATTAAAGATAATTCGTTTTTATGATGGAGTCCTTTACTATAATGAATATTAAAAATACGTTCAAAAAATTGTTTCATACAAATTGCATCGACTTCTTGACGATAAAAATCATATAAATCGTTTTTCTCAAAACGTTTTCGTAAAGAAAGTAATGGATAAACCGTATTTTCTAAAGATTTACTACTGGCTGCATTACAAATATCAGTAAGGGAAGTAGAACCACGTCGATTTACGCGCTTATAAATAACTTGATCAGACGCATAAATACAGTTTGCTTTAGCCAACATCAAAGGAACACATTCGACATCTTCATTGGCACTTCCTTTGGAATCGTATAAAGAAAGTAATTCTTTTTTCCATATTTTAGCAGTCAATAAAGTAAGAAAAGAAGATAATAAATGTTTCTCACTCTTTAAATCGATGACTCGATTTCCCCATTTCAAATTGACACTCGGAATCGTAATCTTATTAGAACCGGTAGAAACTCTTCCCATTCCTACATCTACTTTGTTCTTTTTCATATTTTCTAATAAAGAAAGACAATTTTTTACATTAAGTTGATCGTCACTATCTAAGAAAAGAATATAAGGTGCCTTACTTTTTTCAATTCCAAAGCGACGCGTTAAACTAATTCCTTTGTGGGGTCTTTTATAGACATGATAATTTCCTTTTTGTTTAGAAAAATATTCTTTGACAAAAGAAACAGAATCATCTTTACTTCCATCGTCGACGACAATTACCTCTAAATCATCGTATCCTGTAATAGATTGCAAACAAGGAAGAATAAACTTTTCTGAATTCCACATCGGAATAATAATCGTAAGTTTTGGACTTTTCATCGTACCTCGCTCCTCGTCAATATCATACTATAAGCCTAAAAAGAATTCAAGCAAAGAAAAAATGGCAAAGCCATTTTCTTATTATAAATGAGGTCCTTCAACCGTTTTATCGTCGGTAGCTATTTCACTAGGATTATTGGCCATAGCATCTACCATTTCAGCAACGGCTTGACGATTTAATGCATCTTGATCTTGTTTACCTGCATTATAAGCAGCAATTTTTTTAAGATATTCTTGTTCCCATGAAGGTAAATTTCCATATTTAGAAACAATGTCATCTTCTTTTGTAGTCGCTTCACTTTCTACAACGGGTTGTGGTGCACTAACTTCTTCGGTAGGTGCTTCTACCGTTGGCGTAACGGGTTCCATCGATTCTGGTTCAATTGGTACTACTTCCGGTTCAACAGGTTCTGGTGCGCTAGCTTCTTCGGTAGGTGCTTCTACCGTTGGCGTAACAGGTTCCATCGATTCTGGTTCAATCGGTACTACTTCCGGTTCAACAGGTTCTGGTGCGCTAACTTCTTCCGTAGGCGTTTCTACCGCTGGGGTAACAGGTTCTACCGGCTTATCAGCTTGCATAGATTTTCCCATTGCCTCGGTAATAGCGCTCACTAAATTTGAAAGATGTTCTTTGTCTTTTTCTAAATTACGAGAATCGACAACACTTTGAACTGTTTTCTTATCCCATGAAGGTAAATCTTCATATCCTTTAGGAAATGTTTCATGAACAACGGGCTTAATTTCAGTTAGAATAGGTTGTTGAATAGCTGGTTCTTCGGTAGTTTTTTCAGCAGCTTTCTTACGTGCTTCACTCCGCTTTTTCAATTCTGTTTGAAGGACAGCAAGTAAAGCTTTCTTTTCGGTTTGATTATAAGCAGAGAAGAATGTTTTGAAAGGTACATGTTCAAGCGACGCTTTTTTATAATCCATAATCATTTGTTGAAGACGTTCTGGTTTTACAGGTTCCGGTTTTACTGGTTCAACTTTTTCTGAATCAGATTTTTCTGGCTCAATCTTTTCTGGTTCAGATTTTTCTGGTTCAGTTTTTTCGGACTCAGTTTTTTCTGGTTCAACTTTTTCTGGCTCTTTTGTTTCAGGAGTAGCTTCTTCTACTTTTCTTTCCTCAAAAACCAATTGAGGATGTAACTCACCTAATACTTTATTTTCATTTCTAATTTCTTCAATTTCTTGTTTTCTTTTTTCGACAAGCTCAGGGACAACAAAAGAATAAAAATCAGGTCCACGATTTGAAAAATGTAAAACTTGATCAGCAACATAATAATAAGTAGACGTAGAATGTCCTTGATCTGCTATTACTTCTTTAGCTTCTTCTAACGTAGCTCCTTGAGCAAGGGATTGTAAAACTTCCAAGGTCCAGCGAACTTCACGTCCTCCAAAACCATGTACATAACTATCCGATACAAATTTTTCCCATGCCTCATGACGTTCTGGAAATATAAGTTCTTTTCCTTGCTCTAAAAAGTTCCCTTCGTTTGCACGAAGTTCATCATACATCGCATCTCTCCGAGCATAATAATCTCTCAATTCTTCTTGCTCTAAACGACGACGATCTTCGATAGTGTGTTCATTTACCGAATCGCTTGTCATATATTGACCATTAAATTTAGCATAAGCTTTTTCTCCACGCGCTTTTGCTTCTAAAAGTTGTTGAACTACTGTGTCAAACATTGTTCCACCAGGAACTTCGATCTCTCTTCCTTCAGGTTTTTGTTCATCTTCCATGTTTATCCCCTACTTTCCTATTATTAATTATAGGCTATTTGTAAAGAAGAAGTCAACAAAATACGCAAAAAAAGACAGGTTTACCTGTCTTCTAAGTTATATTATTATTTTATTTATTTGTTCATATAACTTCCGCTTAATTGATTCATTCCGTTTTGTACTAAACGTCTTGTAATTTCACCACCAACAGTTCCATTAGCACGGCTAGTAGCATCTGGTCCTAAATTAACACCAAATTCATTAGCGATTTCATATTTCATCTTATCGATAGCTTGTTTAGCACCAGGTACTCTCATTTTCATTGAATTTGAATTGTTGTTCATGATTTTCACCTCCTACAGTAATAGAGTGTGAAAATATTGTCAATTTATACTTTTTTTGACATGGTAATTTCTTCCTAAAGCAAGTCTTTTTCTACTTGTGAATCTTCTTCTCTAATAACGATTGTTTGAATATTTTTCATAATCGTATCGATCATCGTTTCATAATCAAAAGTAGCTTCAATCTCTTTAGCAACAGCAAGTTCAGGATGAATTACCGGATGTTTAGGTACAAAGATCGTACAACAATCTTCGTAAGGTAAAATACTGATGTCGTAAGTGTCAATTTTACGCGCAATATCCATAATTTCTAGTTTGTCAAAACAAGCTAGTGGACGAATCACAGGATAATTAGTAACTTCGTTAATAACGTGCATACTAACTAATGTTTGGGAAGCAACTTGCCCAATCGATTCTCCATTTACAATAGCTTCGGCATGATATTTTTGACAAAGACGTTCCATAATGCGATACATCATACGGCGCATAATAGTAATACAGTAAGCAGGATCACCATGTTGATAAATGGCTTCCTGAAGTTCCGTAAAAGGAACGATATGAAGGTTAATTTTATTCGTATACTGTGCAAGTCTACGAGAAAGTTCAATTACTTTATTACGTGCCTCTAACGAAGTATGCGGAATAGCTTCAAAGTAAACCGCTTCAATTTTAATACCACGTTTCATAGCCAAATAACCAGCAACGGGAGAATCGATACCACCACTTAACATCAACAATGCTTTCGGCTGAGTGCCAACCGGATATCCTCCTAATCCCGGATAAGCATTCGTATATATATAAGTATCTTTTTCATGAATCTCTACTTGACATAAAACGTCGGGATGATGAACATCTACTTGCACATTGGGAATCGCTTTTAAAATAATACTACCTAAAAGACGGCTCAACTCCATACTCGGAATAGGAAAATTTTTATCCCGTCGTGAAGTTTCAATTTTAAAAGTATGAAAAGATTCTTGTTTCATAACTTCTAATACTTTTTCTTTAATTGTTTCAAGATCACTCGACACTTTATAGGCAATGTGATAAGCATGAATTCCAAAAATGGTATTTAATTTTTTTAAAATATCCGAAAGTTGATCTTCGTCAAAGGTAATACACATTCTTGAAAAATCATGTGTAATCGTACAATTTTCAAGGGCTAACTTCCGTTCTACTTCAGAGCACAACGTTTTAATAAAAAAATTACGATTTCCCTTTTTAGTCGAAAGTTCTCCATACTTAATTAATATTACTTTCTCCATTAGTTTTCCCTCCTTTTTATTTTAAATGCAATTTTTGTATTCCTTTTTCTAAACTTTTTAAAAATTTTAAAATTTCATCCTCCGTCGTTAAATGCGACAAACTAACACGGATAGAACTACGCGCAACAGAATCATCCTTTTCCATCGCAAGAAGGGCTAAAGAACTACTATTATCTTTACTACAAGCGGTTTTAGTCGATACAAAAATAGCATCCTGTTCGAGCCAATGAAGCATGGTTTCTGCTTTAATACCCGGAACACTAAAATTAACGATATGAGGAATAGAATGATCGTTGCTATTAAGTACTACGGAATCCATTTTAGAAAGTTCCTTTACTAATAAATGATTCAAAGACTCTACTTTTTGAAAACGCTCCGGTTGATTTTTTAAAGCAATACGTAAAGCTTTTGCCAAACTGACAATCAAAGCTAACGGAGGTGTTCCACTACGATAAATCGTTTGACTTTTACCGCCATGAATTAATGGTTCTAATTCAATACCGCGCCTTTTAATTAAGCAGCCGATTCCTTTCAAACCATAAAACTTATGGGCACTAAACGTAAAAAGATCGACATTGGTTAAATCGATCGGAATCTTTCCTACCGCTTGAGTACCATCGACATGAAAAATCGTTGTCGGATAAGCTTTTACCATAGCTCCAATGCGGGTAATATCCTGCCGAATTCCCACTTCGCTCGAAACAGAAGCAATGGATACTAAAACCGTATCCTTCGTTAAAAGAGCAGCAAACTTATCCAAATCGATTTCTCCGGTAGGAAGTAAAGGAACGATATCGATGATATAACCTAATTTTTCACAAAAAGAAAGCGTCTCTTGTATACTCGAATGTTCTAAAGCCGTCGTTAAAATATGTTTTCCCCGTTGAGGATACTTTAAAAGCACACCCAAAATGGCTAAATTATTACTTTCACTGGCACCACTTGTAAAAATAACTTCACTAGGATGGACGTGTAAAAGATCGGCAACTTGTTTCGTTGCATCTTCCATTAAATGTTTACTTTCTACGCCTAACTGATGAAGTGAATTAGGATTTCCAATATACGTTTTATTTACTTTTACAAAAGAATCGAGCACCTGATCATCGACCGGCGTCGTAGCACTGTAATCGAGATAAATCATAAGATCCCTTCTTTCAACCGTTATTAGTTTATCATATTTAAACAAAAAAAGGAAACGTATTTGTTTCCTTATTCCGACGAAACTGTTTCCTTATTCCGACGAAACACTTTTGTTTTTAAAATCTAAAAGTTGTTTATGAATTCCTGGTTCTACTAACTCCAGTGTATTAATACTAGTCTCTAAAGCACCTTTGTAATTACCTTTATAGAAAAGCATTTCGGCACTGCGAAGACCCATATGAACTTCTTCGTGTTGAGCACGATATCGATTTCCATAGACAATCGCCATTTCGGCAAGTTGAGCCGTTCGAATCATTTCATTTGTCGTATTAAAAAGTTTAAGTACTAAATCGCGTGCGGTATCCACTCGAGTATTTAGTATTTTAATTTCGATTGGTTTCTTTTCAAGTTCTTTAATAATCTCTAAAATCGCTTCATTCGCTTCTGCTAACTCTACAAAGTAATTATTACTAATAATCGGTAACTTATAACTACGAATCCGTAATTTGCATTGTTTTAAAACGATTTGAATTTCATCCAATTGTTCTCTTGCTCGTACCTCATCGTCATACATACTTCCGAGTGACTTTAAAGAAATATCGAGATTTTCTTCAAGTTGTTGTAACTGAATCGTCATTTTAGCCAACTCACGATATAAAGTAGTATAAGGTTCTTTTTTCTCTTCAATCGAAGTAGTCAACGACTGAAAATCGGAATCCATCTTTTCCAAACCATCACGTACTTCATTTAATTTTGTCAAGTCGTTATCAGTGAGATCGTACATATTCTTAATATCATCCATTTGAAGATAGATATCGGCTACCAACTGATCGAGCCGTTTTAATTTATTTTCAAAATCATCAATATTATCTTCATAGTTCTTACGCGCTGTTTTTTCATTTTCAAAATCTGTAAACAAAGAATCCAAATAATCGAGAATCGTTTTTAGTTCGAACATACACTCTTCTAAATTCAAAACACGAATGCGATCCATAATATTGGTAATATTCTTTTTTGTTTCTTCCATATTATATGGGATATTGAGATAATCGAGTGGATACGCTTCCGTTATCATTGAAGCATAAAGATGTTCGATATCTTCCATCCGTTTAGGAATTAATTGTTTTGCTAAAAGTACTAATTGAGGAACCTCTTCGATTACAATAGACATATGGTCAATCATCGTATCGAGCGCTTTTACAACATGAACCACTTCATTGTATTCGTTATTTTCCATGATACTTTCAAAATCAAGAAAACGTTTTTCAATATTTTCAAATTGTAATTCGATAATAGGTCCGATTTCATCATAATCATCTTTATGGGCTTCAAACTCATTCGTTAATGATCGATATTTCGTTTTAAGCTTAATGACAATACTACGATACTTTTCTTCACTGACCGTGATTTCACGAATTTCTTCCATCAAATGATCTGCAGCAATCTTAGCTTTATAAATCTCAAGTTCTGTTTGAGCCATCTTTATCCAAGCATTCTTATAATCTTTTGCAGTTACGGATAAATCCAACTCCGTAATCATATCGTTAATCTTAGTAAGCCGATCTCCTTTAATTACTTCGAATCGTTTTTGCCAATACTGATACTTTTCTTCCATCTTATCGTTTTTAACAATTGATTCTACTTTGGATAATTCCGATAAAACAGGGGTACTAGCAATTAAATTTTTCTCTTTATCAAGTTCAGTTACTTCTTTTTCAATATTTTTCTTTCGCTTATCGATAAACACGACAAAGAAAACCACAACCACTACCATTATGATTAAAATAAGTGCAATAGCAATTAATAGGGTTTGGTCACGCATCGTACTCACCTCGAATCGGTTATTCTATTACTATTCTATCACAGGTTACGACTTTTTTCGTTCTTTTTTCTAAAATTTCTTATTTTTTATTCAAAAATAACGTTTCTTTTTCAATAGAAACCTTGACTTTTCAAAGGAAAACCCCTATAATGGAAACTGCATATTCATTGAACAGCACTATTTTAAAAAATTTAATGTGTTCTTTCCAGTGAGAAGTACCCTTGGCTGTTAAGGTGAAACTCTTCAAAAAGAACTCCCTAAATTTGGAGAAAATAGATTTCAATGTTTATGAAAAAAACATTGAAGGAGGAAAAAAGAAAATGGCTAGATACACAGGTCCAAGTTACAAACAAGCTCGTCGTGTTGGATTTTCAACATTAGAAACTGGAAAAGAATTAGCACGTCGTCCTTATGGTCCCGGACAACATGGTCAAGACCGTCATGGAAAACTTTCGGAGTATGGTGTACAGTTAAAAGAAAAACAAAAAGTAAAATTCATGTATGGATTAACCGAAAGACAATTCCGTAACACTTTCGAAGAAGCAAACAAAATGAAAGGTGTTACCGGTACAAATTTCTTACAATTGTTAGAGTCTCGTCTTGATAATTTAGTTTATCGTTTAGGATTTGCTAAAACAAGAAGAGCAGCTCGTCAATTAGTAAACCATGGACATATTACCGTAAATGGTAAAAAAGTCGATATCCCATCATTCCGTGTAAAAGTAGGATCAACCATTGCATTAAAGAAAGAGTCTGAAGATCATAAAGCTGCACTTGCTGCTTTAGAAGCTACGACAAAACGTGTTGAATTCGTTACTTTCGATGATGCTAAAAAAGTGGGAACTTACGTAAGATTACCAGAACGTAATGAATTAAATGCCGATATCGATGAGACATTAATCGTTGAATTCTATAACAAATAAAAAATATCCACAAAAACGGTGGATATTTTTTTGTTTCCAAAGGACATCTTCTTTTTAAATTTAGAATATGCTATAATCGAAGTAATAGTGAAAGGATGTAAATATGAAAATAAACGAATTATATATACGGCACGATAGTATTGCTTGGCCGTTATTAGAAAAATCGATCTATCCCTTCGAAGTATTACCTCAAATAAAAGATTATATTATAACGCTAGGTAAAACATTAGGAGAAGACTTTGAAGAAGTAAAAGAAAATGTATGGATTCATAAAACCGCCAAAGTAGCTCCCTCGGCAGAAATAAATGCTCCTTGTATTATCGATCAAGAAAGTGAAATAAGACACAATGTCTTTATCAGAGGAAGTGCCATCGTTGGAAAACATTGCGTTGTAGGAAATGCGTGTGAATTAAAAAATGCCATTCTCTTTGATTATGTACAAGTACCGCATTTCAATTATGTCGGAGACTCTATTTTGGGATACAAAGCCCATCTCGGAGCAGGAAGTATCTTAGCCAATTTAAAAGCCGATGGTACCAATGTAACGATTAGAGGAGAAACCATTTTTGAAACCAACTTAAGAAAAGTAGGTTCCTTCTTAGGAGACGAAGTACAAATCGGTTGTAATTGTGTTTTAAATCCAGGAACAATCGTCGGAAGTAAAACCATCGTCTATCCCCTTACCTCACTAAAAGGCGTAATACCTGCTAACCGAATCGTAAAAGATAAAGGAAATGGCTTACACTGTTATGAAAGGAAGAATGGCTAATGGGAAAACTTTTTGGAACAGATGGTGTTCGAGGATTAGTTAATCAAGAATTAACGGCAGGACTAGCACTTAAACTAGGCGTTAGTATTGCCCAAATTATGAAACAAAAATTAAAGAAAGATTCCCTTACTTTTGTGATTGGAACTGATACAAGAGAATCGAAAGATATGCTCTCATCGGCCATAACGGCAGGTATCTTAAGTGAAGGTTGCAATATTATCGATGTCGGTATTTTCCCAACGCCAGGAATTGCGTACCTTGTCAAAAAATACCAAACCGATGGTGGAATTATTATTTCCGCAAGTCACAATCCAAGTGAATACAACGGAATTAAAGTCTTAAACAATCAAGGATTTAAACTATCCGATACCATCGAAGAAGAAATTGAAGAAATCATGCCTCATATTGGATGGAGCAATAAAAATAAAGTAGGTACTTACGAACAAAGAAAAGAAGCCATTAACACCTATGTCGACTATCTAGCACACACCATCGACCATTCCCTCGAAGGGCTAAAAATTTTAGTCGATACGGCAAATGGAGCCGCATACGAAACGGCAAACTTACTCTTCCAAAAACTAAATGCTTCATATACCTTGATTAATAACGAACCGAATGGAACAAACATCAATCAAAAAGCCGGTTCGACGCATATCGAAGGATTACAAGAAAAAGTAAAAGAAGGATCGTACGATATAGGAATCGCTTATGATGGAGATGCTGATCGCTGTATTCTAGTCGATGAATTAGGAAACGAAATTGATGGAGATTACATTCTAGCCATTACTGGAAAATCCCTAAAAGAAAAAAATCAACTCGACAACAACACCATAGTAGGAACGGTCATGTCGAATCTTGGACTAATAAAATTTTGTGAAAAAGAGAATATTCATTTTGTAAAGACCAAAGTCGGAGACAAATATGTACTCGAAGAAATGTTAAAAATGAAAGATTGTCTAGGAGGAGAACAAAGCGGTCACATTATCTTTTCAAAATTAGCTAGTACGGGAGATGGAGAATTAACTTCCCTTCAAATTTTAAACATCATGCAAGAGAAAAAAGAAAAGTTAAGCAATTTAGCAAAAATTATGGAAAAATATCCACAAGTAATGATTAATGTTGCTGTATCTCCTAAAGGAAAAGAAGATTATCCTGAAAATCAAAAAATTCAAGAAATGATTAAACAAGTAGAAAAAGAATTAAAAGAGGAAGGTCGTGTACTCGTTCGTCCTTCCGGAACAGAAAACTTAATACGGGTTATGATTGAAGGAAAAGACAAAGAAATGATTACAACCTACTGCAGACAGATTGCTCAAACCATCGAAGAAGAATTAAATGAACAAGAATAAAAAAGTACCATCCAAAAATGGTACTCTTTATTTATGCTGTTTTTTAAAAGATAAAACAAACAAATATACTAATAAAATTATTCCCAATAGCAAAAAATAACTTTTATAATCAAAAGAAGCAAGCATACGAACAAAGAACGCGGAAGAAAGTTCATTTCCATTTACCCAATCACGATGCAAAGAAAAAATAAGTGCGCTCCAGAAGATAACAGGTGACAAAATGAGTTGCCAAATGCCCAGGGCAATTCTCTTTCGAAACAAATTGACAATTCCCATTATAAAACTCAAAATAAAGAATAATTGTAAAAAATCCCAAGGATAATCCCCAATGATATACCACATAGTACGAATCAACTCCTATTATAAGAATTACAAACCTAGCAGAAATATTTTTTTAAATTTATAATCCAAAATTTAAAAGTGCATCATCGAAAGTGACAAAGAAACCATGGCACTCGTTTTCAGAATAAGATTCCGAAGCAAAGGAACCATCGTTACTTTCCGAATAACCGACCGCTAAGAAATGATCTTTTTCCATCGTCAAGAAAACAATATTATCATTATTATTACCACCATAGGAAGCTTTATTAAGAACATTCCCTTCCAAATCCATTTCGACAAGTAAACCAGTCATTTTATTTTCAACCGCAGGTGTTAAATCGATATTCAAAGAAGTAAAGTGTCCGACAGCATAAAGTTTATCTCCTTTTAAATAAAGACTTTGATAACGTTCATGACTACTTCCTCCAAACGTTGTCGCTTGAACTAGTGTTCCATCTTTTCTATAGTGAACCAAAAGGGCATCGGTATTTTCCGTATCTCGAATTTTATCGTTGTTAGCAACGATTTTTTTACTACCGACCACATAGATGTCATCTCCTTGAGTTACAACATCCATAAAACCGGAATCATCCGTATACGAATAATCTTTTTCCCAAATCATTTTTCCAGTCGAGTCAAAAACAACCGTAATTCCTGTATCTTTCGAATCTTTTCCAACTACCACGTAATTAGCACCAAGCGAAGTAACTGCATTAAAAGAACCCGATTTATTACCTCCGTAATTACTGTTCCAAAGAACGTTGCCTTCGAAATCAAACTGAACAATAATGCCGCCTCCGATCGAGTGATTGCCGACTTCTAAATTTTCATAAATACTTTGTCCTACGACAAGAATTCCAGTATTTGTAATCATTAAATCATAAAATCTAGTATCCGATAAAACCTGGTAACGTTTTTCCCAAAGTTTATTTCCATCAAAATCGTATTGAACAAGGATTCCTTCGCAAAGATCTTTCTCTTTTTGTTCATCCGTAAAAGTAGCACTTCCTACAATTACATAACCAGAAGAATCCTTCTGTACCGCATAAAAAGTAGAGGTTTCTCCCGAGTCGTAAGGCTTTTCCCAAACAAGTTCCCCACTTGCTTCATAAAGCGCAAGAATCCCTTTTTCAAGGTTGTCTTCCTGTGTATTTCGACTACCTACTACCACGCGACGCTGATTATCGACAAGGACTTGGTTAAAGGCTTCGTAAGAGGATACTTCTTGAGGAAGATGAAAAAAAAGAAATAGCCAAAAAGCAAACTCGATTACCAATAGACAAACGAAGAAAATAATAATTATTTTTAGTTTCTTATTCATGGTACTTCACCTATTTTCATTATAACAAAAATACCCAAAAGAAAATAGTCCGAAAGGACTATTCATGTTCAATTAAATAATATTTTTTCTTTCCTCTACGAATCACGGTATAACGATTACCAAAAGCCTGTTCACGAGAAACAACAAAATTAAGATCCGTAATACGGTCTCCATTTACCGAAATCGTTCCATTCGTAATAAACTCACGTGCTTCGCGACGGCTCGAACAAATAGAAGCATCTACTAAAAGACTAACTAGATCGGTATCGTTTTGACAAAAATAACATGGAACCCCTTTCATAGCATCTTTTATTTCTTCCACGGTTAAGTCTTTAATATCTCCACTAAAGAGACGTTCCGAAATTTTAACCGCTTCTTGATAAGCATCTTCGCCATGTAAGAAAGTAATTACTTCCCGAGCTAATACTTGTTGCGCTTCCCGTTTTTCTTTTTCTTGTTCAAAACGTTTTTCAATCGCCATGATTTCTTCCGGAGGTAAGAAAGTTAACATTTTAAGATATTCGATTACTTTGCTGTCTTCTACATTCAAGAAAAATTGATACATTTCATAAGGAGAAGTCTGATTACGATCGAGCCAAATCGCATTTCCTTCGCTTTTTCCAAACTTCGTTCCATCGGCTTTCGTAATCAAAGGCATTACAAGTCCATAGGCATCTTTTCCAGTCTTTTTACGAATGAGTTCTACACCGGAAGTAATATTTCCCCATTGGTCACTTCCTCCAATTTGAAGCGTACATCCTTTATGTTCAAAAAGCCATAAAAAGTCTAACGCTTGCATAATCATATAAGAAAACTCCGTATACGTAATACCAACATCCAAACGACTCTTTACCGTTTCTTTATTTAACATATAGTTCAAGTTAAAGAATTTTCCATAATCACGTAAATAATCAATAAAATTAATATCTTTCGACCAATCGTAATTATTGACCACTTCAAATCCAAAAATATCTTTTACTTGTTTACTTAAATGTTCGTAATTATGTTGTAGCAATTCTTTAGTAATCATAGGCCGTTCTGCCGAAGGTTTAGGATCTCCAATTAATCCCGTAGCTCCTCCCACCAAAAGAATGGGATGATGTCCTGCTTTCTTAAGACGTGTAGCCATCGAGAATGTCGAATAATGGCCTAAATGAAGACTATCCCCCGTCGGATCTGTTCCAATATAAAAGGTAAGTCCTCCTTCATTTAATTTTTCTTCTAAAGCAGGATCCGTAATATTTTCAATTAATCCTCTCCATTTTAATTCTTCAACTAAAGTCATATTATCCCTCCTAAATAAAAAGTCCTTATATGTTATTCATATAAGGACGAAATAATCCGTGGTACCACCTTAATTCATTATCTTTCGACAATGCGCTTCTTTTTCGATAACGGGAAAACCGATTGACTCCCAATGGGTAATTCATTCTTTTTTAAATCCTAGTTTTCACCAACCACTAGGTCTCTTTTTTTATTTAAAAAAAACTACTAAACACTGTTCTTCGTCAATAAAGATATCTAAATTATAACATAAAAACTTATTTTTGCAAAGAAAAAGGGATTATTTCCCTTTCTTTTCTATGTAGAGTTACAATTGATGTGAGACCTCGAATATACAAATAAAGCGATAAATCTGTTAAAATGTAATTTGTAAACAA
>CANRCR010000007.1 GCA_947629165.1 uncultured Bacilli bacterium
CTTGCCGGGATTTGGCTCCTTTATTGTATCAAAAAAGCCGCACCAGGTGGTGCGGTTGAAATTTCAATTTAGGAAAAATAAATGCTTTGGCATTTATTTTTGTTTATCATCGAGACCTTCTTTAATACCTTTCGTAATTTCTTTAGCGACATTCCCCATCACTGGTGCCATAGTATCTATGCTTTCCTCAGCAATGGGCATCACTTGTTGTACGGAGTAGGCGAATAGTTCTCGCTTTTTAGTAGATAGATAAATAATACCAGAAATAATTAAACTTACTACAAGAACAAAACCACCAATCATATAAAAAGGAATACTACTCGAAGCATCAAATTGTTTATTAAATGAGTTGTTGACTTCATCGAGTTCTAATTTAAGTGAACAGTAGTTCATGGTATAAGAATTATTTTTAACTTCACTAAATTCACAATAATTAAAGGTGGAAAGAAGTGCATTATCGATTATTTGAATCGTCTCTTTTTCATCCGCAATCTCTTTTTCTAAAGATTCAATCTGACCTTTTCTTTCGTAGTAGGCATCATCAAATCCTGTAAAAGGAACATTATTTAAACTTTGAATTTGCTCTTCGATTGGTTTAATTTCTGTTTCGATAGTTTCTTTTTGAGCAAGTAATTTTTTTTGCTCTTCATCGAGTTGTTGAGATAATTCATTTTTATTTTCAAGTGAATATTTCGAGCTGGTTTCATTTTGCTTTATCAAGCCAGTTGCAATCAAACCCCCACCAATTAAAATTCCAATAACCAATACGCAAAGTGCAATAAGACTAATTTTTTTCTTTGTCTTTAAATAAACTTCTTCATTTAAATACTTTTTTTCTTCCATTTTATATCATCCTTTATGGGTTAATTATAACAATTTTTAACTCTTTTTACAATGAACCCCAAATATAAGAAAGCAATTTTTTATAATCATCCATGACGACTGTATTAAGAAGTGGAAAAATTTCTTCATATATTAAAATGAAAGGAGTAGAAAAAAATGTTTAATAATCAAAATGAACCGAAACCATGGCCACCTTTTTGCTATGCATTAGGACCCACGGGACCTACGGGACCAACCGGACCTCAAGGACCAATCGGACCTATGGGATTTCCTGGTTCCATCGGAGCAACCGGACCCACAGGACCCACGGGACCTGCCGGAGGACCTACAGGTCCAACCGGACCAACTGGACCAACTGGACCTACGGGACCAATCGGATTAACTGGTGAAGTAGGAGCTACGGGACCGACTGGTGAAACAGGACCTACAGGACCAACGGGAGATGCTGGAACAGCTGCTACAATAACGATTGGAACAGTAACTTCTGGAGATGCTCCGGCCGTTGAAAACGTTGGAACACCAACGGATGCAATTCTTAATTTTACTTTACAACAAGGTCCAACGGGAGAAACAGGACCAATCGGACCAACGGGTGATACTGGACCAACCGGACCTGCTAATGGACTCAATGCTTATGGTGGTCTTTATTCGACAGCAACACAAGATTTCACTACTGCAACGGCTACCCCAACGCAAGTAACTTTAAGTACAGCGATGGATGACTTAGATGTGGATAGTACGGTAACGCCTAACACTATGACGAGTACGGAAGCAGGAGATTACGAAATTACTTATCATGTCAATGCCGAACTCGATAATGCAGGAGATCTAACCGCTGCAGTACGAAATGGGGGAGTAAATATTCCAGGAACGGAACAGACACTTACCTTTACTGCCAATGAAAGTGAATCTTTTAGTGGAAATGTCGTAACAACTTTAGCCGTTGGAGATACGATTGATATCGCTTTAACATCGACTGTAGATGGTACCGATGGTACCGTGAATCAAGCTTCTTTGACAGTTAAAAAACTAAATTAGAAATAGAGACGAAAGTCTCTTTTTTCTATAAACTGATAATAATTTACTTTAAATAGGACATTTTTTATAAATGTCTTTTTCTTTGTTTCATACATTATAGTGCGAGGAGGAAAATATGGCAAAAAGAAAAGTATGTGTTTATGCAATTAGTAAGAACGAAGAAAAGTTCGTTGATCGGTTTGTCGATAGTGCCTGTGAAGCCGATGCCATCTATGTACTAGATACGGGTTCTACAGATGAAACTGTCAAACGCTTAAAAAAAAGAGGAGTCCATGTGAAACGAAAAATAATAAAACCTTTTCGCTTCGACACAGCTCGAAACCAATCGTTAGAACTTGTTCCAATCGATACCGATATCTGTGTTTGTCTCGATTTGGATGAAGTACTAGAAAAAGGATGGAGAGCCAAATTAGAAGAAGTTTGGAAGGAACAGACGACGCGACTTGCCTATAACTACAACTGGAGTTTCGATGAAGAAAACCATCCAAAAGTAAATTTCTATATCGAAAAGATTCATGTTCGAAAAGGTTATCACTGGACGCATCCTGTTCACGAAGTTTTAACTTGTGATTTACCGAAAGAAGTAATTCAAAAAACGGATAAAATAACGGTAAATCATTATCCTGATGTTTCCAAATCGCGAAGTAGTTATCTTCCTTTACTCGAATTATCGGTACAAGAAGATCCCAATGATGACCGTGCCTTGCATTACCTAGGAAGAGAATATATGTATTATCATCGTTGGAACGATTGTATCGATATGTTAATTCGACATTTAAATTGTAAAAAGACTACTTGGAAAGAAGAACGAAGTGCCTCTATGCGTTTCATTGCACGAAGTTATATTCATTTAAAACGTTATGATGAAGCAAAAATGTGGTTAGAAAAAGCGATTCAAGAAACCCCTCATCTAAGAGATCCTTATATGGAAATGGCCTTCCTATACTATGAATTAAAAGATTATGCGAATGTAATTAGATATGTGGAAAGTGCACTAGAGATAAGAACCCATGAAAAGATTTACATCAATGAACCTTTTAGTTGGGACAGTACTCCTTATGATTTACTTTCGATTAGTTATTACGAACTTGGAAATGTGGAAAAAGCACTTCAAAATATCGAAGAAGCCATCCGTCTTAATCCCAAAGAAGAACGACTCTTAAAAAATCGAGACATTATGAAAAAAGGAAAAAAAGAATCTAGTTTAGACTAGGTTCTTTTACTGTCAAATTATTGTATATTGCTGGTTAAAAAAATGAAAAACAATGTCAACAAAAAGGCCTTGTGATATACTTAACATAGGAGACTTTGGATAGTAGAGATAATATCGATACTGATCGAAAGAATATCCAATAATGATAGTAATAAAAGGGGAGGATTTCGAATGGAAGCATGGGAGTCTTTTAAAGAAGGAAAATGGATGAATGAAATTGACGTTCGTGATTTCATTGTACAAAATTATACACTTTATGAAGGAGACGAATCCTTTTTAAGTGGAACGACAGAACGGACTAAAAAAGTATGGGATCGCTGTAGTGAACTCTTAAAAGAAGAACTAAAAAAGGGAGTACTCGATATTGATACGGTACATATGTCTGGAATCAATGCTTTTGAACCAGGTTATATTGATCGGGATAATGAAGTGATTGTAGGACTTCAGACGGATGCACCACTCAAAAGAATGGTAAATCCTTACGGTGGAATTCGTATGGTCTATAATTCACTCGAAGCTTATCAGTATCAATTAGATCCGACCGTAGATAAATACTTTAACGAATTTCGTAAAACACATAACCAAGGTGTATTTGATGCCTATACGAGAGAAATGCGAAAAGCACGTCATGTAGGATTATTAACCGGTCTACCAGATGCCTATGGAAGAGGAAGAATTATCGGGGATTATCGCCGTATTGCCCTCTATGGAATCGATCGTTTAGTGGAGGAAAAACAAAAAGATTTAATCGGACTTGAAACGACGATGACGGAAGAAGTAATTCGTTTAAGAGAGGAAGTATCGGAACAGATTCGTGCCCTCGATGATATTAAAAAAATGGCGGCTAGTTATGGATGTGATATCAGTAGTCCTGCTAAAAATGCGAAAGAAGCTGTACAGTGGACTTACTTTGGATATTTAGCTGCCATCAAAGAAAATAATGGGGCAGCAATGAGTCTAGGAAGAACTTCTACGTTCTTAGATATTTATATCGAACGGGATTTACAAAGAGGTATCTTGACTGAAGAACAGGCTCAAGAATTGATGGATCAGTATGTTATTAAATTACGGATTGCTCGTCATTTAAGAACACCGGAATACGATCAATTATTTTCGGGAGATCCAACTTGGGTAACCGAATCGATTGGCGGAGTATCGTTAGAAAATCGTCCATTAGTGACTAAAAACTCGTTCCGGATGCTTCATACATTAACTAATCTTGATCCCGCACCAGAACCAAATATGACGGTTTTGTGGAGTAAAGATTTACCAGAAAACTTTAAAAAATACTGTGCAAAAATGAGTATTAAAACCGATGCTATTCAATATGAAAACGACGATTTGATGCGTCCTATTTATGGGGATGATTATGCGATTGCTTGTTGCGTTTCAGCAATGAAAGTAGGAAAGCAGATGCAGTATTTTGGAGCGCGTTGCAATTTAGCCAAAGCCTTACTTTATGCAATTAATGGAGGAGTCGACGAAGTAAAAAATGACAAAGTATTAGATAACGTCGAACCTATTTTAGATGAAGTACTAGATTATGAGAAAGTTAAAAATGCGTACGACAAAGTACTAGAACAAGTTGCCGAACTTTATGTTAATACGATGAACATCATTCACTATATGCACGATAAATATGCTTACGAACGTGGTCAAATGGCTTTACACGATACCAAAGTAGAGCGACTAATGGCGTTTGGTGTAGCGGGTCTTTCCGTTGTTGCCGATAGCCTTTCCGCAATTAAATATGCAAAAGTAATGCCGATTCGTGATGAAAATGGAATTGCCATCGACTTCAAAATCGAAGGAGAATTTCCGAAATACGGAAATGACGATGATCGAGTAGACTTACTAGCCACCGGCGTACTAGAAAAATTCTATAGTGAATTATCAAAACATGAAATATATCGTGGTGGAAAACCAACATTATCGGTTTTAACCATTACTTCGAATGTCGTTTATGGAGAAAAGACCGGAGCTACTCCAGACGGAAGAGCAAAAGGGGTTGCCTTTGCACCGGGAGCTAATCCAATGCATGGAAGAGATGAAAATGGAGCTCTTGCTAGTTTGAATTCCGTTGCCAAAATAAATTATGCTGATTGTTGTCGAGATGGTGTTTCGAATACCTTCTCGATTGTACCGAATGCCCTTGGCAGTACCATGGAAGACCGTATCGATAATTTAGTATCGATTCTCGATGGTTACTTTGTACAAGGTGCCCATCATTTAAATGTAAATGTGCTTCATCGGGAGACTTTAATTGATGCGATGGAAAATCCGGATAAATACCCACTTTTAACCATCCGTGTTTCCGGTTATGCCGTTCGTTTTAACCGTCTTACGAGAAAGCAACAGGAAGAAGTAATTGCCCGTACCTTCCACGAGAAATTATAATGCAAGGTTGTATAGATTCCATTGAAAGTATGGGTCTTGTCGATGGACCGGGTATTCGTACCGTCATCTTCTTATCGGGCTGTAAATTAAGATGTAAATATTGTCATAATCCAGAGATGTGGGTAAAAGGAAAAGACAATTATTCCGTCGATGAACTCGTAAAAAAAATATTACGTTTTAAACCGTACTATGGAAATAAAGGAGGCGTCACTTTTTCGGGAGGAGAACCTTTAATGCAACCGGACTTCCTACTAGAAGTATGTAAACGTCTCAAACAAGAAGGAATTCATATCGCTATTGACACGGCCGGGGTAGGAACGGGTCATTACGAAGAGTTATTATCGTATGTCGATTTAATAATTTTAGATATTAAACATGTGACGAGAGAAGGTTATATTAATTTAACTGGACATGAAATCGATGACAGTTTGAACTTTATTAAAACGGCCAATCGAATGAAAAAACCTTATTGGATTCGTCAAGTAGTAGTGCCCGGAGTAACTGATAGCGAAACGTACTTAAAATACTTAAAACAGTTCTTAAAACAACTCCCAAATATCCAAAAAATAGATTTCATTCCCTATCATAAATTGGGAAGTGAAAAATACGATCGTATGGGATTAGAAAATCCTTATCGAGATAAACCGGCGATGGATCCGGATCGTTGTAAAGAACTATATGAATATTTTATGAAATTAGAGTAGGAGACTACTCTTTTTTTGTTAAAAAAAAAGTACATATTTCTAATTATCTTTTTATAAATTCTTAAATGTCGTTAAAACCTTTATTTTCAAAGGCTAACGACATTTTTACTTTAGGAAGATGTTCACATATATTTTTGTATTTTCTTATATTTACGTTTTCAAAAGTAGTAAATTCGTAGTAAATTACTTTTGTTTATTTATCTTTTCCATCTCGGCTTGTGCAGACAAATATGTAGGGTGTGTATAATAACTTAACGTCATTAAAATATTTTTATGTCCCATGATATATTGCAAAGTGTGAGGATTTATACCATAATTGGCCAAATTTGTACAAAAAGTATGTCTTAAAGTATGTGGTGTCATTTTATTTGGCAATTGTTCTTCATGATGTTTATTATACTTTCTAACAATTCTAGTAAATAATTTATCGTAGGTATCTCGTAATCTTGGATAACCACTACTTTGTAAGAATAGGAAACCAGTATAACCATCAATAGTAATAGTCTTTCTATTTTTACGATTATTTAATATTCGCTTAAAGATTTCATACGCTCTGTCGCTCATAGGTACTTTTCTTATACCACTTTCGGTTTTAGTCTTTTCAATATAATAACCTCTTTTTGTATTCCTTAAAAGTTGATGGTCTATATTGATTAATCTATTTTCAAAGTCTAGGTCTGTCTCTGTTAGTCCACAAAATTCAGATACACGAAGTCCTGTTTCCCTTAACAAAACAATCTCGTCATAATATTTATAATATGTTTTATCACTTTTAATAAAAGAATATAGGCTCTCTTCTTGTTCGAGCGTTAATGATGTTTTTGGCTCTGTATCGTTTTCAATAACTTCATTAAGGTTAAAGTCAAATGGATTTTTCCTTATGCAATCATCTTGTATAGCCATATGAAAAGCAGACTTTAAAGAACGCTTATCATTTTTAATAGTCTGATAGGCTACACCTTTTTCTTTCATACGTATTGCCCATTCCTTACCGTCCGACACCTTAACCTTTTCAATAGGACAAGTACCTAATTTATCTTCTTCTAATGATTTCATAAGTCTATTTCGTCCTATTTCGGTGCTATCTGCAACATTTGGTCGTTGTTTTATCTTTTTAGCATATAACTGGCAAACAGTCATCCGTTTACCTATTGTATCTATACCATCGTAAAAGTCTTTTTGTAATTCTGCTTCTTTTTCTCGTAGTGATAAATCATTACGCTTTCCCTTTGGTGTTTTGTCAGTTGGCACTAACTTCCAAGCATAAATAAATTGTGGTTGGCCGAAATTATCAGTATATTTGTAAACATATCTTCCATCTTTTCTTTGGCTCTCTCCAGTATTTAAAATTCTGTTTTTATTATCTCGTCTTTTCTGTGACATTTTTTATTCTCCTTTCTATTTATAGAAAGAGCCTTGATATGTCGATTCCATTATAACATGTTCAAGGCTCTTTTTCACTATATTGTTCCCAATTTATCTATAAGTTGTTCAAATTGTTTTCGTTTTATTTGAATACGATTACCATTCATGATAACCCAATTAGACATGAGATTTTCTTCTGCAAGTTTGCGAAGTTTATTCTCGCCAATGCGAAAATATTTCGAAGCTTCTTCAATAGTCAATGTGTATTTTTCCCAAATGGGTACATCAATGTATGATAGAAATGTTTTATTTTCTGCAAAATTCATAAATTATTCCTCCTCATAATCATAAATAAAATCTGTTTCTAATGTTTCAGGATAAGTCACAAAGTATATTCTAGTATTTTTTAATATTTCAAATATCATTTTAATTTGCCTTTACTATATGTTTCACATATAGCCCTTTCATTATTTTTTGTTCAAGAAAAATCTCTCGAGATTATGCACACTTTCCCTTGAACTAATACGAATTGTACTATAAAATATAAGATATGTAATTTAAGCAAACCGGAAGTATCCCGGAAATTTAGAAAGGGTGTTTTTATGAAGGTTTTAGATAACGTTTTAGTAATCATTCCAAAGAAACATCAAGAGGGAAAGATTGAGATTAAGAGAGAGAAAAATATAAGTAATTGGGCAATTTTAGACTTTACAATGCGAGTTGCAAAACAAAAAAGTTCCACTAATAATATAAGTTTAAGTAATAGACAATTGACAAGTCTTTTAAATACTAATAACTATATTAAATGCGAAACAAGTGAAATATACGAAGCCATAATTAATATTGGTAATCAACTAAACGAAAAAATATATGAATTACAAAAGAATAAAGAAATCAATTTTTATGGAAAAGACCGTATAGATAAAATATTTAAGAAATATAGGAACGATATTATAGATAATAACATAGATTATGAATGTAAAAAATTTTGTAAGGCATTTAGTTATATTCCTTTTGAAGATGAAGAAGACAACTATTTAAAATTTTGTATTTTCACATATTACACCTTTGAATTAGGTTATATTTCTACATATTTTAATAAACCAAAAGGGAAAAATAGTACATACTATGATGATGAAAAAACTCTAAATAGAAGAAAAGAAATAATAAATTATTTACATAATAATTACTTTAGTCTTAATAACAAAGAGATTGACGAAATTATTCTTGAAAGATATGAGTTTTACACAGAAAAATATTCAAAGTATGATAAAGTAAGGTTTTGCCTTATTGACGCAGTAAAAGAAGCAGAATTGGAAAAAAAGACATACTCAGATGAAATATTTGATATGGTTATAGCAACAGAGGAATTATTAGTACCAATAATTTGGGAAACAAAAAATATATTATGTAATATGTTTAGTGATAAAACATATGCTATTTGTGACGAACCAACTTGTCATAATTTGTATAGAAAAAATGGAAGACAACAATATTGCACAGGTTATGAATGCTCACATAAACGTGAGAGAGATAGAAAAAATAAGTCTTAAATCATAGGACTTTATTTTTTATCTTAAATAATTTTGAACTATAACGTCTTCTCGATTGTGACCTAATGACATACTAACCTCGTGTAATGCCTCTCTATCAAATGAACGTCCAGCCATATCGCCTCTAGCATAGTAAATTTCACTTCTTGAAAGCATACTTGTATCTCTTGCAATTGAATTATAATATTGATTAGCATAATCACTTCTATAAGCGTGAATAGGTGCTTTGCTATGAACTCGTCCCCATACCTTTTCGCTGTCTTCTGTGTTTCTTATCTTGTCTATAACATTTTGATTGTTATTTAGTATTAGAGCGTCGCGTTCTTTACCACCTTTGCCATTCGTAACGTGGACGTAGTATTGTCCGTCTTTTTCGCGTAAACAATCACCCTTAACATTTTCTAATTCGCTACGTCTAAGTCCAGTTGCTTGACAAAACTCTTTTAAGTCGGCGTTTCTTGTTTCACTAAAGTGGCGTGACGACTCAGTGTCAAGTCTTGAACGCGTGATGTCGGCTCTATGTCTTACGTCCGTTTCGACTTCTTTAAAATAACTATGATTGTATAATTTTGATAATGATGATAAGTATGACTTTTGTGTATAAGCACTTACGCCTTGCGCTCTTTTGTCTTGAATATAATCATTGACGTGCTGACGGCAATCTTCTAGGGTTTTTGAATTGTAATTAGATTTGCAATAATCGACAAAACGATTAGCAGTCTCTAAATAATTGTGATAAGTTCTATATGAAAAAATTTTATCACTCACATCATTGTTGTTCTTTGCTTCGTGACGACTTTCAGAAATTGATAGTTTCGAGTGTAAAACTTGTTGTACTTGATAATTTAATGATTTGCCACTATTTGCGTGTCCCATAATAATACCCCCTAAATTATTTTGTTGTTAAGGTTTTACCAACACTCTTTATTATCGTGTCTTATGCACGACACGTTCGTTTTATCGCGAAGTTTGTATAAATAGACTAACTATTCTAAATCTCTCAATAGCACTCTTTTTTATAGTTACTTATGCACGTAACTGAGAAAATAGTTGTCGTATTTATAACACGCTTTTAAAGGCCACTTTTAGCCGTTTTTAGCGTTGTTTTGATATGAATGATAATTTACTTTGATGTGGTGTGATTATTCTCTTTTCTCACACTTATGATTTGTTTCTTGATGATTATGACTTCTTCGTCTTATCGTCTAAGAACATCATTCTTATCAAACTCGTCAATTAGTCAACAAGTTGTTTTTTGACGAGTAGGGTGTTTTGCTAGTTTCTTTCTAAACTAGCAAAAATGTAATAGATAAAAAACGCCTTTTTTGTATTCTTTAAATCATCCTTTCTTTTTTAATTCCTCCTTTCCTAATTTATTTTTTATTCACTGGCTCCTTTTTTATCTATTACATTTTATTTATGAGGTATGGGGGTTATAATTTTTACGGCGTATGTCGCCGTTTAGTCGCACATTCTATTCGACTAAACGGCTACGCCGTACTGACGCCATCAACTTCGCTCACTTGTTCCGTCTTCCTCGTCTCACTCATTCTCTTACTCATCGCTTCACTTCCTCACAGCCTCTCTCGTTTCACTTCCTCATACTTCCTCACACTCACACTTTGACACGTGCATACACGTGTCTTGTGTTCCTGTTCGTTGTATTCGTCGTTCAGCTCGTTCGTTGTTCGTCGTTACACTCTTCGTTCGCTTATTCATTCGACATCGTCATACGTTACGCGTTCGTTTGTTTCGGTTGTCTTGCATTTTAGATTCTTTTATAAAAGTTTAAAAATTCTAAAATGCATAAAAAAAGACTGATAACTAATCATTATCATCTTTTTCATAAATTAATTTTATTGTTTCAGGCCAAGAAGTAACCTCATAAAATGGGTAACCCTTGTACCTTTTTCCAAAATCTTTAAACTTTTTCATTATCTCTTCTTCACTCAATTTCATTAATTGATTGTTCTTTATTACATTATATTTTTCGAGTGGTAGAGTAAGCAGTTTTGCTGTTATTTTGCGTTCCAATTCTTCACGTCCAGCACAGGCAATTACTATTTGTTGCATATCACCCTCTATAGAGGAATACTTCTCGTACGTAAAAAAATCGTCATTATTTTCCATAAAACCTTTGTTAATCAACAAATCGAAATCGTCTTTGCGTAAAGCCAATATTATAGGAAAACGGCGATAACTTTGTTTTTTATCCTCAGATTTTATACTTTGCCCATCTCTCGTGATGTATTCCCCAGCCAAGCCATTTAGAAAGGTGGTGTAGTCTTCTACCGAGTTAACAATGTTTATTGCGTTACATAGTTTAACACTTCCATACTTTATATTCTGTCTCCTCGCGACTGGGCTAGGGTGGGTATCAAAAGCGTCAAAAACGTTACCACGATTTCCTAAAGTTCTTATTAAGTCAATTGCTCGAACATCGTTCCAAATAATTACAGGTTGTCCATCATATCCATCGAAAGTTATCTTTTCATTACCACCAACTTCAAAATAGATGTCTTCCTCATTTTCTATATTTGGAAATAATTGTCTTGCTAATGCTCTACTCATTAAACCCTTTCCAGTACCACCTTCACCACATATATAAAAATTGATACGAGTTTTTGGTGGCTTTTGATTAGTGAGTAAATATTCTTTCCTGTTTTTTTCTAACTTGTCCCAAAGTTTTGTATATAATGCTATATTTTCTTCTCTACATTCTCGTAATGTTTTTCCCTCATTTAGAACTTGGTAAAGCATTAAATCTTTATCATTAAGAATAACACCAAGACGTTCAAATTTGTTAATTTCTTCTCTAAAGTTAAAATTACTTTTTATGTTATTGTCTAGGTACTTATGCTTGCCTTTCTCTTGCTCTTTGTTACTTTCGTGAGTTAAGTATTGTACGTTTTGAATAAAAGCAGTCTCTACATTTTTTCCTTTTGGAATGTCAACTTGATTTATTGGTACTTTAAACCATTTGGCTACAACCTCTAATTTTTCACTATTTGGTATAAAACCAACAATATGGTAGTGTTTAGGTTTTAAATCTCCGACTTTCCAATTAGGTTCATTTCCGTTTTTTTCCTTATAATTTTGATAGTCATTTTCCAAGTATGCATCTTTATCGTGTAAAATATATGCCCATTTTTTAATACTTCTATGGTTAAGGGCGTCAATGATTTGTTCTTCATCAATTAGTTTTTCGTTTGTCTTAGAATTAACTAATTGTTGAACTATATGAAAAACTTTAATCTTCATCATTTGTTATCACCTCTTACTCGTATTTTTCATACTTTTTATTTTATAAAAGGCCTCAAAATATTATAAAGAAAAATTGAGGTATTACCACAGAAACCTCAACGCTACAACACAAGCCCGTTTTGTAGCGTTTCGTTTTAATATACTTGAAAATAAAGATAATAAGAGAAATGATATAAAAAACCTCAAAAACCTCAAAGAATTTTAAAAACTTTGAAACACTTTGAAACACAAAAAAACTATTGCAATTGTTAGCAATAGTTTTAAAAGGTAATAACAAAGGAAGAGTTTAATAGTTTTGTATATATATACTCTATATAATGCTCCTTTTTTTGCTGAATATCCCATCAGCCATTAACATTATACTTTTATTTTAAATTTTTATTCATCTTTTGTGTCTAAATCGTCAAGCAATCTTTTTGGGTGTATCCCTAATTGTTGCCCTATTAAATACATTGTTGGAAGGCTAATGCTTCGATAAGTATTACTTTCCAAGTCACTTATAAAACCTGTTGATAAGTTACACTTTACAGCCAATTGTTCTTGGGTGAGACCCCTTAATTTTCGAAATTTCTTGATGTTTTTACCAACGATGTAATAACAATAGTTAGCGTCTTTTTTATCCATTAAATATCACTCCATTGTTATTGTTTCATAATGTTTTTAAAATATTCTTCGACAAATAGTCGAACAAGTGCTATAATAATTATGAAATGAAAAAAGACTTTATAAGAAGGTGAAACAACGATGTATTTAAGAAATATTGATGGTTTGGGTCGGATACATATACCAGCCGAAGCACGAGAAAAACTGAACATATCTACTAACGAATTTGTAGAACTAGAATGTAAAAACGAATGCTTGATTATCTCTAAACGTGGTAAATCTCCAAGTGAAATGATTTCTGAACTTATAGAAAAATATAGTAAACAAATTGTAAATGGTAAAATATCATCAAAAATACTAGACGATTTGAAAAAGATAAAGTTTTAAAAAGGAGTAGTAACAATGAAAAATAAAAAAGAAAAAAATACAAAAAAAAGCAAAAAGAAGATAGTATTAATAATACAAAATAGCATTAAAAGCAGTTTTTATTACTGAATAAAAAGAAGAATAAAATTAATTAGGAAAAAAGGTGAATTTTTTTATTATTTACTTTTTCAGGGAAAGGAGTTAATATATAATATCTCAATAAAAAATGAACAGAATTTTTCCTAATTAAAAGTAGAAAGAACTAAAGGAGGTTTTTATTCTTATGAAAAAATTGTTAAAAAAGAAAAAAACAGTGGTGGTCATTATCTTAATGGTATTAGCCATCGTCATTGGGGCTGTCACACTATGGTGTGTTAAGAACAATGAAAACAAAGTTATTACAGAACCTACTGAGGTTCGTTCTGTGCTAACAGCTGAAACTGGAAGCCCTGTTCCAGAAGTAAGCGACTACTTCAAACACCTTAATGGGTCAGCAGAAGATTTCACAATCGCCTATTTGAACGACGATGAAGAAATTGAAAAGCGTGATGAATTGTTCATTGCAACTTATTACGTTGACGCTGAAGGTAATGAAGTAAAACGAGATGACGCTTTCGAAAGTAGCGATACCGAAGAGAGTGAAGTTTTAAAGAATGGCTATAAGGAAGTTGTAGTTCTTAAGGGAACTTATAGCTACACTGTAACTATTCAAAATAAAAATGATAATAAAGAAGTGTATGTTACTAAACTTCAACTTGAAGATACCAAAGCACCTATCTTAAAGGTTAAGGACGCAACAATTACCGAAGGGGATAATGTTGATGCCACTAACTTTTTTGAGAGATGTGATGATAATTCAAGAGAAGCGTGTAACACACCTTACTTCGTCAAAGAAGTTAAAGGTGAAGATGGGAAAACAACTTATGAAAAAACTGAACTTGATAAGTCTGTTGGTGAACACGAAGTTCTACTTCGTGCCGAAGACGCATCAGGTAATGTTTCAGAAATAGTTAAAGCTAAACTTACCGTTAATAAAAAACCAGAAGAACCAAAACCTGCTACTAACAACAATTCTAGTTCAAGCAACAAAACAACTAGTAGTAGTTCTACTAAAAAACCATCTAGCAATGGTTCAAGTAGTAGTTCTAGCGGTTCTAGTTCGAACTCCGGTTCAACTAGTAAACCTGCTACTAATGCTTGTGGTTCTAAAGGTTATACTTATAGTCAATCAGTTGCCTATGCATTCTGGGGATGTAACGGTAGTGAACCTGTAGGCGGAATGACAAGTAAAATTAATGACGAATTATTTGGACCTGCTGGGACTAAAGAGCTTAATGCTTGTAAAGCTCATTTTGGCAACAATGATTGTAGTGACTGGGTTAACATAATTCCTATCTTAGACAATGCAACGGGTAAGGTCGTAGGATATTATGCTAAGTTCCAAATGGAATACGGTGACTGGGATAATCTTCAAATAGTTGGAACTGGTTATATGCTTCCCGGCCGTGTTGTTATGACATCTAAGAGTTACTAATACTTCTAAAATCATTTTTAAAGAGTTCTTCGGAACTCTTTTTTTGTTTAAGACATATATTTATTACTATCATAATGACATATCAAGGTTCTTTTTATTTTAAAAGTAGTAAATTAGTAGTAAATTAACTTTATAATCTTATATAGTTTGTTTATATTAAAGGGTTTTTAAAGATTTGTACTTTTTTTAAATATAAAAAAAGAACAATCTATGGAGTGGATTGCTCTTTTTTAGTTGATTCTTTTTCTTCGGGTGACGTTGTTGGTTTTGGTGTCGAAGTAGGTGTAGGACTTGGTGTAGGTGTTTCATCTTCGGCAACAATCGTCAGTGTAATGGTCTTTGTACTTCGAATAGATTGTCCTTCGGCAATACTTTGTTTGATAATGGTACCAACAGAATTACCATTTGCCATCGCGACGGAAACTTCGTTATAGACAATTTGTACATTCTTTAATTTATTAACCCAACTTTGTACGGCCGTTTTATTTTTTCCAACAAAGTTTGGCATGATACATGCATTGTTATCAGGACTAGTAGCACAATCGATTTTATCGGTGGTAGTACTCGAAGAATTATTGCTTTCAAGTGTTAAGGTAACGGTTTTATTAGGAATTAAATCAAGTCGTTTTTTAGCAGGATAATTTTGCGATACCACAAGTCCGTTCGAATTGTTTGCAAAGATAATTTGAATTCCATTTTGTTGACCCCAAGAAGCGGCATAAGCTTTCGTTTTACCGGTGAAGTCAGGAAGAAGTGGATATAATCTAGTAGCGCTGTAGTTTCCATCTCCAATACGTGCCTTTTCATAAGGAGAATTGATAGAGAAGGAGAAGGTCTTTATCATCGTTGGCTCTTCTAGTTCCAAATTAACTTTCATCGCATGAATAACATCTTCTAAACTTCCTTGGTTAATAATCTGATCAGAAAGTACGAGTTTCATCGACTCGTCATAAATCATTTGTCCACTCGTTTTCAAGAAAAGGGGTTGGAAATTAATAACATCACCGTGCTCACTATAACCTTTAGCAATAATATCTTTTAAAACACTATAGAACGATAGAATATCCGTTTGCGTCATATTCATTTCGATATTGGAACTAACGAGATCGAATAGTCCCATCACTTTATCGACACTTCGAATATCTTTGATTTTATCGATTAGGGCTTGAATTACTTCTTGTTGATGAATACCACGAACAATATCGCTTCGTTCACCTAAATTCCATTCTTTACTACAGTATTTTGGCCACGTTTTACGATTACGTGCATAGGCAAGGGCTTGTTCACCATTTAAAGTTTGAAGTCCTTTTGTAACATAAACCATATTTTTTCCAAATTTACGATCACTATTTTGTTCACAGAAACTGTATGGAACATCGATTTCGACTCCTCCCAGAGCATCGACTAATTGAACGACCGCTTTAAAATTAACTTTAACGTAGTAATCGATATCGATACCAGTAAATCCTTCGATGGTTCGCATCATACAGTTCGCACCATACCACGCTGCATGGGTAATTTTATTTTCTTTTTGATTTGCAAAACAAGCAATCGGTACATAAGAATCTCTTGGAATACTCAAAGTCGTCGCGGTTAAAGTTTTCGGATTAAAAGTAACTAAGATAAGCGAATCTCCATTAAAAGCAGCATTCTTATCCATTCCGTTTACTTCGGAGTCGACGCCCATCAATAATACAGTAAAAGGTTCCGTTACCGAAGCAGGTTTCCGATCACTTCCATCCGCAAGTAAATCTTCATTTTTCATTTCTTTTTCTTTAGAATAAATAACTTTGGTGGTATCTCCAATATCTTCAAAGCCGGGAACTGCTTGGAAATTGGTCACATAGTTACTCGATAAGAAAATGACATCTACTTCTTTATCAAATAAAGCATTTATCATAGTAGGGAAGTCTTCATATTCCTTAACGGTATTCTTTTCTTCTAATTTATTTTCTTCAATAATTTCTTTAGCAATGGCATATTCTGCATTCGTATCGGGAACAATTCCAACTTGTAAATTATTGACGTCTTCTAGTTTTTCAAAACTACTATCTTTTAAAGCCACTAAACTAGTAGAATAAGTGATGTAATCGTGACTGAGTGAAATATGCGAATAAAGATAATTAATTACAAGGGAACCCCCAATAGAAAGTAATATGTACAAACTGATTCCAATATAAAAAGCCACTCTTTTTTTCTTGGTTTTCTTTTTCCATAACCGATATAAATAAAACAATAATGCTAAATCGATTACGGCTAGAAGTAGCATCATAATATAACAAATAATCGGTTCCGTTAAAATAAGTAAAAATATATGATAAATAAAGAAACCACTACTAATAAGAGCAATGATAGAAAGTATAGTAACGAGAACTAAGACAAGCATACTTTCTTTTTTGTTGGCGGTTTCTTTTCCTTTCTTTTTTTTCATGAATCTGCCACCTTTCATATCCTTTTTTAATTATAACGAAAAGAAAAAAAATATTCAACCTCTTAAAGGAAAAACAAAACGACATTTCATTCATAATAAAAAATTAATAACATAGAATGAAGTGTACTAAATAAATAGTACAAGAAAAAAAGAGATTCATAGTGTTATGGTCTCTTTTTTTGTAAAGAAATAAAAAAGAAATGTGTAAATCAACATCCTACACTTGACGGGGGGGGGTACTTTTTTATACAATTAATTATAGAATAGGCTAAAGTCGATGGAAGCATATAAAAAGAAAAGCAGTAGGAGGGGTATACCGATGGCAAAATTTTTTTCGAAAAAAATATTTTCTTTTTATGCGACCTTTTTAGCATTGGTACTCTTCCTTTGTACTTTTGGTGTAACGACAAGCCGCTATATGGGGCTTGTTCAATCGGATGATCCGGTAGTAGCTGTTCCAATTCTTGATTTAAGTAATGATCAAATGGTATATACCATCGATAAAATGCTTCCAGGAGAAGAACGTGAATATGAATTTTATGTAACGAACAAAGCAAATGACAAAATAAATGAAGTTCAATTAGACTATCAATTTGTTATAACTTCTACTACGGAAATACCATTGCAATTTAAATTGTATGATATTACGGATAACAAAGAACAAGAATTAGTCGTGATGGATAATAAGACCGCATCTATAGAAATGCCCCATGGTGTAGAAGAAACGCATCAATATCGGTTAAAGATTATTTGGGATAAAGCACAGAACGATGTCCGTTATGCAAATCAACAAGTATCGCTTAAGATTGAATTAAAAGGAGCACAAGTGCTCGGTTAGGAAATTTATGAATGAAAAAGATAGTAAAAATTGTTTTCGGAATCATATTTGGCTTTATTACTTTTTATAGTGTTTTCATTTTAATTGAACGGTTAATTGTTAAAGAGGAGACACCTAGTTTTTTTGGTTATAAAAACTTTATTGTATTAACGGGAAGTATGAATCCTTTTTTACAAGAAGGGGATATTATTTTTGTAAAAAAGACAAATGATATCAAAGAAGGAGACATTGTAGCTTTTCGCTTTGAGGATGCAATTATAACGCATCGTGTGGTAGAGATTGTGTCAGAAGATGGAAATAAAATGTATCAAACAAAAGGAGATGCCAACAACGATCGAGATCCGGAACTAATCGAAGAAGATAAAATTGAAGGAGAATATCAATTCAAGATACCGAAAATAGGGAATGTTATATTATTTTTAAGATCTCCGTTTGGAACTTTCATCATATTGTTTATTTTAGTAAGTGGTTTTCTTTGGATTAACATTGATATTTTTAATCGAAGAGAGTTAGTAAAAGGAGAGGTAGGACATGAATAAACGGGTAAAAATAGTACTTTTATTGTTAACTATCGGAGCACTCTTTATTACGACCAATATTACCTATAGTAAATATGTTTTCATACGAAATTTTGATGCGACCGTTTCGTCCCAACCTTTCTATTTTGAAGCAATACCGGAATCAGATAATATTGTATTTCCAAGAACGCCGGACGAAAGTGATACTGATATAATACTTACGACGACTACTTCTTTTAATATCGATATTAAAAATAATGACGACACGAATTTTAATCCATTTGATACTACCTATACCATTTCCATTGTCGATAATCCGAAATTCACATTTGCTGAAGGAGATACCATTACGAAGACAATAAAAGGAGGAGAAATCATACAAGATACGATTCCCTTAACACTAAATATAGTGGATTTAGAGAATCCTTCAACCGATGTTAAAATACGTATAACTTCGACAAGCCCTTATGCTAAAACAATCGATTTAGATTATAAAGTAATTCAAGAAGGAGCCATTCAAACGATTGAAGACTTACTTGATTTAAGTCTAGCGGTACGAGATTCTTTGAAAGGAAGAAATACCAGAACGAGTGTCGATGTTACAACGCAAAGATTTAAAATGACGAGAGATCTCGATTTTGATGATGTAAATAGTTTTGAGGATCCTTATCGGACAGATTATGGGGATATAAACTTAAACGGATTTGCTGCAAAAGATTTAATTACAGAAATTAACTCCGATACAGGTTTTTTACCGATTGGTCTTAAAGAACATCGCTTTAAAGGAGTTTTCAATGGAGGAGATTATTCGTTAGCGGATTTACAAATACATAAAGCATTACAAGTTAATATTGGGTTATTTGGAGATGTCGAAAATGCGACTATTAAAAATCTTCATCTGGTAAGAGCACACGTTACAAATGAAAACCAAACGGCCGGAATAATCGTTGGAAAAGCAAGTGGGGGAGTTTATGAAAATCTTACGACCGATGAAGCAAGTTCTGTTCAGTCAAACGATACCGAAAAAACGAAAGAGGATACCTATACGGGAGGAATTATCGGTTATGTCGAATTAAATGCCACCGTCAAAAATTGTACAAACTATGCAGCAGTAACGACAAGGTTTACCGGTGATGCCACATCCTATTCAGGACCAGCCGGAGGAATTACAGCGTGGATGGCAAATTCTACTATTGAAGATTGTAATAACTATGGTACGATTGTAGGGCAGAGTTACGTTGGTGGAATTACGGGATTTGCAGGTATGCAAGATACTTTGGCTACTAATGGAAATGGAATGATTCGTAATTGTCATAACTATGGACCGGTTAGCACCTATGTTACCAGTACCAATGGAGGAGCACAAATTGGTGGAATTGCCGGATATAATAAAGCGACCGGAACAGTTACCAGTTGTACCAATCATGGATCTGTTCATGGAAGAACGAATGTCGGAGGTATCATCGGTAATAATCCAGGAACGATTACGAATTGTACCAATTACAATTCAGATATTGTAGGTAGTACATCCAACGTTGGAAGAATTGTAGGATCTGGAAAAACTGGAACGGGAAATAGTGATAAATCATAAAAAAGAAAGGACGAAAAAGTCCTTTTTTTTGACGTAAAGACTATCGAAAATAAAGGGAAAAACGACCATGTATTCTATTTTTTGATATAATATAATTGAGATATTATGAAAGGAGGAGGTCCGATGCAAAAAAGAATGGCTCAATTTTTTCTAGCCCTATTATTAATTGAACAATTTTTCTTACTTATGCCGATGGAAGTAAAAGCGTACACCTCCTCGAGTGAAACCTATTATTCACGAAATGAATGTGATAAAAAGGCCTATGAGTTAGCCTATGCAAATAGTGATAAGTCACTTACTAAAAAAGAGTGTTACGACACTTACGACAAAGCTAAAAAAGCGATGGATGAATCGAAAGAGAATAATAGTGATAACTTAGTAATATTAGAGCGGAAAAATAATCAAACGAAAATTATCGATGCCAAATATGCCATCTTAGATATCAATAAAAATGATAGTTCTCAAAATACCAATGTGTATATCGATGATACCACAAATTCGGCTTATACCTACATTAATGGAAATAGTTCCTATGGAGGAGTAGAAGCCCTTTATCTAGGTATCAATATAAATAATCATCGTGCGAAAATGAAAATTTCCGGAATCACGGGTTGGTTAAAAGAAGGGGAGTATAAAATTGTTCCTTTAGTATGGGTCTCTTCCTCGAATAAATATATTGTAACCGACGATACGATTACCCATTATTTAACGACAGATATGTATGATAATTCTTCGAATAAATGGGTAACGTATACACTAGGACCAAAGCCAACACAATTAGCAAAAGGTACTTATTATAGTTATGACGGAATATACTTTTACCGCGATTTAAAATTATTAACGCAAGATGAAAGAGAAGGCGTAAGGACGAGAAGTGTCAATAAAGATAACCCTTATTACAACTATTATATGTATTTGCCACATCACTCGAAAACGACTTATTCTGGAAGTGATATCGACGAGTATTTAAACAACTTATACGATAAAGTAAAAGGGTACAACTATACCAATTTGTATGGAAGTGGATATGCTTTCTACAACGTCCAAGAAAATCAAGGAATCAATGCATTAATGATGTTGTCGGTAGCGCGTAATGAATCCGCGGAAGGTCGTAGTAAATTTTCAACGAGCCGAAATAATTTATTCGGTCATAACGCCGTCGACTCGAATCCGAACAGTGCTTCGAGTTACACTTCGATAAGAAAGTCTATTTTAGCACATGCGACGGACTTTATCGGTTATGGTTATGCCTTCGCCAGTGATTGGCGTTTTTACGGAAGTCATTTAGGAAATAAATTGATGGGAGCTAACGTAAAATATGCATCGGATCCCTATTGGGGTGAAAAAGCGGCCTCGTATTATTATGCTTTTGATGCTTCCAACGGAATGAGTGACTATAACTATTATCAATTGGCAATCAAGAGTAGGGATGGAATCATTTATCCGTCGTACGAACCGAAAAGTGATGAAAAATATCGTATTTTAACACCGGGAGAAGATGCTTCGGATTATAACTATCAACGAAATGGATCCCCGGTAATCATCGTCGAAGAAGTCAAGGGAGATACCGTTAATGGTAGTGATGTTTGGTACAAGATTATAAGTGATGCCAATATTAATAGTAATCATCAATTTGTACCGAACAGTGTAAATGTGAAGTACGATTGGGATACCAACTATGTTTATGTTCCGGCTAGTTATTATACAAAGATTAATGATACGAAATTAAAAGATGTCGATTCGATTACAGATTATGAAGAAAAAAAATATACGTATGAATCTTTTGAAAGTGGCGGCATTGCTACTCCACAAGTCGCAATGATTAAAGCGAATGGAACGCGTCTATATACCGATCCACTCTTAAAAATTGCATCTGGACGTACTTGGAATAAAGGTCAATATGTGGTCGTATTTGAAAAAGCGTACGATGGTAATAAATCCTTAAAATCGTATCAAGTTTCAGCAACTTATCAAAAGGGATTCCGGGAATGGATTACCCCGACCGATATTAGTTTTACCAAAATGAAATACGGAAAAGTGAACATGACCAAAGTACATACATATGCGAATGTTCGAACAAGTACGAGTACCAGTAGTCAAAAATTAAATCCCGATAATGGTGGGTTAGCCGATGGTACCTATGTGGTAATTTTAGAACAAAAAACAGTAAGTGGTGTTCCGTGGGTAAAAATTGATTACGATGGAACGCTAGGTTGGGTTATTCAAAAAGATGCGGATCAAGAGATCGAAATTCATGAATCGACTTTACAAAACAATGCGCCAGTCATTAAGGCAAGCAATCAAACGATTGCCGTCGGTTCAACATTTGATCCGAAAAAAGGAGTAACCGCTACGGATACCGAAGATGGAAATATCACTTCCCGTATTCAAGTGGTAGATAATAAAGTAAATACCTCCCAAAAAGGAAGCTACAAAGTAACTTACAGTGTTACCGATAGCGGTTCATTAACAACGACTAAAACAATTACGGTAACCGTAGTAGATCGTACTTTAAAACCAGGTTTATTCGCTTATGAATCGATGAAAGAAGTAGGAAAAGATACCTTTGAAGTAGCAGGATTCTTAGCGGTAAAAGGAACCAATAATAAATTGAGTGATGAAATTAAACATTACTTTATTCTTCAAAATGTCGATACGAAAAAAGAATATCGCTTCGAAGTAACGCAGTGGAGAACAAATTATCCATATGAGATGAGTGATGCCGATGATACGAAAGCATACGACTATAGTGGTGGATGGTTTAAAGGAAATGTTAATCTATCGAGTGTTCCGGAAGGCGACTACATTGCTTATGTCGAAGTAGAAAATGGTATTTATAAAGCAAAAGAACTATATCAGAACTTAGTTTATGGAACGATGCCTAGAAAGGCACAAGGAGCCAATAATCGAGGTTATTTATTCCAAATGAATTATTATACAAAATCACGTCCACTCGATATTTCAATTCGAGATGAAGGACTCCTTGCAAATAGTATTCCACCGACAACCGATAAGATGTATAACTTATTTGAGTCCATCGGTTTCAAAGATGGAAAACTAACGATTCGAGGAACCTCCCATAATGTTGGTATCGATTATAGTAAAAATAAAACGATTGAGCGAACGATTGTCTTAGAAAATATCGAAAACTTTAAACGTTATAGTGCGGAAGTAGGATCGATTACAAACGGGGATTACACCGTAGAATTAAAAGTATCAGATGGAAAAGATAAGACGAGAGCTTGGTTTGATGGATCGATTGATATTGCAAACTTAGAAAAAGGAACCTATGCCATTTATATTATGACCAAGGTAGATAACTTCGCGGATTTCGGTGAATTAAGAGATTTGTCCTATCGTACCTTTAAAGAAACGGTCTCGATTAATGGTAAGAAATACACCTTACGAAGAGTCGATAGTAAACGATTCCGAATGGAATTAGTAGTCAGTTAAAATCAGTTGTCAAAAGCAACTGATTTTTTTTATAAAAAAAAGACCATAGTCTTTACTATGATCTTTATCGGTTAACAATAATCGTATAAGTACGTCCTTGTACAAAAGTATTAGGACCGGCCTTAACGCTCGAGTCAGAACTGATGAGTCCAGATCCTTCGTTTACATCTTTCGGCTTAAATACAAAGGTAACTCCTGGACAGAGGCTTTCTAATTTTGCTTTTAAAGTACTAACGGTTTCTTCGTAAGTATGACCGTACCAGGTAGCTTGAATAACAACGTTATAACTTTTTGCTTCTCCACGACTGAGGTAGACGGTAATACTACTTCCTTTATTCATTCTTCCACTGGCACTTTGTTTGGTTACGGTGCCGGCTGGAGTAGAAGAGAAATTATCTTCGGTAACAAAGCGACAGGTGATACCCAATTGATCACATTGTGCTTGCGCACTGGCTTTCGTTTGACCTTTGAAGTTCGGAACATCGACTTTTTCAATAATACCACTACTTAACGTAACGGTTACCGTAGCACTTTCACTCACGGTACTTCCGGAATTTCGAGATTGTTTTATAACGACATCACGTGCCGTACTTTCGGTATAGCCTCCATATATGAAACTACAACGAACACCGGCGGCATCACAAGCACTTTGTGCCTGACTTTTTGACTTTCCTATTAAATAAGGAACCGTCAATTCTTTTCCTTGAGATACGACGACAGTAACGGTATCTCCATTTTTAATAATATCGCCATCTTTGTGTGATTTTCGAATAATGGATCCACTCGGAACGGTATCACTAAATTCCACTTCTTCTTTTAAAGGAATTTCGTATTTTTCAGCCCATTGACGATAATCGTTAATGCTATCAAACTTTTCCATTTTAAGAGGTCCTTTCGATAAGACGACAGAAACGACATCGCCTTCTTCCAAAATATCGCCTTCTTTATGACTTGCTTGAATTGGTCTACCGATTTCAATCGTATCGTCGTATTGATCTAAGAATTCAATTTTTAAATTGTTTTCGATTACCCAAGCCGTAATTTCTTCCATCGACATGGCAAGTAGGTTAGGAGCCACTATTTTAGCACCCTTCGAAATCGTAATCGTAACAGTATCGGTATTTGGATCGACCATTTCGCCTTGTTCGATACTTTGAAGAAGTACATTTCCTTTGGAAATCGTATCACTGTAATCATACTTAATTTCGTACTTAATACCATTTCGTTTTAACCAAGTGAGAGCTCGGAAACTACTTTGTCCTACTAATTGTTCCATCGGTACTGGTTCTAACGGTTCATTTCCTAACGAAGCAATAATAAGAATCTTTTCATCGCGTGGTAATTGACCAGATTTATCTTGTTCGATGACAATATCTCGTTCGGTACTCGATACTTCAAAATCAATCGATACATTGGTAAAATAATTTTCTTCGACAAAGGCAATTACTTCATCGACATTTCGTCCAATCATATTCGGGAAGAGTACCTCTTTTGAAGTATCAGGACCATTCGATACCACCACCGTAAGTGATTCAATATCATGAACAAGGGTTCCTGCTTCGACATCCTGACTAATCACATAATTGGTCTGAATGAGATCACTGTTCTCGTAAGTGGTTTCAATCGTGATATGATTTGCATTTCCCCAAGCGATTACCTCGGTAAGACTTTTATTCTTAAAGTTTTCGACGTACGCTTGAACAGGTAATTGAATCATTCCGGTTTGTTCTAAAAGTTGGAAACTACTAAAACCGATCAATAGAAGAGCAGTTATTAAGACGAGATTTTGTCCCTTTTTAGAATCAGTATAAACACCAATTAGTACAAACAGTAAAGTAAATAATAAGAAGAAACCACCTTGAACGAGTTGAGACAATTGATGAACTTCCTGTTTACTGTGGATAAAAGTTAATATTGAAACACCTAAAGCGAGTAAAAAAGAAATGGATAAGAAGACATAGAGGACAATTTTCTTTTTTCCTGGCTGGTGTCGTTTTTCTATCTTTTCTTTAATTAATTTTTCTTTTGGATCTTCCTCAACAAGATTATCTTCCGGTTCGATTTTTTTGGTTATAGGTTCATTGCTTTTTTTCTTGGTTGACTTACTTTTTGCCATTCACACCACCTCAATCCTTCTATTATAAGTATAGTATAAATTAAGAGGAATAGAAAGAAGAACAAGGGAAAAAAACGTAAAATTGTGTCGAAAAGAAAAAGGGTTTATGGTATAATCAAAGATAGGATGTGCGGTATGGAAAAAGTTTTAGAAATAGGAAAAAAGATTATAAACAATAAAGGAGTCCAATTAGGTGTCTTTATTTTAGGTGTCTTCTTTTCTTTTTTTATTCTCGATATAAGATTACGAATGTTAACCTATCAATATGTTAATTTTTATGCTTGGGATGCACTTTCGCCATTTTTATTTACGGTCAGTTGGATTGCTTTATTTATTATGCTATTATTACTTTTGCCGAAAAAGGCAAGAAGGATTATTTATTCATTATTACTTATCGCGTTTAATATTTTGACATTGGCACAATATATTCATATTCAAGTGCTCGATCGTTTTTTTGGAGTATACGATTTGTTTTTAGCGGGAGAAGGAGCCGGTTACTTTACCTCGGTTTTAAATGTAATTGACGGAAATATTCTTTGGACACTAGGTCTATCGTTAATCAGTTATGTAGCGATGCTTTTTTTAATAAAGTATCAAAGCGAGTTTACCAAAGGAAAAATTTATTACGGGGTAATAATTTTAGTAGGACTATCGTTATTCTTTATTCCACGTTTCGTTGCCATTGATTCCTTTGGTGAAAAGATGCTTGGAAACGAAGCTCTCGTTGCCCAAAATGTTCGAAACAGTTACGAAGAGTTTAATAATCCGAGTAGAAATATGGCACTAGGAGGTCTTTACGAAAAAACTTTCCGTGAGATTTATCTCTATATTGGAGATTGTTTTGATAATCAAAAAGAAGAACATTATGAAGAAGCCGTTTCTTATTTTGAAAATCGGGAACAAATTCCTTCTGAAAATGAAATGACGGGCGTATTTAAAGATAAAAATGTAATCTTTGTCATGTTAGAAAGTATCGATTCATGGCTTGCTACCGAAGAGTTAATGCCCACTTTCCATCGATTACAAGAAGAAGGATGGAATTTTACGAATCGTTATGCACCAAGTTTTGGAGGAGGAGCGACTTTCAATACAGAATTTTCGGTAAATACGGGAATGTATTCCCTAAATAATGGTATGGCTGCATACACCTTCGATCAAAATACTTATCCGTACTCATTACCGAATATGTTTAAGAAAGATGGTTATCTCGTTCAATCGGTACATGCGAACAATGGCAGTTTCTATAATCGTAAAGGTATTCATTTAAGTATTGGGTACACCCATCATTATTCGATTCGGGATGAACATCTCGATATTCAAGAGAATTATTTTGAAGACTGGGTACTCGCTGCAAACGATCAAATCTATCGTTATATCGTACCGAATACCGAGGATAAATTTATGACTTTTGTAACAACCTACACAGGACATATGCCTTATGGAAACGATAACAATAAATGTGATACCAATCCGTATCATTTAGCGGTAGAGGGGGATGAAGCCCTTTCGTGTATTCGAAATCTCGTTCGGCATACCGATGAATTTTTAAGAATCCTTTTAGAACGGCTCGAAGAAGATGGAATTTTAGAAGATACCGTACTCGTTCTTTTTGCCGATCACTATACCTATGCTTATCCAGATATCGAAAAAGTATATCAAGAAAAAGGAACGGAGGATGCCAACCTCTTACAAAAGGTTCCTCTTGTCATTTGGAGTAAAGATATCGAAAGTAAAAAGATTACCATCTTGATGGATTCGGCCGATATTTTACCGACCGTTGCCAATCTTTTCGATCTTTCATCGTACGATGCCAATCATTATTTAGCCACCGATGTCTTTGGAACAAATCATGAATCATTCGTTTATTTCCCTGATGAAAGTTGGTACGACGGAACACTATATTATCACGGACAACCAGTGGAAAATACCGACGTTTCTTACATCGAGCGTATGAATGAACGGGTTTTACAAAAAATAACTATAAACGACGATATGTTATTAGGAGACTATTACCGTTACTATCGTCATTAAAAAGGAGAATTATATGAAAAAAGTCAATCGCTGGATCGATTCCCATTTCAGAAACATCTTTCTTCTTTTTTTGTATTTGCAACCTTTCTTAGATGTGTTAACCGCGTGGGGAATCAATTATTTTCAAATGAATTTGACGATTGGAATCATCGTTCGTCTACTTTTTTTAGTCTTTTTGTTTTACTGTTTTCTTTTCCTTTCCCACGATCAAGAAAAGAAAAAAGAAGGTTATTATTTAGGAGTTTTACTGCTTTATGCCATCAGTTTTGCGTCCTTAATTCTAATTAAAAAGGGAACCGGTGCTTTTCTATACGAGATGCAAGGAAGTTTTCGTAGTTTCTATTTTCCTATTGCACTCCTTCTTATGTATTCCATACAAAAAGAAAGAAACGAGAAAATTGAACTTCGTCATTATGTAAGAATTTTGATGATTTATGTTTTCTTTATCCTTGTTCCAACTTTTTTCCATTTGGGATTCGATGCCTATACTCAAGGAAAAGTAGGGAATTTAGGATGGTTTCATTCGACCAATGAAATTAGTGCGATACTATCCTTGTTTTTACCTTATTTTATGCTCTATTTAATGGATCGAAAAAAGACTAAAACAAGTCTTTGCTTGAAAATTTTAGCTAGTGGAACTTTACTTTATGCCCTTTTCACGTTAGGTACCAAAATGACCATTATCAGTTTAGGCTTGACGCTTTGTTTCTTTGGAATTCATTACTTAATCGAATTAAGAAAAAAGAAAGCGTATCGTCAAATCCGTATTTGGTTAGTGCTTATTTTAACGATTGCTGGTACGGGCGTCTTTCTAATTCCCAAGACCTCATTTTATCAAAATATTCAAATTCATTTAAACTATTTAGGAGTAACGAATCCGATCCAAATTGTTACTAATCCCAAAGTATTAGATCACTTTGTATTTAGTTCAAGGCTTTCATTTTTAGCTCAAACGAACAAAAATTATATGAAAGCTCCGTTGGAAGAAAAAATGTTAGGAATTGGATACATCGAAAACTATGGAACAGACGAAGTAAATTTAAAACTGATCGAAATGGATTTTTTTGATTTATTCTACCGTCACGGAATAATTGGTTTTCTTCTTTACATGTTACCGATTTGCCTGGTTTTAAAAACGATTTTTCAAAGTATCAAAAAACAAAAGAAACTATCGCTCGAGAAAAAAACTTTCCTTTTAAGTCTCTTACTTATAGGTATCATGGCCTTTTTAGTAGGACATGTTTTGGTAGCACCATCGGTCAGTATTTTTATCATCTCTTTACTGCTTGAAAATAGTCCAAAGGAAGAAGTTGCAAAGAAGTCTAGAAAAGTCTCTTAAAAAGAGGCTTTTTCTTTACTATTAAGGAAAAATAAACTATAATGAATACAGGTGGTAAACATGAAAAAAGTAACCATTTTAACACTTCATTTAGGATATGGTGGAATCGAAAAATCAGTTGCTGCTTTAGCAAATATGTTATGTAAAAATTATGAAGTAGAAATTATATCGAGTTATAAACTTTATGAACAACCGGCTTTTGAAATAGATAAAGAGGTTAAGATAAAATACTTAATTGAACAATTTTGTCCCAATCGAGAAGCGTGGAAAGAAGCACTTAAAAATCTAAAACCGATGAAATTATGTAAAGAATCTTATCACGCTGTTCGAACTTTATCTTTAAAAAAGAAAACGATGATTAAAGCAATTCGTCAAAGTGATGCGGATATCATTATTTCGACAAGAGATATTTTTAACGAATGGTTAGGGAAATATGGTCGTAGTAAAGCATTGAAAATTGGTTGGGAACATAATCACTTTGATATTGGGGAAGAATATACGAAAAAAGTAGCCAAATCGGCACGAGACCTCGACTATTTAGTGTTGGTCTCGGATTCGATTCGAGATTACTATAAACCACTTTTAAAAAATTATAATTGTACTTGTGTGACGATTCCGAACGTACTTGAAAGTTATCCGACAGAAATGGCGGACTTGAGAGCTAAAAAGATAATATCGATTGGTCGCTTATCACGAGAGAAGGCCTATGACGATTTACTAGACGTAATGAAATTAGTACACGAAGTAGAACCGAAATGGGAACTCGATATTATCGGGGATGGTGTCCTTCGAAATCATTTGGGGGACCGGATCTATAATGAAAAATTAGATTATATTCATCTATTAGGTTTTCAAAATAAAGACGTTATTAATCAGGCGTTAAAACAAGCTTCGATCTATGCGATGTCTTCGATTACGGAATCGTTTGGAATTGTCTTATTAGAAGCGATGTCTTATGGACTTCCTTGTGTAGCGTTCCGTTCGGCCGAAGGCGCATGTCACTTGATTTCGGATGGAGAGAATGGCTATCTTATCGATAATCGAGATAAAGAAGCGATGAAAGATCAGATAGTATCTTTGATAAAAGATCGTAAAAAAAGAATAGAAATGGGAAAAGAAGGTCGCAAAACAAGCCTTAAATATACGAGTGCCAACATCAAAAAAGATTGGATGCGTATTTTAAAGAAGAGAGGATAGTATGAAGAAGAAAAGAGTACTATTTATTGCCAGTACGGGAGGACACTTATCCGAACTAATGCAATTAAAACCGATGTTTTCTCACTATGATTCTTATTTGATAACCGAGAAAACAAAATCGACGAAGCATCTTCGGAAGGAAGCTCCGAAAAAGGTTCATTTTTTAATCTATGGAACCAAAGATCATTTTTTAATTTATCCTTTCAAATTGCTATTAAATTGTTTTAAAAGTCTTTACTTTTATATTCGAATCCGGCCAAAGTTTATTATTACGACCGGTGCCCATACGGCAGGACCGATGTGTTGTATTGGGAAACTCTTTGGCAGTAAGATTATTTTTATTGAAACTTTTGCCAACATCGATACAAAGACCGTAACCGGACGTATTGTTTACCATTTTGCAGATCTATTTATCGTGCAATGGGAATCGATGTTAAAACTTTATCCCAAAGCTATTTATAAGGGGTGGATTTACTGATGATTTTAGTTACCTTAGGAACACAAGACAAGAGTTTTGAACGCTTGTTAAAAGCCTTAGAAAAAGAATTAAAAAAAGGAACCATTCAAGAGGAAGTAATCGTTCAGGCAGGATATACCAAATTTAAGTCAGATTATATGAAAATATTTGACTTGATTCCTTCCGATGAATTTGATCAATTAATAAAAAAATGTGATATTTTGATTACGCATGGTGGAGTAGGAAGTATTTTAGCCGGAGTAAAAAATCATAAAAAAGTAATCGCTGTTCCACGCCTTTCTAAATATAAAGAACATACGAATGATCATCAAATCCAAATTGTTCATGAATTTGCTCAAGAAGGATATTTAATCGAATTAAACGATTTAAGTAAAATAGGAAAAGTACTTGAAGAAGCACGTACTTGGAAACCAAAAAAATTTAAAAGTAATACGAAAAAATTTGTTCAATCTTTAGAAGATTACATCGAACAAGAAAGTAAGAAAACAAAAAGAGAACAACTCAAACAATTATGGAATCGTTATAAAGAATTATTTCTCTATTTAGTTTTTGGCGTATTAACTACCGTGGTAAGTTTAGCGACTTATTTCATCTTAGTACCTTATTTATTAAATCCGGATCATCCAATCGAATTACAAATTGCGAATGTGATTGCTTGGATTGTATCGGTTACGTTTGCTTATTTTACCAACCGCAAATACGTCTTTGAAAGTAAAAGTAAAAATCGTTTAAAAGAAGCAGCATCGTTTTATTCATCTCGTTTAGTAACATTGTTATTAGATATTGCAATTATGTTTGTAGGAGTAACGTTATTAAAGGGAAACGACAAGATAATGAAACTAGTTTCCCAAGTAGTCGTCATTGTTTTAAATTATGTTTTAAGTAAATTATTTGTATTTAAAAAGAAATAGGGAAGTTAGGTGATTCCTTTGATAAAAGTAAGCGTTATTGTACCGGTATACAACAAAGAAAAAGAGTTAGAAAAATGTCTTGATTCATTGGTACAACAGACTTTAGAGGAAATTGAAATCATTGTCGTCGATGATGCCAGTACCGATGGAAGTAGAAAAATCATAGAACAGTATCAAAAAAAGTATCCTACTAAAATAAAGGCTTACTTTAATGAAGTGAATCAACAGATTGGAAAAACTCGTAATCGCGGTTTAAAAGAAGCCACAGGAAAGTATGTTGGATTTGTGGACGGGGATGATTTTGTAAAACCAGAGATGTATCAAGCGTATTTCGAGTTTGCGGAACAAAATAACTTAGATATAGTGACCGGTTTCTATGATAAAGTAAGTAAGACGACAACCCGTTTTGAAAATCCTGTATTTCCTATTTCAAATATCAAAGAACGACCCAATTTATTATTAGAGATCGATTATGGACCTTGTAATAAAATTTTCAAACGAAGTTTAATTGAAGAACATCAAATTTGTTTTGAAGAAAATTTAAAATACGAAGATATGCCTTTTGTAGCAAAAGCACTTTGTTATGCCCAAAAAGTAGGCCATATCGAAGAAAGTTACTACGGTTATTATATTCATGAAGAAAGTGAGACGACCACCATCGATTCTCATGTGTACGACATGTTTCAAATAATGGATCAAGTCCAAAAACTTTATGAGCAAGTAGTCGATAAAGAGTATATCGAAGCTTTGACGATTCGACAAATTACGCGTTACATGTTACAACAGAAATATCAAATCGATCAAAACGTAAAGAAACAATTTATTGCGGATGGATATCAATACTTAAAAAAAATGAATCCAAATTGGCGAAAGAATTCACTTTATAAGAAGGAAAATTTTGTAAAAAGACTTGTGAAAAACCATGCTCGTCTATTAAAATTGTATTGTAGAACGAATTAGAAAGAAGGAATAATCATGAACACTATAAAAAATATTATAGGTAATTTTAAACACTATTCTTTTCTTATGCAACAATTGATTGCCCGGGATTTTAAAGTAAAATATAAAAGAAGTGTGTTGGGAATTTTATGGAGTTTACTTTATCCAATTTTAATGATGAGTGTCATGGCTATTGTCTTTTCACAAATGTTTAAATTTCGTGTCGAGGGAGTCAATTATTTAGTTTATTTAATGACAGGACTTGTTATGTTTAACTATTTTAGTGAGGCTTCTAATTCTGCGATGACTTCGGTCGTGAATAACTTTGCATTGATGACAAAAGTTTATATTCCAAAATATATCTTTCCAATTGCCAAATGCCTTTTTGTAGGAATTAATTTTATGCTTACCTTGATTCCGCTTTTAGCGATTATTTTATTTACAGGAAATGCGGCAGAAGGAACCAAATGTGTCATTAATGTGTGGTATTTACTATTACCTTATGTATTTATTTCCATGATTGTCTTTACGATGGGGCTTGGCCTACTATTATCTTGTATCTCGGTCTTCTTCCGCGATATGTTTTATATTTACGGAATCGTTTTAACCATTTGGAACTATCTAACACCCGTTTTCTACGATGTTAGTATTTTGCCTGATTATGCTAGAACAATTATGAATTTTAATCCTTTATATATATTTATTACAACGGCAAGAGATATTATTTTATATGCCAAATGTCCTGCCCCCGAAATGCTTCTATCGTGTGGCTTAATTGCCCTTGGAACATTACTTGTAGGAAGTTTTGTCTTCAAAAAGAATCAAGATAAGTTTATTTATTACGCTTAAGGAGGAGTTCCCATGATTGATATAAAAAATGTAGCCATGAAATTCGATCTTGGAATCGAAAAAAATTTCTCTTTTAAACAGTTATTTATTAATATCCTCTCTTTTGGAGTTAAAAAGAAGAAAAAAAGTTATTTTTGGGCGTTAGAGGATATTACTTTTCATGTAAATAGAGGAGAAGTAATTGGACTTATTGGAAGTAATGGGGCTGGCAAATCCACTTTACTAAAAGTAGTAAGTGGAGTAATGAAACCAACCAAAGGAAAAGTGCAAGTAAATGGAACGATTGCTCCCATGATTGAATTGGGAGCAGGTTTTGATAGTGAATTGACGGCTCGAGAAAATATTTATTTAAATGGGGCAGTACTCGGTTATCAAAAAGATTTCCTCGATCGAAAATTTGATGAGATTGTCGAATTTTCTGAATTACGTGACTTTTTAGATGTTCCCGTAAAAAACTTTTCTTCCGGAATGGTTGCTAAATTAGCATTCTCCATTGCAACCGTGGTGGATCCAGAAATATTAATCGTCGATGAGATACTTTCGGTAGGAGATATTAAATTTCAAGAAAAAAGTCGTAACAAAATGATGGAAATGATCAAAGGAGGAACGACCGTACTCTATGTATCACACTCGTTAGAATCGATTGAAGAACTTTGCAACCGTGTCGTATGGCTTGACCATGGACATATTAAAATGCAAGGGGATACCAAAGAAGTTTGTGAAGCTTATTATTTAGAACAGATGGGGGAGACTATGGAAGAAAGTAATCGCCGTCGTAAAAAAGAAAAGAAAGAAAAGTAATATGAAAAAATGGTTAATAGCGAGTTACAATTTAGAAGTCGGTGGTATTGAAAAAGCCCTCGTTAATCTTTTAAAAAATATTCCTCAAGAATATGAAATTACGTTGTTGCTTCAAGAAGAAAAAGGGACTTTATTAGAACAACTTCCCCAAAATATTATTCGAAAGACGTACACGATTTCGAAAAGTAGATGGAAGTTATTGAGAAAGATCTATAACCGGCTTCATTTAATTGCTTTTATATTAAAAAATTATCATCATTACGATGGAGCGATTTGTTATGCCACTTACGATATTCCATCTTCGATTTTGACGCGTTATTTAGGAAAGAAGAGTATTTTGTGGATTCATAGTAACTATGTGATGGCTTACCGAGATTCTGAAAAAGTAAAAGCGTTTTTTGATCAACGGAAAATCTCTAAATTTGATCAATGGGTCTTTGTTTCCGAAGAAGCCAAAAAAGATTTAGAGCCTTTTTATCCGATGGTAAAAGAGGCCAAAGTGATTAATAATTTAATTGATTTTGATGAGATAAAAAGAAAAGCCCAGGAAAGAATCAAAGAGAAAAAAGAAAAGAATACGTTATTATTTGTAGGTCGTTTAGAAGAATCTTCGAAAGGATTATTCCGGCTATTAGAAATCATGAAACAGTATCAAGAGCAAAAGATAGAACGGCATCTTTGGTTGGTAGGAGATGGACCGGATCGAGAAAAATACGAAACCTACTGCCAAGAAAACAATTTACATAACGTACGTTTCTTAGGAATGAAAAAAAATCCATATGCTTACATGGAACAGTGCGATGTTTTAATGCTTCCTTCGTACTACGAAGGTTTTCCGGTTGTTATACTCGAAGCGTTATCGTTAGGAAAGAAAGTAGTGACTACCATCGATGTTTCTTGTGAAGGATTAAATTTAAAAGAGTATGTCTATCTCACAAAAAGAGAGGCTACTAAGTTACAAAAGACAATTGATTTTGCACTTACTGATCAAGGAAAGAAAAAATTTGATTGTTTAACATTTAATCAACTTAATTTAGTAAAAACATTGGCATTATTAGGTGATGAAAATGAAATATAGTATTATTGTTTGTAACTATAATGGAGTATCGTATATCGACGATTGTCTTTCGTCCTTGATAAATCAAACGTATATCAATTTTGAAGTAATCGTAATAAATGATGGAAGCACGGATTCTTCCCTTACCAAGTTAAAAAAATGGGAAGAAAAATATCCTGAAAAGATAAAAGTATTCGATCAAGAAAACCAAGGATTAAGTGCTAGTCGTAATCGTGGTGTACAAGAAGTAACGGGCGATTACCTCTTGTTTGTGGATATTGATGATACCTTAAAAGAAAACACTTTAGAAACACTTGAGAACCAGCAAGAAGATACGGACCTAATTAAATTTCAAGCAGAAAACCATTATCCCGATGGCCGTATTGAACCGATCTTATCGAATTTAAAAAATAAGGTTTTGTCGGGCGAAGAAGCCTTTTGCCAAATGGTAAAAGAAAAACAAGTCTTTGAAATGGCACAACTTTACGCCTATCGGACCTCTTTTTGGAAAGAAAATCAATTTACCTTTGCGAAAGATCGCTATCATGAGGATTTTGGACTCATTCCGTATGTTATTATAAAAAGTAAAAGTGTCAAATTTTTAAATGAACCTCTTTATCAATATCGTCAGACCGATAATAGTATTACCCGAAATAAAGATTATGAAAAAACCGTGAAAAGAGCTAAGGATATTTTATTTTTTCAACAAGATTTGTGGATAAAAATAAAGGAAATAGATACAGTTAGTGAAAAAACGAAACATATATTTAAAAGTTTTATAGCAAATGCGGTTATTAGCCAAGTAAATAATTTGCAAGGAAAAGACCGTGAAAAATACATCGAAGAAATCAAAGAAAAGAAAATACTGGAAGATTTATCACGGGATTCATTAAAACAAAAATTAAAGTATAATTATTTGAAAAAAAGATTAAAATGAAGATAAATGAGAAGGTGAATGCATGACAAAAAAATATATCCATTATTGTTGGTTTGGAGGAAAACCTTTACCGAAACTAGCTAAAAAATGTATTCATAGTTGGCAAAAGTATTTACCCGATTACGAAATTAAACGCTGGGATGAAACGAACACGAAATTAGAAGAATGTCCATTTGTAAAAGAGGCATACGAAGCAAAAAAATGGGCTTTTGTTGCGGATTATGTTCGTACGAAAGCGCTTTATGAATACGGTGGAATTTATTTTGATACCGACATGGAAGTGTTAAAAGATATAACAGATTTATTTCAAAGTGATACCTTTTTGGGAATGGAAGATACCGGTTATGTAGCGGTAGGAGTATGGTATGAAAAAAATAAAAATGCATATTTACCTGGAAAACTATTAGAAAAATACCAGAAAATGAAGCATTTCGACATCGAAAAAGTTGCTCAACAGAGCATTCCTCTTTTAATTAGTAATATTTTAGAGAAGGATCATATCGTTTATGGAGCTAATCAAATCCAACGTTTAAATCATGGAATTTGGATTTATCCAAGAGACTATTTTTATCCTTATTCGTATAACCGCGATAATAATATTTTTACGAATAATACTTGTATGATTCATTATTATGATGCATCTTGGATTCCTGCTCGAGACCGAATGGAAAATCTTTTAGTTCGTAAAGTAGGTCGCAAAAAAGCCGTTCAAATTATTAAATCACTTCAAATTGCTAAGTCGAATGTGCATAAAGTAGGGCGTACTGTTTTATTTCCAGTAGTGATGTATCGTGATTATAAGGTAAAGCAAAAAAAAGTAACCCCTACGTATTTAGAACGCGTTAATAAAACGATTCAGTCCATTGCAGGACAAAAAAAGAGTCCGTATTTAACGTTTTATAATAATGATTGGTTAGGAGTAACGAGTGCTACGAAAGAACTTTTTGAAAATTTGGTAGATTGTGGAGAAATTTATCGATACGAAGATGCCAAAAAAATTGCGGAAGCAATTCTACAAACGGATGCCAAGCAAGTAATATTTAGTTCTTTTGCATTAGGATGGTATAAAATAGCTACGTATTTAAAAAAGAAAAATAAAAATATAAAAATTAAAACTTTTTGGCATGGAAGTAATTCCCAAGTATTAGAAGGTTATGGATGGGAACGTAATTTGGAAATTATTCGTCTTCATCAAAAAAATATAGTGGACGTGATGGGGACTTGTAAGAAAAGTTTATTAAACTTTTATAAAGAACAAGGGTATGATGCTTTTTTCCTAACTAATATTGTTAATGTAGATAAGAAAAAGAGAAATAAAGTTCAAAACAAAAAATTAAAAATAGGATTGTATGCTGCAAACTGTAATGATTGGCGAAAAAATATGTATACCCAGATGGGGGCTATTAAATTATTAGGGAATGCAACTTTAGATATGGTTCCATTATCGGAAGAGGCTCAAGAATTTGCAGAACTAATTGATTTAGAAATTACCGGTGAAAAACAAGGAATGAGTCGCGAAAAATTATTTGAACGGATGGCGCAAAACGATCTCAATCTATATGTCACTTTTTCGGAGTGTGCCCCGATGCTTCCACTCGAAAGTATGGAAATGGGAGTGCCTTGTCTAACGGGAAACAACCATCACTATTTTAAAGGAATCGATTTAGAAAATTGGATAGTTGTAAAGCAGGAAGACAATGCCTTAGAAATTAAAGAAAAGATAGAAAAAGTATTAAAAAATCGTCAAAAAATAATAGATATGTACGAAAAGTTTTCGAATAACAACAAAGAAGAAAGTAGAAAACAAATCGAACAATTTCTAGCACGGTAGGAGGGGATAAAATGAAGAATATAATTTATCATAATCTTTTAGCAATTTATCTTCCGCCTAAAAGTAATTTGTGGAAAGAAGCTTTTGCCTATCTTTTCCCCAATTCCGTTATTTATACGACCGATAAAATGGATCATATGGATATTCGCAAAAGTATAAAACAAAATGATTTTAAAGGAATTATTTTGGTAGACTATTTAAAAGAATATAGCGAAATTATGCGAGATAATCCAGAAACACCGATTTTCTTTGTTTATACGAAAACACTGGCCTCTTTAACAGATCTGATAATTCGAGAAGGACTATACGAAATAATTCGTGGTTTAGAACAGCAACAAATTAAAAAAGTAGCGTTTACAGATGAGAGCCTTTATCGAGTACTACAACCCAAATACGCTAATGTTACTAACTTTTCCTTAACCCTTCCAATAACGACTAAAAGAGTGAAGAAAGGAAATAAAACCGTAGGTATTTTAGTAGATGAAACCGATTTTAAAAGTAATTTCTATAATCAATTAAGTGCTTTATCTTTTTTTAAAGATTGGACGGTTAAAACAGAAAAGCCATCGAAAAGAACAACAAAGTTCACCTCTTCTTTTAATATTTCTTTAAAACCCTGTTCTGATCTAGAAGAGACCATGGAAGATAATGATCTTAATTTAAATATTGCTTTTACCAATACCGATGTGCTTCCTTTTTTAAGAAGTATGGATATGCAAATTCCTTGTCTTTTAGGAAATACGAATTTACTCGATATTGATCCTTTTTTAAAAAAGATGCTCATTTTAGATAGCGATGATGATATCGATGAGATTAAAACAAAGATGAATGAAGTTCTTCAAAAGAAAGAAGAAATATTTAAACACTATCAAGAATTTCGTAAACAATATGATATAGCATGCTTTAATCGAAAAGAGAATTTTTATAAAGAGAAAAAAATTGAACCGGAAGAAAGCACTCTTTTGTGTAGTGTGGTTGTTCCTATTTATAATGTAGAAACTTATCTAAAAGAATGTGTAGAATCTATCATAAAAGCGATTCAAAAAACAACCCAAGAAGATGCCTTTGAAGTATTACTTATTAACGATGGTAGTACCGATCAAAGTGCTACGATTGCTAAAAAATTTCAAAAAAAATATCCGACACTCGTAACTTATTTGGAACAAGAAAACCATGGATTAGGAGCAGTACGAAATGTAGGACTTAAACAAGCGAAGGGAAAATATATTGCATCCATCGATTCGGATGATATAATTGATGAACGCTTTTTTGTCGATGCCCTTTCTTCGATGAAAAAAGGAATCGATCTTATTATCTATGATTGGGATTCCATTCTAATAAACGAAAATAAACATTTTGTAACGATGGCGATTGAAGATATTTATAAAGGAGAAAGTCGTTATAAAAAATTACTTTATACGACCATCATGCCTTCTGCCTGTAATAAAATTATTAAAAAAAGTCTTTTCACAACGAATCAACTAACTTTTATCGAAGGAAAACGATATGAGGATTTATCAACTATTCCGATTATCTTTTTAAATAGTAAGACCGTGGATTACCAAAATAAACCTTATTACGGTTATAAGATTCGAAGTCAATCGATTATGCGAAGCAAATTAAATTTAGATATGGTAGATGTCCTAAATATGCTCGATGAACGTCTTGAAAAAACAGATTTAACGGAACAAGAAAAACAAGAATTTCGTTTTTATGTTTATTTTTGGCGAATTGAACAATATGTAATTGCTCCTTTATACCAAAAAGATATCGATCAAAAGAAAGCTTGTGAATTTATTCAAAAAAACTTTTCTTCGGTTTATCAAAAAGTATACCAAACAAACTTTATGATGGAAGCATATTTAGCGAAACATCCTGACTTAAAACAAGCACTCGATAAAAGAACAAAAGCGATACAACATGATAAATTAGAACAGTACATTAAAGAAACGCAAGAAAGTCCATTAGAACTAACGGCAGCAAAACTATACTTAGAGAAATAAAAATGGTATAATATCTTTAAGAAGAAGGAGTTTGTATGAAAAAAATATCAATTGTTGTACCTTGTTACAATGAAGAAGAATCACTTCCTTTATTTTATAAAGAAGTAGATAAAGTAACCGAAAAGATGGCCCATAAGGCCAACTTTGAATTCGTATTTGTAAACGATGGGTCAAAAGATAAAACGTTAGAAGAACTACGTAAATTAGCTAAAAAAGATAAAAGAGTTCGTTATATTTCGTTCTCACGCAATTTTGGAAAAGAAGCAGCTATGTACGCCGGACTAGAACATGCCGAAGGGGATTATGTAACGACGATGGATGCCGATTTGCAAGATCCACCGGCATTGTTAGAAGAAATGTTTGATACACTCGAGACCGGTGAATACGATTGCTGTGCTACGAAAAGTACCTCTCGAAATGGCTATTCGTTCTTTCGTAAATTATTTACAAAATGGTTCTATAAGATTATAGGAAAACTTTCTAAAACGGAAATGGTCGCTGGAGCAAGAGACTTCCGTTTAATGACGAGACAAATGGTCGATGCAATTCTTTCGATGAAAGAGTACAACCGCTATTCAAAAGGACTTTTCAGTTTCGTTGGATTTGAAACGAAATGGATCGAGTTTGAAAACCAAGATCGTGTCGCAGGAACAACGAAATGGAATTTTTGGAAATTGTTTGCTTATGCCATCGATGGCATTGTCGCTTTCTCGACCACACCATTATTAATTGCTGCTTTCCTTGGAATTTTATTCTGCTTTGTCGCTTTTGTTATGATTGTGGTAATTGTAGTAAAGACATTAGCCTTTGGAGATCCAGTATCCGGATGGCCAAGCCTTGCTTGTATTATTTTCTTAGTCGGTGGCATCAACCTTTTCTGTACGGGAATTATTGGAGAATACTTAGCAAAAACGTATTTAGAAACGAAACAAAGACCGATTTATATTATTAAAGAGACCGAAAAATCAGGAAAATAGTAAAAAGGAGTTTACTCCTTTTTTATTTTTATGATAAAATGAAAGGGTAGGTTCCTTTGACAAAAGGAAATACGAAAAAATTAGTTCTACTTTACAAATTTTTTCGAATATGATATAATGTAGAGCGTAAAAACGGAATTGGTGCACTATTCTAGTGAACAATCGTTATTATGAAGGCGGGGTTAAAATACCGTTAAAGAGCACATCAGTGAAGCTTTTGGTGGTCGCTTGGAACGCCCAGTTCGGGGCGATTGCTGGAAGAAAGAGATACTGGACGACCGTAATGGCATACGGCAACCGTTCCACTTCTCGCGGAGACCTAATTAGGTGAAAAACGATACGATGTTTTTTACGAATTAGATTTGGAACCTATTCTTGGGGAAACCTATGAATAGCGTAGCTTGACTTGAGTGAAGTTTGGGGATGGAGACAGCTACTTTCCTTTCGTACAAAAGAAAAGTAGTATTGCTACCGGAAACATTCTTTGCAAAAAAGTACTAGTAATAACAAGTTCCTGAGGAAAACTCCTAGAGTGTTCCTAATTTCTTTCGGATTGCAGTGCATGCTAAGTGGTAATCAAGTCGTAGAACTGGTGACAGTCTACCTATTGCTTGAAAGGGGAACCGCTTTCTGGTAACGGAAAGTAGCGATAGGGGAAATCCAACTTGACCTAAGATGCAAAGTTTACGAAAGGAATGACCATTTCTTTTTTTTTAGTTTAATTTAAAAGAGGTTTTTAAATGAAAAAGATAAATAAAAAACGTACCAAAAATAAAAAGGTAACCGATTATAAATGGATTGTTATAGTAACGCTTGCCGCTTTTTTAATCTCGCTTGGTTTTTCTTTATTATCAGAGACCATCATTCCACAAGTATCGTTAATAGTGGCAATCATTATTTTACTTTTCTTTATTGCATTAGGTATCCTTTTCGATATGATTGGGGTTGCGGTGACCGTCAGTGAAGAAGCATCTTTTCATTCGATGGCTGCTAAAAAAGTAAGAGGAGCACCCCTTGCCGTTCTCTTAATTCGTAATGCCAATAAAGTATCCAGCTTTTGTAACGATGTTATTGGCGATATTTGTGGCATCATGTCCGGTGCTACCGGTGTGACCATTGCGGTAACGATTGCTAGTCAATTTCATTGGGACTTATTATGTGTCAGTCTCTTTCTAACTGCTTTAATCGCCGCTTTAACCATTGGAGGAAAAGCGTTAGGAAAAGGAGTAGCCATGAATAAAAGTAACGAAATACTTTTCCGTTTTGCTAAAGTATTAACTATTTTTTATTCGGGAAATTAAATAATTTTATAAAGAAAATAGGAAATCTTATTATCGTTTGCAAAAGCAATAAAAATATGATATATTTTAAGATAGCGAAAGAATAAAAAAAGGATGTACGAAGGTTATGAAGCAGGAAAATGTAAAAGGAAAACATACACCTAAAGATTATCAAGAAGAAAAAGTAAAAAAAGTAAAAAAACCAAAAGAAAAAAAAGAAAAGATAAAAAAAGACAAAATCGATAAACTAATCCGTTGGAAAAGAGTATTCTTGGTTTTTTTATCGTTTTGTTTTATGCTTTTTAGTGGAGGAATGTTCCTTCTTTATGGACCGTGGCCTTTTGTAAGAGAAACCTTAATTACCACCGCCATGACGACGATGACACATCAATATTTAGCACGATGGTTTTATAGTGATGCGACCATTGATGAAGTGATGAGTCAACAGTATGTAATTGAACCAGAAGGAAATACGGATCCCGACCAAATTGAGATTAAAGAACCGGATCTAATGTATGCAAACGAATATGAAAGAGAAATTCTAGAAAAAGATCCGGACAATGATATTTATAAAATCATTCCTATTTCAGGAGCAAAGTATAAAGGTTATTTAGTAGCTGTTTACGACCCTTCAAAAGTAAAAATAGCAACGACAAAATATTTAGGAACAAGAGGTCAGACGACCAAAGTAATGGCCCAAGAGTATAATGCTTTAGTAGCCATGAATGCGAGTGGTTTCTACGATCCCGATTGGAATAGTAATGGATCGACTCCGCACGGAACAGTTATTCAAGATGGAAAAGTTGTTTTTGATTTTAAAGACGCCGGAGTCGGAGGAGGATTTATTGGCTTTACCTATGAAAATAAATTAGTACTCGGCCGAATGACCAAACAACAAGCACTCGATATGGGAATGCGAGATGCTATTGAATTTGGACCTTTCCTTATTGTAAATGGAGTTCCTGCCTTTGTAAAAGGAAATGGTGGTTGGGGAATTTCACCACGTAGTGCCATCGCCCAACGAAAAGATGGAATTGTATTACTACTTGTTATCGATGGAAGAAGAGCCGACAGTATCGGTGCGGATTTAGTAGATGTAACCGAAGTATTAATGCGTTATGGTGCCTACAATGCGGCAAACTTAGATGGAGGTTCATCGACATCACTCATTGTAAACAAAGAAGTTTATTCTCATCCGGTAGCTGGAGGAGCCGAAGGATTACGGAATATACCAACGGCTTGGATTGTCGTCGAATAAAGCATTAAAAGGAAGAACAAGTTCTTTCTTTTTTTATGGTTTTTGCTTATAATAGTTTATAGAGAACATAAAGTAGGTGAAACGATGAAAAAAGAATATCGAATCATGGATGGAAACGAAGCTTGTGCCCACGTTTCTTATCTTTTTACAGAAGTAGCAGGAATTTATCCCATTACGCCATCTTCACCGATGGCCGAATTAACGGATAGTTTTAGTAAAGATGGAAAACAAAACTATTTTGGATCGCCAGTAAAAATAATTGAGATGCAATCGGAAGCAGGAGCCGCTGGAATGGTACATGGCTCGCTTCAAAATGGTTGCTTAACGACCACGTATACCGCTAGTCAAGGACTATTATTGATGATTCCCAATATGTATAAAATGGCTGGAGAACTACTTCCTGCCGTAATTCATGTCGCTGCAAGAAGCTTATCTACGCATGCCTTATCCATTTTAGGAGATCATCAAGATATCTATGCGACTAGAATGACTGGTTTTGCTATTTTAGCCAATTCTTCGGTGCAACAGGTAATGGATTTAACGGGAGTAGCACATCTATCTGCCATTAAGGGAAGTGTTCCTTTCTTAAACTTTTTCGATGGCTTTCGAACGAGTCATGAACTTCAAAAAATCGAAGTAATTGATACAGATGCTTTAAAAGATTTAATTGACCAAGAGGCACTACAAAAGTTCCGCGATCGTTCACTTAATCCAAATCATCCAGTCACGAGAGGAACGGCACAAAACGATGATGTTTATTTCCAAGCAACCGAAGCTAGAAATAAATACTATATTGAATTAGAAGATATTGTAGCTAATTACATGAAAGAAATAAGTAAATTGACGGGAAGAGACTACAAACCATTTAATTATTACGGAGATCCAAAAGCGACGAAAATGATTGTAGCCATGGGTTCCGTTTGTGAAACAATTAAAGAAACGATTGATTACTTAAATCAAAAGGGAGAAAAAGTAGGTTTGATGGAAGTGCACTTATATCGTCCATTTAGTACACGCTATTTTTTAGAAGAACTTCCTGAAACTGTGGAAAGAATTGCCGTTTTAGACCGTACCAAAGAAATTGGAAGCAATGGAGAACCGCTTTATCTTGATGTGGTCAATGTCATCAGTAAACATAATCCAAAAGTCGAAGTTTTAGGTGGAAGATATGGACTCTCAAGCAAAAATACGACACCCGCTATGATCAAAGCAGTATATGACTTTCTCGATGATCGCGATCGCTTCCAAGGATTTACGATTGGTATTACCGATGATGTTACCCATCTCTCACTTCCGATTCCAGATTTCAAATTACCGAGCCATGAAACCGAATTCTTAATCTATGGCTATGGTTCCGATGGAATGGTAAGTGCTTGTAAAGATATTATGAAAATTACCGGTAATTTAACCAATGCCTATGTGCAAGGATACTTCCAATACGATTCCAAAAAAAGTGGAGGGGTTACGAAATCTCATCTACGTTTTAGTAAAGAACCAATTCATGCACCTTATTATGTCGATAATCCAATGCTCGTAGTTTGTACCAAGGAGTCATATTTAGAAAAATATGAAATTATAAAAGATATCAAAGAAAAAGGAATCTTTATTTTAAATACATCGAAAGAGGGAAAAGAGGCTTTAGCTTTACTCAAAACTTCGGATATTGAACAAATGAAAGAAAAAAAGATTCGATTCTATACCGTAAATGCGCTAGCCCTTGCGAAAGAGGTAGGACTAGATCATAAAATAAGTGCCATTATGGAAACCGTTATCTTTAAAATCGGTCATTTACTAGATTTTGAAGCCGCTAAAAAAACATTAAAACAAGATCTCGAAAAGAAGTTTGCGAACAAAGCAAATCAGATTGCCGAGAAAAACAAAGAAGCGGTTGACCGAGCCCTGGATTTCTTAAAAGAAGTAAATCTAGAAGAGACCATAAAAAGTAAGAAAAAAGAAGTGGTTGCTAAAACCTTATTTGAAATGATGGATCAAAGAAAAGGGGATCTACTTAAAGTTAGTGATTTCTTAGAGCATGCCGATGGAACGTTTGAAGGAGGCTTATCTCGTCTTGAAAAAAGAGATACGAGCGATATCGTTCCTTGTTATCATCCTGAAAATTGTATTATGTGTAACCAGTGCTCCTTTGTTTGTCCACATGCTGTTATTCGTCCTTTCTTATTGAGCCCGGAAGAAGTTGAAAATGCCCCAGAAAGTCTAAAAGAGAAATTAAAAGATGCAAATATCAAAGGGACCGATTATAAATTTATTATCAGTGCTTCAATTCCAGATTGTACAGGTTGCACGTTATGTAGTGACATTTGTCCTGGACTCAAAGGAAAAAAAGCTTTGACCATGGAAAATAAAGACACCCTAAGTAAAGAGGCAAAAGAAGCATATGAATATCTCTTTAACAAGGTGACAGAAAAGGATGTCTTAACCCCAGGAACTGTAAAAGGAAGTCAATTCCGTAGTCCAAAATTCGAATTTCCAGGTGCTTGTAGTGGATGTGGAGAAACCGCTTATTTAAAATTGTTGACTCAACTATTTAAAGACCATCTTGTGATTGCCAATGCGACGGGATGTTCCTCTATTTATGGAGCTAGTGCTCCATCGACACCTTACCAAGTACCATGGGCAAGTTCTCTCTTTGAAGATAATGCCGAATATGGATTTGGAATGAAAATTGCCGATGACACCATGAAAGAACGAATCAAACAGCTCATTAAAGATCACATTTCTAAAGTTTCGGATTCGGAAATTGATATCTATAATAATTATTTAGAAAACGTGACCGATACTTCTGGAGATGCCCTTTATGAAGTAATAGATCATACCAAAATTAAAGAGTTGAAACCATTAAAAGAATTTATTAAGAAAAAATCGTTCTGGTTAACCGGAGGAGATGGTTGGGCTTATGATATCGGTTTCTCTGGAATTGATCATGTCCTAGCCAATCACGAAAATGTAAATATTTTAGTACTCGATACCGAAGTGTATTCCAACACAGGAGGACAAACTTCGAAATCGAGTCGTATGGGAGCCGTTGGAAAATTTGCATCGAACGGAAAACAGACAGCTAAAAAAGATTTAGCCGGAATGGCTCTTTCTTATCCACATGCGTATGTAGCAACGATTGCTTTAGGAGCGAATATGCAACATACGATTAAAACTTTAATTGAAGCAGAAAGATACGAAGGACCATCGATAATTATTGCTTATGCACCTTGCATCGCACAAGGTATTGTCAAAGGTATGTCTTCGACGATTCAAGAACAGAAATTAGCGGTTGAGTCGGGGTACTTCCCACTATTCCACTACCATCCGGAAGAACAACAATTCTATTTAGATAGTGATGCCGATTTTAATCGTTATTACGAATTTATTGCAGGAGAAGACCGGTATCGGATGTTAAAGAAAATTAATCCGGAACACTACCGAGAATTATTAGAAGACAATAAAATAAATGCCATGGAACGCTATCAAAAATATCAAGCAATGGCACAATCCACAGAAAAAAACGACAAGTAATTGTCGTTTTTAAATACATGAGAGGTCGTACCCCCTGAAGGACGACCTCAATAAAAAGAATAAAAAGGGGTTGGCTAGTGTGATACTAGCGACCAATTCGCCTTTTGAGTGAATTGGTGATACTTATACTAATCGATTAGAAACAATTTGTCAACCTTTTTAACATCTTTTTTTTAATTTTTTTGAAATAAATTTTTTAATAAAAAAAATCGCAATTTCCTTGGAAAAATAGTCTATTTTATGTTATAATATGAACGAAAAAGGACGTGGTAGTATGCTAGAAGTTTCCAAAATGAAAGGAATCGGTCCTAAGACGTTAGCCTTGTTAAATAAGATCAATATTAATACGGTTGAAGACTTAGTGACACACTATCCATTTCGCTATGAATTATTAAAACGAAGCGATTTAAAAACGGTCGAAGAAAATGACAAAGTAATCATTGATGGAAAAATTGAAAGCATACCAATTTTATTACGATTTAAAGGTGGATTAAATAAACTAAATTTCCGTTTAGTAACCCCTTCTGGCGTCGTAGGAGTCTCTATCTTTAATCGCGCTTTTTTAAAAACTAATTTAACGATTGGAACCAGTGTTATTGCCATTGGTAAATTTGATCGAACAAAAAATGTAATAACGGCTTCCGATATTAAGTTTGGATCGTTATCTAACGAAGTAAAAATAGAACCTGTTTATCACTGTACAAGTGGACTAACGAATAAAAACTTAGCGAATTATATTAATGGGGCTATTATGCTTTATGGAAAAGAAATCCCGGATTATATTCCAACCAAATATCTCGATAAATATAATTTTTCCAATAAACGTACGGCATTAAGTATTGTACATAATCCACCTTCGATGGAAAAATTAAAAGAGGCAAGTATCCGTCTAAAATACGAAGAACTATTTGCTTTTATGTTTAAAATTAACTTTTTAAAAGAACAAAATCATAAAGAAAAACTAGGTATTGAACGTCATATTGATGAAGAACAATTAAAGACTTTTGTAGCGAGTTTACCTTTTGAACTAACCAACGATCAAAAGAAAGCAGCCAAAGAAATTTTAAAAGATTTAAATAGTAAAAATCGTATGAATCGTCTTCTTCAAGGAGATGTAGGAAGTGGTAAAACCATCGTTTCAGTACTAGCGATGTATGCCAATTTCTTAAGTGGTTATCAAAGTGCCTTAATGGCTCCGACAGAAATACTAGCTACCCAACATTATAACAATATTAAAGATTTATTAAAGAAGACAAAAGTAAAAGTAGCCCTATTAATTGGTTCTATGACAAAGAAAGAAAAACAAGAGATTTACGACGAACTAGCCAAAGGTAAAATTGATATTGTAATTGGAACCCATGCCTTGATTCAAGACGATGTCGTATATCAAAACTTAGGTCTTGTCATAACGGATGAACAACATCGTTTTGGCGTTAACCAAAGAGCTAATTTAAAAAACAAAGGAATTAAACCGGATGTGCTTTATATGAGTGCTACCCCAATTCCAAGAACGTATGCGCTTACGATTTATGGGGATATGGATGTTTCGATTATCAAAGAGATGCCAAAAGGTCGAAAACCAATTAAAACGTTTGTAAAATCGGATGCTGAAATAAAAGAAGTACTTGAAATGATGTATGACGAGTTAAAAGAAAAGCACCAAATATATGTAATTGCTCCATTAATCGAAGAAAGTGAAAATTCAGATTTAACTACAGTAAACGAATTACGAGATAAAATGAATTTAGCTTTTGGAAGCAAGTACAAGATTGATATTATTCATGGAAAAATGGCTGGTGGAGCAAAAGATCTAATCATGGAACAATTTGCTCAAAATAAAGTAAATATACTAATTAGTACAACGGTAATTGAAGTAGGAGTAGATGTGCCGAATGCTTCGATGATTGTCATTTTTGATGCGAACCGTTTTGGCTTGTCGACACTTCACCAGTTAAGAGGAAGAGTAGGCCGTGGAAATGTCGAATCAAAATGTATTTTAATTGGAACGAGTGATACCGACCGATTAAAAATTATGGAAGAGACAAACGATGGATTTTTAATTAGTGAAGAAGATTTTAAATTGAGAGGTCACGGAGATCTATTTGGAACAAAGCAAAGTGGTGATATGGCCTTCAAAATTGCCAATGTACGACAAGATTATAAAATATTAGTTCAAGCAAGAGATGACTCACGAGAATATTTACTTGACAGTTCATTTGACAATGACCCATTAAAGAAAACCCTTATGCAATCAATAAATGATAACTAAAATGATTTTTAGTCAAAAAATAAATTATTTTAAGCAATGGATTTTGATTGACAATTGAACTTTTTCATATTATGATTAAAGTGCGTAGAATAAAACTACGCTGGCTCTTACGAACTAAAATGTGAGAGCGATTCAACCAAAACCCCCTGAAGGAGCCGAAAGGCTCCATTTTTGTGTGCTTTAATTCATATTAGTTTAATTAAGTTCTACTAATATTTAGAAAAGTTTATGTTAGTTTAGAAAAAATTCTGATTTTTAATAATTAAATTATGTCAATTTTAAAGTAAATTACCACATTCAATTGACTATTTGGGTAATTTACAAAAATTTAAGCAAGAATTAAGCAAGAATTAAGCAAGATGCATTGAATTTAAATACGAATAGTAGTATAATAAATATACAAGAATTTGAGGTGAATTTAATGAAAAATTATATACCTCCATTTACAATAACGGGTAAAATGGTTGATTATATTTCTAGC
>CANRCR010000008.1 GCA_947629165.1 uncultured Bacilli bacterium
TTCAATTATCATTTTTACTATATCATATCACTTTAATTTTTTTTACTTTTTGGTCTCACATCATTTACAACTACACAGAAAAGAAAAAAAGAGTCCTAAGACTCTTTTAACTTTTTATTCTTCATCGAGTGGTTCGTCTAAATCAAAAGTCGTTGGAGAAGTAGTATCTTTCGCTGGTGAATTAGTAGCAGGTAAACCAGCTTGCTCTTCTTCCTTTGAATCTACAGTGTCTCCTTCTAATGTATCATCCGGTGTCTTTGCTTCAGCAGGCGTTGCCGTCAAAGTGTTAGGACCGGCTGCTTCTTCATCGCTTGGAACCACCTCATTATCAGCGCTCGGATCGTTTAGATAATATTTAACTGTCTCCTCGGTTACCTCTTGACGGAACATCGATTCCATATCTTCCGTTAATCCTTCTTCGATAACAAGTCCAACCTGTTCTTTTTCAACAACAGGAACCGTAACAGTCGGAACAGTTTGTTCTTCTTCGAATGCTTGTACAATCGTTGCACCTTCCGCAAGTGTTAAAGTTGGATTGGTTAATTCTTCAGATCCTTGAAGTTCCTCACGTTTCGTCATAAGTAATTCAATTCCTGCTTCCTTACTACCACTTACAGTTGTAGTACCTGTTAAAGTAACTTGACTTCCATTTACTTGTAAAGCGCTCTTCATATTACTTCCGGTATAGTTATTTAGAACAACATCATTAGAGTCATATACAACTACTCCAACCATACTTTCCGTTCCTTCCACAACAAGATTATTAAGTACAACATGCGTATTAGTAGTTTCGGTATCTTCTTCTAAACCAAGGGCTATAACTCCCGGAACAGCTTCTTTCGTTTTACCAGGAACATGAATAACAATTCCCTCATCTTCATTTCCAGTAAAGATTAATTTATGACCTTGTCCATTGATAACGATTGGTCCATTAATCGTAAGTGTTTCTGTAATATCTTTAATATCATCGGTTAAATAAATCGTTCCAACCGTACCATCTTCATTTTTTAAAAGTTCTTTTAATCCAGCAAGATCTCCTGCAGTTTTAATTTCTTCCGGTGTTAAAGCAGTAAGACGATCTTCTAATGCGGTTCTTTGATCTCCCGAAGGAAGTTTTTCGATGGCTTCTTTCGCTAGTTCCATATTTTCTTGTGTAACTTCATTTTCAACGGTCATTACTTTCGTAAGTGCTTCTTCATAAAGTTTATTACAGTAATCCGTCACTTGATCAATGATAGCCGTTAATTTAGTATAAATTGCCTTAACTTGACTTTCGGTAGCAGTTTTATTACTACTTACTTTGGTAGCTTCGGCAAGCAAACGATTAAGTTCATTAACTAAATCAGCTAATTCACTATCACTCGATCCTAAACTCGTTGCTAAAAGTTCATTTCCTTTATCAATTTGAGTCTCTAAATTTGTTTTATCAACCGTTGTACTTTCTTCTTTCGGTTTTTCCTCTGGTTTCGACTCATTTACCATAGGTGTACCTTGTACTTCTTCTTCCTCTTTCGTTTCGGTTGGTCTTACACTTGGCACTGGTGTTGGTGTAGGTGTAGGCGTAGGTGTTGGACTTGGTGTTTCTTCCGGCGTTGGTGTAGGTATTATATCCAATAAATCCACCTTATTGTTACTACGTATTCCAATAAAAATAGCAAGAACAACAACTAAAACGAAAATGACAGCCACAACTTTTTTCATATCTTGTTCTCTATCCACAAACATTCCCCCTATCATATTTTGGCTTCATTATAATCATAAGCATAGGAAAATATCTTTGTCAATAAAGTTTACAGTAAATTGGCACTTATTTTCGGTTAAAATACTGCTTTAAAAATGCTTTCTCGGTATAGTAAGTTGCATTTTTCTTAAAAAGATGCATCCGATCACGATACATATCATCTATTTTTGATATGGTTTTATGACGTTTATAAAAGAAAGGATTTAAATAACGTTCCATCAAAAAGCGATGATAATAAAAAGTAGACTTTCGCTGTTCGATAAACAATTTCGAAAGCAATAACATACCCATAAAGAAAAGACTTAAATTAAGAGGAACAAAAGCAAAGAAAAAATAGCCAAATAGTATTAAATAAGAAAGCAAAAAAGTAATCGATAAACTTCTTCGATAAGGAAGAAAAAAAGCAAAAAAAAGCGCCATTAATCGTCCTCCATCAAGGGGATATATCGGTAATAAATTAAAAAATAAAATACCATAATGATAACTTTTAAGAAGGACAAGATCTTGACCATGAATAAAAAAAGAAGAAAGTAAAAAATAAAATAAAATTTGAAAAAGAGGTCCCATGATTAATACCGATAACTCTTGAGATAAAGGAACATTTACTTGCGTATTAAAATAAGTACATCCCCCATAAGGATAAAAAACAATTTTATCTAATTTCCAACCCCAAAAGTACCCCATCAAAAAATGACCTAATTCATGTACGATTAACAAAATAGAAAAAAGAAGAAAAGAACGAAACATCCCCGTTAAGATAATTAACAATAAAAAAAGAAGCAAAGTAGGATCGAATTCAATCTTATTCCAAATAGTCTTGATAATTTAAAAAGGCTCCCTCTTTTTGAAATACTAAATAGATTTCATTCCCATTCGCTTCTCCTAAAAGACTTCCCTTCTCTACATATTCATAAAGTGACAAATTACTAGCATTGATATTCGAATACCATAAATCTACCCCATTCACTTGTTGAATAATCACCGTCGCTCCATAATCCTCTTTTTCCCCAATAAAAACAACAATACCACTTTCTAACACGGGAACTAAATAATTAGTTCCCACCTCCAAAGACACCCCATCTTTATAAAGACGCTTATTACGGTAGGTAAGTTGTTCACTAAAAACAGGGGTAGTATCAGGTAGAGACGATTGTAAAGGAAAAACGTTCCCAATATTTTTTTGATACCATTCTTTTAACGGAGCAAATTGAATATTCGTATGATAAATTTGCTCGTTAATAAAACTTTTAACCGTCGGATTCTTACAACCGATTAAAGCACCGAGTAATAAAATAACACTTATTAGAAAGCGACTGATGAAAGATAGCAGATAAGAACGAAAAGAGTTCTTTTGAATAAAAGTTGAAGAGTCTTTTTTTAATTGCTTTTTTCTTTGATATTTGGTAACAGATTTATATTCGTCCATAACGCATCTCCTTTAGTTCATCGTATGAAGATACTGTTTTTTTAGAACAAAAAAAGCTATGTATCAACATAGCTTAATTATTTTTTAGTTTTGCTTTAAAGGCATCTTCTATTAAATAAATATGGGTACAACTCATAAAACAAAATACGGCGTTCGAATAAGATAATAACTGATCCACGGTATCGATAGAAATCTTTTTACCATTCGGTAGGCCCTCGATAATTTGATCACTACTAACTCCAGGATAATCGGAAGCTTCTTCCCGATCGGATTCGATATCCATGACATAGGCAACATCTGCTTTTTGAAGGGCCGAAATAAAATCTTCTTTCAATTCTTTCGTACGAGAATACGTATTCGGTAAAAAGATAGCAATTAACTTTTTATCAGGATATTTTTGACGGGCAGCTTCCAAAGTAACACGAACTTCCGTCGGATGATGGGCATAGTCGTCAATCAAAATAGCATCCCCAATCACTTCTTCTTTAAAACGACGTTTTGCTCCTTGAAAAGTTTCTAAAGAAGTATGAATCAACTCTTTGGATACACCGTAGTACGAAGTGAGAATAATAGCAGCCAAAGCATTTAATACCATGTGTTTTCCAAAAAGTGGAGTATCAAAATGGCCAAAAAATTGTCCATGTTCATAGACATCAAAAACACTTCCTTGATTAGTCAAAACAAGATTCTTAATAACATAATCATTGGCCTCATCAAAACCGTAGTAAATCGTTTTTTTATCGGTTTGAATCTTCCGAACATTCTTATCATCTCCACAGAGTACAACTAAGTTGGTAGCTCTATTCACAAAAATTTCAAACGTATGAATAATGTCTTCGATTCCGTCGTAACACTCGGTATGTTCTAATTCGATATTGGTTAAAACAACATTCGTTGGATGATAAGCTAGTAACGTTTTTTGATATTCACAAGACTCGATAATAAAAAGTTTATTTTTAGGATCGGCATAACCACTTCCATCGCCTACGAAATAATTACAACCGATACTGTTCGTTAATATATGTGAAATAAGTAAAGACGTCGTCGTTTTACCATGCGTTCCACAGACAGAAGTAGTTTCAAATTGGCGCGTGAGACTTCCTAAAAGGTCGTTGTAACCTTGAATCGTTAAACCAAGCGAACGAACGCGACTTAACTCTTTATGATCTTCGCGAAATGCTTTCGAATAAGTGACGATTGTATCGTCCGTTAAAGGAGCCGAATCATCGTAATAAATCGGAATACCCCGCTTTTTTAATCCTGCTTCCGTATACTTTTCTTCACGGGCATCGTCGTAGCCGATTACTTCATTCCCTAAATCATATAAAATCTGAGCTAACGTACTCATTCCTGACCCTTTAATACCAATACAATAATATTTCATCGTTCTACCTCCCTTTCACACTACTATTATTTTATCACAGTTAGTACCAAAAGCACAAAAAAAGAAGATTTATTTTTCTTCTTTTGGTTGACTATTTTGATGAGCCGCTTTCTTTTTTTCACGGCAAGCTTTACATCTTTTTGGTTCGTTTGTAAAACCTTTTTCTTGATAAAAAGCTTGTTCCCCTGCCGTAAAAACGAAATCTTGACCACAATCTACACAAGTAATCGTCTTGTCTTGAAATTCTTGCATCTCTCTTCCCTCCTTAACAACAAAATATGGACCATAATTTCTTAATCGTTTTTCTAATCTTTTTTAGAAGAAAGAGAAATCGGTTGAAATAAAATCCAGTGATTTATCACCATCAGTGTACTTTTCTATTTTACACAATTATGATTATAACACATCTATTTAAAAATATGCAAGCATCTCGCGAATAGAACAAATTATGTTATAATAAAAAAGAAAGAAGGGATTCCCATGGCGAAAGAGTTAGATCATTGTATGCTCTGTCCTAGAAAATGTGGCGTAAATCGAAACAAAGGAGAAAAAGGTTTTTGCAAAGCAGGAAACCGTCTTCGTATTGGAAGATGTGCACCCCATTACTGGGAAGAACCTTGCCTATCGGGAAAAAATGGAAGTGGAACCATCTTTTTTTCATACTGTAATTTAAAATGTATCTACTGTCAAAACTATGAATTAAGTGAAGAAAACAAAGGAAAAGAAGTATCGATAACGCGTTTTAGTGAAATGTGTTTAGAATTACAAGAGAAAGGAGTTCATAACATTAACTTAGTAACCCCTACCCACTTTCTTCCATTAATTCGAAAAGGTTTAAAGAAAGCTAAAAAAATGGGATTAAAAATTCCAATCGTATATAACACTTCCGGTTATGAAACCAAAGAAAGTATTGCATCGCTCGAAGGACTAATCGACATCTATTTACCAGATTTTAAATATTATTACGATGATTTAGCGATTAACTACTCGAACTGTCCGAACTATTTCTCTTATGCCCAAGAGGCCTTACAAGAGATGGTAAGACAAGTAGGAAATCCACAATTTGACAAAGAAGGCATGATGCAAAAAGGCGTAATTGTGCGACATTTAATCTTGCCAAATCGAACTTATGACTCTAAAAAAGTACTCTCTTATTTATACGAAACTTATCACGATCAAATCTTTATAAGTATTATGAATCAGTACACCGTTGTTCGACCTTGTCAAAAATATCCCGAATTGAATCGTTCCGTAACAGAGAAAGAATACGACGAAGTAATCGATTATGCCATTTCGTTAGGCATTAAAAACGGTTTCATCCAAGAAGGAGAAACCGATCAAACGAGTTTTATACCAAGTTTTAATGGAGAAGGAGTTTAATCCTTCTTTTTCTTTGAATCCATAGTTAGAGGGATACGTTCCCGGTATCGCATAAGAAGAGAAGCTACTAAAAAAAGAACGAGTGGAATCCAAAATGAAATCCATTGGAAAAGCGCAAAAACCGAAAGCAGAATAACGAAAAATAATAATACTAAAACAATCCAACGTAATATTTTTCGTACTTGATAATGATGATATTGTTCATCCATAATTTGTTTATTTTTCATTTTGATCTTCTCCTTTTAATAAACGATTAAATGCCGTAGGAAGTGGATAAGTTGTTTTTCTTTCTTCTTCCGTAACCCACAAACCAGGGAATGGTTCAAGAACTTGAACAGAATAACTGATTAAATCCCATTCCAAATGACTAAAAATGTGTTTTAACTTATTTCCTTTTTGAATCGAATGAACGTGGTACCCTTGCGCTTTCAAATAGGCTTTCGCTTCTTTTAAAGATAAATGACCAGTGATATTAGGTAGTTCATAAAGTGCCGCAAGTAAGCCTTGATCGGTTCTTTTTTGAAGTAAGATTTGATCTTGATAATGAAGTATAAAAACCGTATACTTTTCTTTTCTTTTAGATAGTTTCGAAGTCTTTACAGGAAGCTGATCTGTTTTCTTTTGTAAATGTGCTAAACATAATTCTTTTAAAGGACAGATTGTACAAAGAGGAGGTTTATTCGGAAGACAAACGAGCGCCCCTAATTCCATCAAAGCTTGATTGAAATCCCCTACTCGGTCCGGTAAAATCGAAGTTAATTCATCTTTAATTTTCACTTTTGTCTCTTCTTTGGCAATATCGGAATAATCGAGTGTAAGCCGAGTAATTACACGAAGGACATTTCCATCGACACAAGGAATCTTTTTCTGATAAGCAATCGATAAAATAGCTCCTGCCGTATAGTCTCCAATACCGGGAAGTTTAATAATTTCTTCATACGTATCCGGTATTTTACCTTCGTATTTAGAAACGACAATTTGAGCCATCTTTTGCATATTACATACGCGTTGATAATAACCTAGCCCTTCCCAAATTTTAAGTAAATTATCTCGATCCACCTTTGCCAAATCATAAATAGTAGGAAGTTTTTTCAAAAAGCGATCGTAGTATCCCTTCACCTGCTCTACTCGTGTCTGTTGTAACATAATTTCAGATACCCATGTCTTATATGGATTTACCTCTTTTCGCCAAGCAAGATCTCTTTTATTTTGATCGTACCATTGTAAAAGAGGAGATACTATTTTTTCTAAATCAGTCATGTGGATGCTCCCCTTCTATTAAATTTTTTCGATATACTTCAAGCAAAGAAGGAAAAGGATAATTAGCTTGATTACTAGCACTGGTCGATGGCAAATAACTTGCCTCCATCAAAGTTTTAGGATAGAGATACTGGTAATAAAGGGTATATGCCTTTTTCCCAGTCGTAAAGATTTTTTGAATGGACGTTTTTTCTAACAAAGACATAATAGCTACCGGTTCCACCTCTTGAATACTAGCATCACTAGAACCAGTAATCGTACAACTTTCAATCACATCCCAAAGGGCAATATGATGTTTCTTTAAAATCGCCTTTTTCTCTTCGAAAGTAGTAAAAGGCATTTCATATAAAGTTCCTAGTACTTTCCAAAAACGATTTTGAGGATGCATGTAATAAAAATTTTCTTTGCGTGATCGAACCGACGGAAAACTTCCTAAAATAAGTATTTTAGAATCTTTATTATAATAAGCTGGAAAAGTATGATTTACTCGATTCTCTTTTTTCACAATAATCTTCTCCTAGAAAAAAAAGAAAGTATTGCTTTCTTTTATGATTTCTTTTGATTTTTTTTCTTTTTTGGCTTTTCTTCAATAATTTCAGCATCTTGAATTTCATCTACCTCGTCATTGGAACGAGTGCTCTTTACTTCGACAATTGTAGTTGTTTGAGAAACATAAGTTTTAACCCGTTGCTTAATAAGAAAAGCATTAACAATATCTAAAACCGCATAAACAGTAATGAAACCACCTAAAATTTGGGTAAGAATTTCGACTCCTTTAAAGGGATTAAATATAAGTAAAATACCACAAGCAAGCGTAAGAATAGCAATAACTAAAGTAGGAGTCGCTGCTTCTCGGTTAAATTGTCGAATCGTTAAAACATATTGAATTTTAATAATACTGTTAATCGTCATCCAAACTCCTACAACTAAAGGAAGGATGCTTGCCATCGCGGTCGTATTAACAATTAATAAAGTTCCGGCAATAGCACAAATCGTACCATAAACGACATCAAATCGAAAATAATTTTGACTGCCCGTTTCTTGCATCGTTCGAAAGAAACGGATAAAAGCAAAGACACCTGCAATAATAATTCCAATTCCTACCGTAACTGAAATTGTTCGAATAATAGTAGCGGGATAAATGATTAATAAAATACCAACAACGACAAAAATCAAAGAAGTTAAAATACTACTCCACCAAACTTTATTATATTCATTTTTTATTTCTCTCATTTTCCTCAACTCCAACTAATTATATTAAACCACAACTTACCCTTTTTGTAAATGTTACTTTTTTATTTTTTGATAGTCCTTTTTGACGATTTCATTCATTCGTTCTACCCGTTTTAAAATCGGATCTAATGCTTCACTAAATTCAGGATGCGTAAGTCGTAATAATCCGAGTCGTTCTTTAACAAAAGTATAATCACTTTGAAAAGTAGGCTCACATTTAGGTACCTTTTTTACTTCCTCTTTTTGAAACAGATTAGGTAGAAGTACGTTATCTAAGAAATCCTTGATATGGGTACTTTCATAATCATCCGGTTTAAATCTTAATTGCGGATGATACGGAACACCTGCAAGCAAACCATATTTTGAAATAAGGATTTTTCTTTCCGAATCAACCATCCAAGGAACCGGTGAAATTTCGACCCAAACACCTTGATTTACTAGATAATCTTCACCATTCGATAAAGGATATCGAGAAAGATCTTTATCTTTTTCATAATGCGAAATAACACAAATATATTTTTTATTTTGATAACGATAAACTGGAGCATCTTGATGTACAAGCGTGGAACCATTAAGACAATAAGAAAAATATTCGCCCGTCGTTTTATCTTTTAATTTACCCTCGTTAAATTGTTGATTAAGTTCCCATTGTAAATAGCCTGGAGCCGCCCATTGGGGATAATTTCCTAAATAAATAACTTCTTCGTTCGAAATAGTTCCCAAAGTTTCTTCGAAAGAATCCACTTGTAAAATCGGACGAATAGTTCCAAAGCAATCCGACCCTTCATAAGATGCGTACACTTCATTACGGATCGAATCATTAACAATCGCAATATGGTCGCCACAAATCGTTCGAGTAAGCGTATACCCGATTTGCTCCGGTTTATGATCGTACGTATAGTATTGATAAGAGACACGAGCACCCGTTAAAAGTGCCATATCCGTAAGTATATTCGAAGCCTTCTTGGGATTATTTTTTTCTAAATTGAAACAATCGATCGCCTTATATCCCGTATATAGAGTAAGATCCGGAAGATTTATTTGTACATTCTTTATCATTTTATCACCTTAATCTTGGGCATATAATCTTTTTGTACTTTTTCTTCCATACCAGTTACTCGCTCTTGAATCGAGGTAATTAATTCGAGCGACTCGGGATGACTTGCACGAAGTAAATTAAGTCGTTCTTGGACAAAGATAAAATCATCTTGCAAAGTACACTCTTTTCTGGATAAAGCTAAGTGGTTATTTGTTTCTGCTATATTTTGAAACAATTCTTTATTTAATGTCATCTCTAAAAAAGAATTCAAACAATTTAATTCATAATCTTTAACTTTAACACTCGATGAAAAGGATACTAAACCGTATTTTGAAATTAACAAATGATTTTTTTCGTCGACTAACCAGGCAACAGGACTCACTTTAAACCAAGTTAAGTCTTCCGAAGCATATGTTCTACTATTCGATAAAACGGTCCCTGGATCATTCGTATAAATAGGCGTATAATCTTTTCCTTTATAGTGATAGAGCGCTACTTTACAATGTCCTAAAGAATAAGTGACCCCTGTAGGAGAAGAAAGTTCGTAAGGATCTACATAAATGGCCTTCGTAAGTTCATCTTGAATCGCAATACTTGCCACAAACTGTGGATATCTTCCTAAAATTACTTCCCATAAGCCTTCGTTGTTCTTTCTTTTATTTGCATCCACCCAAGCAAAATCGACATTTTGTAAAAGCGGCCGAACAACATTTTCTTTAGAACAATCAATATTTTTTACTTTACCCGTGTCATCGAAAGTTTTTAGTTTTCCTTCCCCTTCGTAATGTGTATAAAGAAATCCTCGTTTATGACCATGTTGAAACTGATATCTTACACCTGAAATAAGGGCAAATTGTGTTAAAGGAGTAAGATTTCCTTCGTTCAATTTTAAATCGCTAAAGGAAACTAATTGTTCGACACTAGGAACACTTAATTTTAAATTACTAGTAGGAAACATATTTTACCTCCTTTTATAATAGAAAAATTTTAAAACGAAATCATTTCATATATTAGCACTTTTTTACTTTTTGATAGGCTACTTCCTCCTCAATAATTTTTAAAGGTGGAAAAAGACGATCGATATAATCCGTTGATTCCGGATGTTGTAGTCTCAATATGCCTAGACGTTCTTTTAAATAAGTCAATTGTTGTTCGATAATTCTCTGACTTTCAAAAATACTTTTCTCGCCTTGCATCATTTGTATTAATACTCTTTTATTTAGAAAATCATAAAGTCTACTTTCTTTAAATCCGGAACCTGTAGGAAGGTTCTCTCGAGGATTAACGTTCAAGCCCGAAAGAAGTCCTTTTTTAGAAATTAAAAATTTGCCCGTCTCATCAATATACCATTCGATAGGACTTACCTCGATCCATATATCTTTATCAAACGTTTTACAGTTAATGCCATTAGATAGTGGATAAGCTCGTATAGATGAGTAACACTCAGGTCTTACTAAAACATAATTTTTTCCTTCAAAGGAATAACAAGGAACTTTTTCAATTTCACCCCTCACAGGATTAGGAAGCGAATAAGAACCAGTCTTAGGAAATGGTCCATTTTCATAGTGTTTAAATAAAACATCAAAAAGTTCAAAAGGTGCTGCATTTTGGGGATACATTCCTTTAAAATAAGTTGGATAGGTAAACCCTTTCTCTTTTTGAATTTTATAATATTCTTTTAAATCATTTACTTCTTCTTCGTTATCGATTGAAAGAACCAAATGGATAGTACAAAAATCAGTCTTTTGAACCGAACCAGATGTATAAGATATGCCATCTTCTTTAAGAATAAGAACCCTACCTTCATCGTTGATTTTTCCTATCAGTAATTCTCCTTCGGGATGTAGTGAATTACCATGAAGGCGTGCTCCTTTAATAATAGCTAAATCCGTAGGACTTGCTGTTGGCATTGTAAAAGAATTTCTATCTTGTAATAATGTTAACATAATTTATCACTTCTTTACTTTTTGATAAGCGGTATTGACCTTATCCGATATGATATCTAATCTTTCTAAGGCATTATCTAAAAAAGGAGTTGCTTCAAGCGCTATTCCACGCGATAGACGTAATTGTTCTTTAACATATTGGATATCTTTCGAAAGCGCATTTTCTTTGAGAGGTTGTTTTTGTAATTTTTCTTCACTAATTAAGTTCACACGAAACATATCTTCACGCATACCAAAAGTAAGAAAAATATCGGAATTAAAAGACGGAACACGATCTACTAAACAATAACGACTAACTAATAACGATTTATCATGATCAACGAGCCACTCGACCGGCGTAACTTCGACCCACGCAGGATCACCATCTAAAAAATGGCGATCACGAATTTCCACTTTAATACTATTAATTAATTTTCCAGGAATAATATAGCGAATATATAAATGGTCATCGAAAACATAGACGGGATAGCGATGAAACTGATAACGATCTCGTTCTTCGATGTACTTAACGTCGTAAAGGACAAAAGATAATCCCGTTGTTTCTAAAGAATTACTTAAATATTTATCTTCTAATTCATAAGTCCTTTCCCGGGAAGCCAACCATTGTGGATAATACCCCATTTCGATGGTATCTGCTTCGATATTCATTCCCTCCATTGCTAAAACGGGACGAACGAAAGCACTAGGGGCAGTATCGGCACTATAATGAATTTTCTTATCTTGAAAATCAAAGTAAGCATAATCTTTTTTGGTATTATTAGTAAAACACAACGAATGCTCATTTTCCTTATAACCGGTTAACCATACTAAATCCGTTAATTGCATTTGTAAAAAACGCTTATTATTTTGTAGCACATAATCTCGAAATTCTTGATCTGTCAAATATCGTAATTGATAATTCATTTTTTTCACTTCCTTTTTTGATACTCTTTTGGTAATTCTTCTCTTATCTTTTGGGCACAATCTAAAATATCACTAAAATAACTGGACGACTCTGGAAAGTTCGAACGAAGAAGACGTGTTTTTTCTTCGATTAAAGTAAGATACTTTTCAACCGATGGATGACATTTAGAATCGTTTTTTAACCGTTCCTCGGCAATCGCTTCAAAGAAAAACAAATCTTTCGATAAACCACAATCGAGATAGTTAAAAAGATATTCATGAGGAATACCCGCAACTAAACCGTACCGACTAATTAACTGATTGTAGTTATGGTCTACCCACCATTCGACAGGACTTACTTTAAACCAAGCAAAATCACCCGGTAAAAAACGATAATTTCTTAATCGCGCCGATCGAGGAACGGCGGCTTCTTGAATAAGGTAACGCATATAACGTTCGCCCCCTAATTGAAAAACAGGATAACGACATAATTTAAAGTTATAAGGATGCGATATCGAATAAGATGTTTGATTAAGCGTAGCTTGATAAAAAGTGTTAGAAATCCCAGTAAAAGGAAGTTTTTTATTTCGAAAAAGCGCTTCTAATTGATACGTATCTTCCAAAGAAACTAATTGTTGAGGATATTCACCTAGAGTGACTAATAAAGACGATTCGGTGAAACGATTAGGATCTGAAATTTTAATTACAGGACGAATAACCGCCGCAATGTGATCCGAAGCTTCTTTATTGAGTAATTTACGTTCGCTTTGATCAAATAAAAAATAGTAATTTGTTTTTTCCGTATAGCACATAATCTCCGGTTTACGAATCGCTCCCGTTAACAAAGCGAAATCAGTTAAGGTAACATCGATCCATGGTTTTGTTTCTTCGTTACGGTATTGACTTAAAAAATCAGAAGACATTAATGTTATTTTGTTTTCCATAAAAAACTCCTTTCATTATTACACCTCTTTACACGAAATAAAAAAATAATTGAAAAGTCTTATCTCGTTTTAACTTTAACGCCCAAGAGATGATTTTGCACGGTATCCATTTTTTCTTCGAGTGAAGTAATCGTTGTCGATAATTGAGGATCACTCGATCTTAACAGACGAAGACGTTCTTTTACATATTCCAAATCATGACAAATAGATTGTAAATGAGGATTTTGATTTTCTAACAGATTCGAAGAAACCGTCGCATCAAACAAATCATGACGGAAAATAGAATTAAGATAAAAGGCAATAAAAGACTGACTAAATCCAGAGTACTCTTTATGTGAAAAAGGAATTCCTGCAAGAAGATTTTTAAAAGAGACAATCCGACATTGATCCATATCGACAAGCCACGTAACAGGTTCTACTTGAAACCAAACAGCTTCACCCATACAATAATTTTGATTATTAATTGTTACCTGTAACTCAAAAGGATTCATAATAAAACGAACAAACTTTTCTGAATCAAGTTGATATTCTGGATATATAATCGGTTCAAAATAAGCAACATCATTAAAGGAAGGTGTTTTATCAAAAGTGTAGGTCTTTCCAGATTTAGGAAGAAGATTCTTTTGATAAAGTTGTTCTAACATTTGTGATTTCGACAAAGAAACAACAGTTTGAGGATAAAATCCATATTGTAAAGCAATTTGATTTTCGATGGGAAAAGATGCTTGATGAGCTTGTACAAATGAGTCAAAATCTTCACGATCGATAATTAAACAAGGACGAATAGCAATTCCACGATTAAAATAACTTTTAGCAACAACTCCTTCATAATTGTGAACGGCAAGAACATAAGACGAATGATACAATTGATTTTCATCTACCCAATACCAATTTTGATAAGCGCCAGCTGCCTTTGAAAAATCTGTATTTTCAGTTTCTATAAATCGATTATTTTTAAAAATAGATAAGTGATTCGAAAAGATTTCTTTTGGATTCAGTAACCCTATTTTTATATTTTGATACGACATAAAATACACTTCCTAAAATTGCTTTCTATCATAACATAAAAAGCTATTTTTGCAAATAAAAAAGACTGTTTTAATAGTCTTTCTCATCTATTTTTATTTTTGCCGTTTCATTCTCGATAGTCGTCATAATTTCTTTTAAAATATCAGAATTGAAAGGATGATGTAAATTTCCTTCCGTTAATAATTCCATATAGGACTTTCTTCCTCCAAATTGTGCTAAATGTAAATAAATAGCTTGGGCTTTGGAAGCATCTTTCAAAGAAATCATCCATATTTCTAAGGCCGCAATATAAGCAAGAGCATAATCGATATAATAAAATGGATTTTCATAAATATGCGATTGCCGTACAAACTTACCTCCCCGATCGAGATAAGGTAAATCCGTATAATCAAGTTCCGGTTGATAAATCTTTTCTAGTTTCCGCCAAAGGGCTCTTCGTTCCGAAGGAGTTAAATCAGGATTTAAATATACTTCTTCTTGAAAATGATCGACCAAAGCCCCGTAAGGAAGAAAAGAAATGGCATCGAGTAAATGTTTGTACAAGAACCGGTTTGTATCCTCTTTAAAAAATTGTTCCATGAAAGGATGTGTTAAATACTCCATCGAAATCGAAAAAATTTCGGCTGCCTCATTCGTTGGAAAAGCGAGCGATTCAATCACCATTTCTTTGTTTTCGTTACTGTGGAACGCTTGAAAAGCATGACCGAATTCATGAGTTAAAACCTCAACATCATGACTGGTCCCATTAAAGTTAGCAAAGATGAAAGGAACATTCCATTTTTGTAAAAATTGACAATAACCACCCGTGGTCTTACCATCCCGACTAACTAGATCGAACAATCCTTTCTCTTCCATCATTTCAAAAGTAGCATAAAATTGAGGATTCATCGCTTGATACATCGATTTAGCTTTTTGAACTAATTCTTCTTCGTTTCCTTTCGGAAGCGGATTTCCTTCTTTATAAAAAATACCTTCATCATAATAATGTGATTTTTCAATACCGAGACGTTCTTTGCGAAGTTGTTCTTGTTTTTGCACAAAAGGAACGACGTAGTCGACAATCTTCTTTCGTAAAGAAGCAACATCTTTTTCGTCATAACCGATTCGGTTCATCTGTAAATACCCTACCGGGACATAATTAGGAAAACCTAATTTGTGCGCTATGCGGTCACGGACTTTTACTAAAGCATCAAATAAGGAATCGAATTCACTTTCGTGCTCTTCAAAGAAATGCCAATACGCATCACTTGCCTTTTTTCGCACTTCTCGATTGGGATCAGACCGTAATTTTGATAATCCCGATAAATTGTATGTTTTTCCTTCAAAAGGGATCTGAGCACTTCCTAAAAGAGCCACATACTGACTCGTTAACCGATTTTCTTCTTTTTGATCTTCGATAATTGATGGATCAAATAACTTTAACTGATTTTCCACTTTACGAAAGAATTGTGGAGGAATAACTTCTTCTAATTCTTTCTTCCAAGGACAATCGATAATCTTTTGATAAAAACGATGATGCACTGCATCAAACTCTGGAACCATTTCATCAAAATAAGCCTGTTCTTCTTTGTAAAAAGGATCTTTGGTATTCATAGTATAACGAATATAAGCGAGTTGATACATTGCTAACACTTCGTTCCATTGATCGTTCACGGCCTTAAAATCACTTAAAAAATCATCTTTAGTCGTCACCTTGTCTAACTGTTCATAAAGTTCTTCAGCCTTCGTTTTAAATTGTTCAAAATCCGGTCTTTCATACAAAAACGCACTAAATTTCATAAAACCATCCTTTCTTACTACGCTTTAACTATATCAAAAAAAGGGATTTTTTTCCACCCTTTTAAAATCTTAAATTTATTTATTTTTATATAGAACTCCAACACATTCGACGTGATAAGTTTGAGGAAATAAATCAATAGGAGTAATCTTTTCGATGGTATAAATAGAAGTCAAAGTTTTTAAATCTCTGGCAAAAGTAACGGGATCACACGAAACATAACAGATGACATCTGGTTGTAAACGAAGTAACGTTTCCTTTGTTTTTTCATCCAATCCTTTTCGAGGAGGATCCACAATAACAAAATCACAACGAGGTAAAGTAGCAATGACATCTTCTACTTTTCCTTCGTAAAAAGTAATGTTAGAAACCTGATTTTGTTCTTTATTTAAAAGCGCATTTTGAATAGCACTCGAAACTACTTCTACTCCAATTACTTGACGACAATAAGGACTTGCAATTAAGCCCAAAGTACCCGTTCCACAATAAAGATCGAGTAATACCTTCGGTTTTTTCTTTCTCACTTCCTCGATAACTTGTTCGTACAAAACGGAAGTCATTTCAGAATTAACTTGAAAAAAAGATTGATCAGATAACGTAAATACTTGATTAAAAAGTTTCATTTCAAAAGGACCCGATTGATAGACAATTTGCTGATTTTTATAAAGAACCTTTATTTTAAATTCATCTAAATAAGAAAGTAAAGTTTCTGGTACAAAAGAACCCTCGATTGAAAGTAAGAATTCATCTTGTTCATTCATTCGAATTTGAATTTTTTGAAAAGCACTTTCTTTTTTTAAATACGTCGAAAGAGAAGCAATTAAGGAATTCATTTTAACAGGTAACAAAAGACAATAGTCGATCGGAACTAACTGGTCACTTTTCCCTTGATGATAACATAACTTCCGGTCCTTTACTTCTAAAATAACTTTGTTTCGATAATGAAAATGAGATCCCGTCTTTAAAGGCTCGATTGGACCTTGATAAGAGGCATACCGCATTAAAAGTTCTTTTACTTTTTGCATCTTAAAATGTTTTTGTCCTTCCTCCGATTGATGTTGTAATTGACACCCTCCACAACGACCAAAATAAGGACAAGCTGGCTCTACTCTTTCCGAAGAACACGATTTAATTTCATCGATCACTCCCCGTTCAAAATGTTTCTTTTTTTCCGTAAGATGAATCTCCACCTGCTCCTGAGGTAATCCTCTTTCTACAAAAATCAATCCATCTTCACCTTGGGCAATCCCATCACCGAAATGATCTTGTTTTAAAATTTGAACTATCTTTTTTTCATTCATATACATCGCCATCTTCATTATAACGAATTTTAAAAGAAAACGATAGTCTTTCTTTTATTCATAGTTTTGCTCGAATTGATACATACTACAAAAAGAAAAAGGAGGAAAAAATGACTCTTTTGATTGAAAAAATTAAAAAAAAGGTAGGTAGTAGTACCGATTTTATATTTCGTGAAATGACTATTCAAAACAAAACGATTATTCTCATCTTTAACGAAGTACTTTCGAGCAGTGAAGATATCAATCAATTTATTTTGAAATATCTCGCTAATATCATCGAAAAAAAAGTAGAAATCCCCACTTCCTTCTATCACTATTTCTTAAATTCGATGCCCGGTCACCATATCAAAGAAATTAAAGACTTACAAGAAGCAATCGATGCCCTTTACAACGGTTATACTGTAATCATTACTTCAGAAAAAGAGATGTTAGCAATCGAGACAAAAGCAAACCTCGATCGTGGTATTAACGAAGCAAACAACGAACAGTCCATTCAAGGACCCAAAGATGCTTTTACTGAAAACTTTAATAAAAATTTAGGACTCGTTCGAAAACGAATTAAAAGTGAACATCTTTGGTTACAAGAATATACCATCGGTAAAGAGACAAAAACCAAAGTAGGACTCTTATACATGGAAAACATCGCCGAAGAGGAAACAATTCAAAAAGTAAAAGAAGAACTTTTAAAAATAAATATCGATGGCATTATCGATAGTGGTTATATCAAAGAATTAATTCAAGGAGAAAAGCCCCGATTCTTCCCTACTATTTTAGCAACCGAACGACCCGATCAAGTAAGTATGGCATTGCTCGAAGGAAAAATTGCCATTTTGGTAGATAATAGTCCTTATGTTTTAATAATTCCTTGTTTCTTTATTGATTTTTTTCATACGACCGATGACTATTATCAAAAACCGATCAACATTTCTTTTATACGAATCATTCGTCTTTTTGCTTTCTTCATTGCAATCTTTATACCTGGTTTTTATATTGCCGTAACAACGCATAACCAAGAAGTTTTATCCCTCGACTTATTAATTAATTTTTCGGCCCAACGAGCGATGGTTCCTTTCCCCGCCTTAATCGAAGCACTATTAATGAGTGTCACCTTTGAAATATTAAGAGAAAGTGATACGCGAATGCCTTCGAGTATGGGAACGGCCGTCTCTATTTTAGGTGGATTAGTTTTAGGAGATGCTGCCGTAAATGCCGGTATTGTCTCCCCCATCATGATAATTGTCGTCGCTATTTCGGCAATCTCGGGTCTCCTTTTTTCTTCAATCGAAATGATTTCAGCCCTTCGGTGGTGGAGATTTATACTCCTTATCCTAGCGACGCTATTAGGTATGTACGGAATTGTTTTAGGAGGACTACTCCTCATTATCCATTTAACTAGTTTAAATTCATTTGGAAAACCCTACCTTGCTCCGTTTGCCCCTTTTATTAAAGAAGAACAAAAAGATGCCCTAATCAAAACAGAAAATCGAGGAATCCGATATCGAAATCCCTATTTAACTAAAAAAAATAAAATACGTGGGAGGTAAAAATGAAAAAAATAATCGTACTCTGTATACTTCTATTAGGACTGATAACAGGATGTGTTAGTTATACAGAATTAAATGAATTAGGAATTGTAAGTGCTTTAGGAATTGAAGAAATCGATCAACAAATTCAATTGACAGCCAACTTTATACTACCTCAAAAAGACGATGGAGAATCTACTTACCAAAGTACCTGTTTTCAAAGTCGGGGAACGACGATAGAAGAAGCATTAAACAATCTCTATTTACAAGTAAGCAAAAAAATAGATTTAGCTCATCTCGAACTAGTTGCTATCGATACCACCATCGCTCAAGAAGATTTAAATAAGATACTTCAGTTTTTTTTACAAGAACCCACCGCTAGAAATAATTTCCCCATTGTCTTAATGAAAGAGGTTAACGCCAAAGAATTATTAGAAAATGAAAATCAAAAGGATACCATTGCCCATCTTTTAACGATGAATCAAATAGCGCAAGGAACTACTTTTTCCCTATCGTTAGAAAATATGGCTCGCCAACTACTCGAAGAAAAAAATACCGTAATCCCGGTAGTTAGTTCAAAAGATCATATCCCTACAACCGAAGGGTTAGCCATCATCCAAGATAATAAGTTAAAAGATTATCTCACACTAGAAGAAAGTAATGCTTATCTATATCTTTCTAATCAAATTAATTCTTTTACGTTAATACCTTCAAATTCCAATCAGACAAGTGAAATAATTGTAAAAGAAAATCATACAATCATAAGTTCACATCAAAATAAAATACAAATCGAAATTCAAAGTACGATCGAATCGAAAGAAAATAATGTTGATTTAAAAGAAAATTATGAAAAAGAAGTAAAAAAAAGAATCGACTCCCTTATTAAAAAAACGCAAGATAATAAAATGGATCTTCTACATTTTTTAACATTAATTTATCGAAACGATTATAACTTTTATGAACATAATAAAACGAATCTCTTCGAGCAACTTACTTACGAAATTACCTTTCATACTACCATTCAATACCCTAATTTAAAAACGGAAGGAGTGCTTATATAATGCATCATAAAATTGCACTTCGCCAAGTAAACTTTTTAACTTTCTTTTTAAGTCGGTCTTTATTTTTACTTTTTGCTCTGCCCTATTTATTAGAAATCGTTCAGAACGATTTATTGATTGTTATTCCATTAGGAACAATTTTAGGACTAATCCCGTTAGGAATCTATTTTATACTATGGAAAAAAGAACCACACCAAAATATTTTTGAAAAAATAGATACGTTCTTTTCAAAACCTTTTTCACTATTATTTCGAATTATATTATGGATCAGTCTGCTTTTTATTAGTTGTTTTCTAGTATTTTATATTACTTCTTATATCAACTATAGTCTCGTTCCTCAAATTAGTTTAATGATTATAACTATTACCTTCTTGGGAGTAATCTACAATTTAGCAACCAAAGGAATAGAAACAATTGCTCGAACAGGAGAAATATTATTTTTTATCTTTATTTTATTATTTGTTATTACCTTGATTGGCGTAATTCCCTTAATTGATATTGATCAAGTACGACCTTTTTTTATTCATTCTACAAGCAGAATCTTAAAAGCAAGTATTCAATATGCCTTTTTTGTAACGACACCTTTATTTTTATTATTTGCCTTACCCCAAGATATCGTTGTCGAAAAAAAACATAAAAAAGCAATTTTAAAAAGTTATTTACTTGCTTCCCTTTTTATTTGGATAATAACCTTCTTAACCATAAGTATTTTGGGAAATCAATTTGCGCTTTTTTATCAATATCCCACTACTTTACTACTACGAAAAGTAACTTTCCTAAAAATTATTGAACGCCTTGAAATAATCTTATCCGTACATTTTTTATTTGATTTGTTTTTATTAATGGCTCTACTATTTCTTTTATTAAAAGAAGGAATTAAAAATATATTTGGTATAACAGAAAAAAAGAAAATGAATAAAGCTCTTTTACTAGCAAGTATCTTTATTCTATTTGGAAGTAATTACATCCCTCCAATTATCCCCTATTATGGAGCAATGACAATTATCGTTACCATTTTTATTCCCATACTTCTAATTATTCGACAAAAAATAAGGAAATCATAAATTTCCTTATTTTATTTCATGACTGACAGGAATTGTAATGGTAGGTTCATCGGTCGAAGCAGACTTTGGTTTATAATTAATAATATTTTGTTTCTTTAATGTTTCGTACAAGGTAGGAGCCCCTATAAAACCAAAAAGGGCCACCCAAAGAGATGCAATTACAGAAACTTTATAAAAATAAATGGTAAATGGAATTCCTAAACCGAAAGATACCAACAAATTTAAAATCCATATCTTATAATTTCGATTAAAAAATGGTAACATCTTAATCTTTTGAACTAACGCCATTTCAAAAATCGAAAAAGTAATTCCAATAAGAAGTAAATTTAATAACTCTTCAGGCACAAATGCATCCATATAAACCTCCTTTTATTTATCTATTATAAATTTATTCAAAATAAAAAAGAAGACAGATAGCATTGGTCCAAAAAAAAGGAAAGTAGTTCACTTTCCTTAATTACAAACAAATCCTGCAGCTCTTTTTTGAAGAAGCACATCATTCTTATTAGGTGCAGTTGGATAATCCAAAGTAATCGGATTATTTGGATCCTCTAATACCGTTGGATCTAATTTTTGATAATCGATTGTCTGCGTTTTTTCGACTTGATCAAGAACTGTGTCATTACAGTATACGTCGTATCCGTCAATAGAAGCAAAACGACTTGAACTTGCTTCACATTCTTGAACAAGACTTTCGATTGTAATGGTACTTCCTGCAACGAGACTACTACGTTCATGAAGTTCCAAACGCGTAACAACATCATTTACATAGGTATAACGTTCTTCATAAACGATTGATACATCCGAATTTACAAAAGAACTAGTACAAACAACCGTTCCATCATGAGATTCTTCCGGTGTTGAAACTGGAGCAGCACTAGGAATAGGCTTATGTTCGTAACGTTCCGGTAAAAAAACACGAAGCATTGGTGGTAATACTGCAATAACCGTAAGTAATATAATCAAAAAAATGCATCCGACAAAAACTTTATCAATAGGATTTTTCTTTGGTTTATCTTCTGCTTCTGAATTTACTTTCTCATTAGTAGCAGTTTCAGTATTTACTCCTGCTTCTGGAGTAACATCTACGTTATTAAAATCTTCAACACCTGATTCGGTCTCTGGGGTAACGTCTACGTTATTAAAATCTTCAACACCTGATCCGGTTTCTGGAGTAACGTCTACGTTATTGAAATCCTCAACACCTGATCCTACTTCTGGAGTAACATCTACGTTATTGAAATCTTCAACACCTGATCCGGCTTCCGAAGTAACATCCACATTATTGAAATCTTCAACACCTGATCCTACTTCTGGAGTAACGTCTACGTTATTGAAATCTTCGACACCCGATTCGGTTTCTGGAGTAACGTCTACATTATTAAAATCTTCAACACTTGCTTCTGTATCTGATACTTCGTTCATTGTTTCTTCTTTATTTTCTTCATTCATTCGAAACACCCTCTTTATCCTAGTAATATCATATCATACTTTTTTCAATTAGAAAAGAACTAATCAAGCGCTTTACATTTCAAAAGCGTTAAGACTGTTTTTGAAAGTGACTTTGATCAACGCCACAACGAGGACAAGTGAATCCCTCTTCTATTGGTCCATAATGGACATAACCGCATACTTCACAAACCCATACTTCCTGATCTTGCGAAGTAGTAATTGCCTCTTCAACATAACTTGGTGCCGATTTCGGAGCAGAACCCTTTACTACATCATGATAATATTGATATGTCATCGGTTTTAAATCATTTAAAACGGTCGAGCGAACAACCCGGGCTACAAATAAATCATGTGTCTCTGTCTCAACAATATCAACTAATTCACAGAGAAGATAACCACATACTTGTTCATTTAAAACCGGAATCCCCTCCACTTCTTCGTAGGAAACGCTTTCAAATTTATCTTGCTCCCGAGAAGAAGAAAAACCAAACGTCTTAATCACTTGAGGATTCATTGATTCAGCTAGAATAGATACTGCAAATTTTTTGGTTTTACGAATTACTTCATTCGTATAATTATTTTTATTAAGGCTAATCGTTATAATTGGATTTTGTGTACCACTCACTTGCGTAAGCGTATTAATAACACACCCTACTTTTTTCGTATCTTGACAAGTGACAATATAAACTCCGTAACTTATTAAACGAAAAATATTCTTATCAATTAGATTTTCTTCATTCATAATTTCTTTCCTTTCATCTAATGACGATTCGTTTCAACAAAATGATAAGCATCACGACACATATCTTCAATTCCTAAATGGGCTTCCCATCCTAACTTTTCTTTTGCATAAGAAGGATCCGCATAGCATTGATCGATATCCCCTGGACGACGAGCAACAATTTGATAAGGAACTTGAATATGATTAACCGTTTCAAAAGTGTGAACTAATTCTAAAACACTGTAACCCTTACCTGTTCCTAAGTTGTAAGCATCGATTCCTTTATCTTTAAGTATTTTCTCAATCGCTTTAATATGTCCTTGGGCTAAATCGACCACATGAATATAATCGCGAACTCCCGTTCCATCCGGTGTATCATAATCATCTCCAAAAATATTTAAAGATGCTAACTCTTGCGTTGCTACCTTGACAATATAAGGCATTAAATTATTAGGAATGGCGTGTGGATCTTCGCCAATTAAACCAGAAGCATGAGCCCCAATTGGATTAAAATAACGAAGTAAAGCAATGGACCAATCTTCATCCGAAGAAGCAAGATCTTTTAAAATACGTTCAATCATCAACTTAGTAGTACCATAAGGATTGGTTGTCGACAATGGAAAATCTTCCTTAATTGGTAAAGAAGCTGGTTTTCCATAGACGGTAGCACTCGATGAGAAAACTAATTTTTTTACATTAAACGTTTGCATTACTTCTAAAAGTGTTAAAGTAGAATCTAAATTATTACGATAGTACATAAGTGGTTTGTGAACCGACTCTCCTACTGCTTTAAAACCGGCAAAATGAATAACGGCATCAATTTTATGTTCAGTAAATATTTTGGTAACAAGTTCTTTATCGCAACAATCCCCTTCATAAAAGAAAACATCTTTTCCAGTAATGGTATGTATTTTATCAATTACCTCGCGTTTAGAATTTGATAAATTATCGAGCACTACTACCTCGTACCCTGCATTAAGTAACTCGACACAAGTATGACTTCCAATATAACCGGTTCCTCCTGTAACAAATATTTTCATAATAATTCCTCCTATATCTAATTATATAATAAATACTACTTTATTTTTCCTTGATACATATCTTGAAATAAACCTGGTGTTTCAATAAGTTCACGATATTTTCCCTGTTGCACAATTTGACCATGATTGAAAACTAAAATACGATCACAATTTTCAAGGGTGGTAAGACGATGTGCAATCGAAAGAACCGTGACATGATACTCTTCTTGAAATTGTTCAATTTGTTTTTGAATATATTTCTCTGAAGTGTTATCTAATGCACTTGTCGCCTCATCTAAAATCAAAATTTTAGGCTTTCGTAAAAATATACGAGCAAGAGCAATACGTTGTCGTTGTCCTCCTGATAAATTACTTCCTCCTTCGGCTAATACCGTGTCGTATCCATTTGCTAATCCCTTAATAAAATCCGTAAGGAACGCTTTGCTAGTTGCTTCATTTAATTCTTCTTCCGTTACCGTTTGCTTCATTCCATAACAAATATTGTCTCGAATAGTTCCAGCAATAATAAAAGGATTTTGAGGTACCAAAGCAACGATTTCCGCTAATTCTTTACGTGATAACTGATCTAAATTACGTTGATCCATTACAATTCGTCCGGATGATTTATTTTCCAACTTAGTTAGTAACTTAATAAATGAAGATTTTCCACATCCCGAAGGACCTGCAATACCAATAAAGGATCCTTCTTCTAAAGATAGATTCAAATGATCGATAACCTTCACATCACTCTTCGGATAAGAGAATGAAACATCCTCTACCTGAATCAAAGCGTTGGAAGAAACAGTATTATTTTCCTTACAAGGAAGAACTTGATAAGAAAAATCTTTTTCTAAATCGATAATAGAAAAATAAGCATGAGCCAAGATTGTCGATTCAGACAATTCATCTAATATACGATGCAATTCTCGAAGCGGAGTGGTCAATTGTGTAAAACATAAATAAGAAGTTAAAACTGTACCAACACTGATTACTTTCTCCCCTGCTAAATAGGTTGAAACACCAATAACCAACACTGTAAAAAGAGCTTCATTAACGAACTTTAAGCAGTCATAAAAAGCCATCGATTTATGATGTTTCATTTCTTTTTTTCGTAAAAATTCAGACTGATTTGTAAAACGATCTACTTCGAGTGCTGCACTATCGGTAACACGAATAACTTCGATACCATTCATTAACTCAACCATCGTTCCATCCATGGCCGTCTTTTCTTTTAATAATTCCACTCGAATTCCTTTTTGCGTTGAAATTTGTCGTAAAACAATAAGTACTCCAAAAGGAATTACTAATAACATAAGTAACGATAAAGAAAGAGGCAACTTAGTAAAGATAATTGCAATTGCTGCAACACCACTAAAAATAGCAGGAGCAAAATCCATAAATAAAAGTTTTAACAAACGAATTGTGCCTTCCAAACTACGATTAAGTTGGCCATGAATATTTCCTGTCATATGTTCTTTAAAATAAGAAAGAGGAGCATGTAACAAAGCAGAAACTGCTTTCGAGCGTGCTTCTTTTTCACAAAGTGTACAGGTATCTTCGACCATGACCCGCCGAATCACTTTAATTACTTCATTAAAAACAGTAACCGCTAAAATAAAAAGTAAAAACGGAATAATCGATAAAAAAGATAAATTTTCTTGAGCTAAAATCGTATCCGTTAAAGTACCAATCGACAAAGGAACTAATTGACTTAACCCCGCCGATACAATCATGATAATAACAATGATAATAAAATCTATTTTTTGTTTTCGTCCAAGCATTTGATAAAGACGTTTAAAAAGAGGTTCTTTCTTTTTCATCAAGGAAACCTCCTTTACGCATTTTCCACTGGTGTTGAGGAAATGGATAATTGTTTTTTATGAACAAAATGATAAACAATTAAAGTAATAATCATTAAAAGTAAAACGCTTCCAGATAAAACATAACTGTATTGAATTGAAGGAGCTAATAAATCATAAACATAAGGTAAGTCTGATTGTAAAACTATACCTCCAATCATTCCTATTACAAAAGTTAAGAAAAATGTAACCGAAGTAGCAACTAAAATCGTAATAGCACTCCACTTTATCCATTTGGCCTCTTTCCATTTCAAAAGAGCAATTCCAACAATAGATAATAAAATACCAATAACTAGATAAAGAACAAGTTCATTTCCTAAAGCAAAACGTACATTATTTAAAACTTGTTCGGTTTCACTATCAAAAGCATCTTCAATCAAACTAGTATCCGGTAAAAAATCCTCATTTTCATTCACTTGTTCACGAACAACTTGTAAAATTTGATTCTTATCTTCCATCGAAATTTCAAACAATCCCTGTTCATTAATATCATCGATAACCGTTCCAACTAAACTTTCTATATTGTCCGTATTAATTAATTTTTGTTCCTCTCCCGTAAGTACAAAATCAACTAAATTACTAGTAATATCTCCCACAAGTTCTTTAACTTCTTTGGTATCCATTATTTTAACGACTACCTCATCGACAATAGCGTCATCAATTCCAAAATTTTGAGTTTCCTCGTAAATTGGTTGAAGCATATCGTTAATAACTTCTTGAAATTGAGGATTCTCATCAACTAAACGTTCTATTTCTAAACTAGAAATAGCTTCTTTAATGCCATTACGTCCGACCGCATGTTTAATTGGTAAAAGGCTAAATAAAGATCCCGTACAAGAATAAAGCATAAGTACTAATAACGCTAATGCGATTCCCTTTAACACTTTTTTCATATAAACACATCCTTCTATTTAAGTATATCAATTTGTTTTTATAGAGACAATATAAGAATTTCTTTTTTTAAGTAATCCGATTTATTTTGACGAAAAAAATGATATAATAAATCAAAAAAATGACTTGAGGAATTTTTATGAAAGTAATATTTTTAGACATTGATGGCGTACTCAATACCGCTCAAACAGAACGGATAGTTATGAAAGAAAGACAATTGACCGGGAAAGATAGAATCCCCATCGATTTAGAACGAGTTCAATTTTTAAAAGAAATTGTCGAAACCACAGATGCTGTAATCGTTCTCAGTTCTGCTTGGAAAAACTATGGAAAAATGAGCGAAGGAACTTATCTTCCAAAAAATGAAAAAATGAAAGAATTAATTGACATCTTTCATCAATATGGACTGTCTATTTATGATATAACACCCGTAACCAATCACGGTTATCGACAGGATGAAATTTTAGCCTGGTTACAAGGTAAAGACGTAGAAAGTTTTGTAATTATCGATGATGATTCGTTCGATTTACCACTTTTCTTACATAAAGAATTGATTAAAACAAGTACAACCAAAGACGATGAAATGGTAAAGAATATGGATGACTGTACCGGTTTATCTCAATCTCAAGTAATGGAAGCAATTAAAATATTAAATAAAAAACGACTATGAGTCGTTTTATTTTTTTTGTTTTACTAAAGAAGAAACACGTTCTAAAACCATTTCACTGGTATAATGATCGTAGTATGGAGCATGTTCCATTACAGGAACTTGAAACAAGTCCCAATAAGCCATTTTAAAATGATAAGTGGCCACTCCTTCGGGAGTATTGATACCGGCAATAAAATCTCCTGGAAACATCGGGTCATGAATTTCATCAAAATGCTTTTTCGATTTCCAGGACAATTCCGGATACGTGTTGCAAAGAGCACAAAAAAGAACCATCCGGTGTCGATATAATTCTTCAAAAGTATGATGCCCATCACTAAGTTCTTTTAAAGATAATTGATGCTCTTCTTTTTCTTTTTGTATGAATGCATTTAATTCTTGAATGTTCATTATCTCAACTCCAATAAAAATTATTTCTTATCATTTAAATGATCTTCGAGGCACTTAAAAAATTTCTTCTGCTGAATATCTATTTTATGATAAATATCCGCTTCAAAAACAATACCACGACTTCGAAAAGATTGATACCAATCACGAAGATTACCATAGTTATATTCCCAAGTAAATTGACCGCGATAAAAACTTCTTTCCAGATTATAAGTAGCATAACCGTCTTCATCGATGGCAGTATATAAAATAGCATTCCCCTTCATATCAATTTTTCGAATCACATCACTTTGCCCGGCCACACTTCCCAAATACTCGATAACACAAGGTTCTCCTAATAAAGAGACGTTTTCTTGTAAATAAGTTTTTAATTCTTCTTCCGTATCAAAAAAAGTACTTTGAAGGAAGTCATCCACACCATATAGACGCATTTTGACTTCTGGAAGTTTAGTTAATGGATTACAATTAACCGGTTCTCCATCCACAAATCGTTTCGATAAACGAGAAGTTTCTTCAAGGAAACAATTATCTTCAAGAGCTAAAGATAAAATCTCTCCTGCCGTAAAATCATTAGGATCCATCGTAAAACCCTCCTTGATATTCAAACAAATTGTTATAGAATATCGACCTTCGTAAAAAATAAGGTTGTTAATTATTATAACATAGTAATTTCTATCTATAAACAAATTAAAACTCGAACTATAAAAGTCCGAGTTTGGTAATCCATCTGGTGTCCTAAAAGAAGAAGTACAACAACTTTTTAATAAAACATTACTCGAACACTTGTTTTTATATGTAATAAATAGTATACTTTTTATAGGGAATATCAGTTGTTGAGTGTCTACCTCCAATCTTTATAGAAAGGAGGTTTGATAAAAATGAAAACTAAGACTTTTATTTTAAAAGTTCTCAAGCTCATTACTATCATTTTATTTCTCCTTATCATTATGATAGTAGTTATAAAAAAATGACACTCATTCGCTAGAATAAGTGTCTAACACAATATAAATTGGGTAGACATTCAACTCGGAAAAACTGAATGTTCCCTTTTTTATTTTATGCAAGTTCCCTTGACAAATACATATTATCACAATATGGATTTTTTTGCAAGTTTCATTCATTTTATTATATAGATTTCTTGTTTAATGTTTTTCGATAAATTGCAATTAAATCCGGATCATTTTGATTCATAGGTAAACTATCTAAATCAAAGAATTTCATATTTTTGGATTCCTCATCCCATTTTAATGTTCCTGAATAATTTTTAACACAATATAAAGCTGTATTATTAATAACGACATCTCCATTTGGATATTCATTTCTTCTACTATTACCAGAAACAATGGCTATCAACTCTAAATTATCCTCTGTTATATCTAAATTTGTTTCTTCTTTAACTTCACGTATTATCGTATCTTCAAATCTTTCCCCCAATTCTTGACACCCACCAGGAAGTCCCCATCTATCATTATCTGCTCTTGATTGAAGTAAAATTTGTCCTTTTTCATTTACGATAATAGCTGCTGCCCCATCTTGTAATAAAACAAATTTATGTTTTAATGCTCCCATACATAATCTTGTAAATACTGGATAGCCAATAATATTGCTTAATTCAATAATTTCATTAGTTTCTAGCTTACTCATTATTTCAACTAAATTATCATATGAAAAATTTCTTTTTTCTTGTTTTGATAATTTTTTTATATTTTCTAATATTTCTTTATTGGACATATTAATAATTCCTCCTATATTATGTAGTTTTTTTAGCATAATTGACTTGTCAATATGCAAGTATGTTTTCTAAATTGACACGCATATCAATTAAAATCTATAACAAAAATTAAAATATTTTAAAACTCGAACTATAAAAGTCCGAGTTTGGTATCAATCTGGTGCCGAAAGACAGAATTGAACTGTCCGCTGATCCTTACCAAGGATCTGTTTTACCACTAAACTATATCGGCAAGAAGTAATTAATTGATTACTTCTCTATTCTACCACATTTTTCTTTTTCTTCAAAGACTTTTTCTTATTTTTATGGATTGCTTTTTCTTTAGTTACTTCATTATAGATTGTTTTACTGATAACCATACTTTTTTTCTTATGAAATTCATGATCTAAATAATCCAAATAAGTTCCCGGTGTGATTAAACCAACCATCTTCAAAAGATCCGTACCACTTTTACCGACAATGCGATCGGCAAACAAAGTACAATTGGTGCCTAAAACGAAATAAGTTTTAAAAGTACCACTACTGAATTTATAAAAATTAGTCTTCTTTTTAGTTTCGAGATAAAGCACACTTGCATAATCGTCATAGGCATCTACTTTTTTTACAACATGATTGGCTAAATCTTGTTGAGCACGAGAAATCCATGGATAAGCATCCTCTTTAATGTGTTTGATTTCATTACGAATAAGATCCTTTTGATTTTCGGTAAGTTTTAATCCAAATCCAATTAATGTCTTTTCACTATGTTTTATGACAAAAGGAATATAAAGTTCCTTATTTGTTTCAAAAAGCACCCCATCACCAATACACTCAAAGAAACGAATCGATGACTTATCATAATTTCCATAAGATAATACCTTTCCTTCAAAAAAGATATCCATATGACCAAACTGATTAAATCCCAAAGGAGAAAGATGAATAAAAATCTCTAAATCGGGACTTTCCATTTCCTTTTCCTGAACAAAAGATTCCTCTTTAATCTCTTTCATATCATTAAAATATTGATTCAAATCATTTAACATTTTACGAGGTAAAAACGCTTCGAAAAAGACAGGTAAACTAAGACGAAAAGAACGTTTTATTTTCCGTTTGAAATGAGGTGGAATTACTTCTTTTAATAGTTCTCGAAATTCACTCAATCCAAAAAGAATTAAATAAACACCAATAATCGATAATAAGGTAGGCAAATGTCCGAGTGGTGAAAACAAGAAACTGACACCACTGACAAAATAAAAGAAAGCTAAAACGACATCGAACCAGCGATTGGAAAGATGATCACGAAAACCGATATAAGAACTAACTGATTTAACAATAAAATTGAATAAAAGATAAAAAGCAAAAAGTAAAGGAATAATCGATAAAGGAATATTAGGATAAATCATCATCCCGATAGCAAAAACAATATTACTACAAGATCGAATTAAAGACTGTTTTTGAAAATCTTTTCGGTCTTTAAATAATAAGGTCAATAATTGTGAAATACCTAACAAAAGAAAGGCATATACCAAAATAGTAATACCTCGTTCATAAAGATTCGCATTACCAATAATAATAAAAATTCCTAAAATAATAACGGCGATACCTGAAATGACATAGTTCGTCCAATTTAAAAATTTTACTCCTTTCATAAAACCTCCTAAATATAGTAAAACGGAATAATTACTCCTCCGGATATTTTCTTATTCCTAAATAATATGGCAACTCTAATGGATGACGGAAAACTTCCATGGAAACAATTTTGTCCGCAGTGGTAATAATCCACCCTTCAAGATACTTTGGAAAATGACAATAAAGTGGAAACATGTGTTTAACAATCGCATCCTCGATATAAGGATTCATTAAATCAGAAAAATAAATATAAGCGTTTTTTGCAGCTTCATAGCCGTGGACAAAAGCATGTTGACGAAAAAAACGTTTATCGAGTGGTTCCTCTCGCCAAGGATGTTCATAAAAATCATGTAAGAGTCCTGCAATCGCCACATCTTGTACCGATAATTCAGGAAAATAAGGTTTCAATTTTTTAGCAATTCGATATCCTTGAAGAGAGACTTTTAAACAATGCGTATAAATAGAATCTTGATGATGTAAAATTGTTTTCCTTTTTAAAAACTCTGGATGTAATAAAATAGGTTTAACCATAAGATAATATTCCGATAAATCTTCTTTCTTTTTCTTCTTATCTTTGGCTAGCATAAATCATCACAGACGATTAAATCTTGCATTTTATCCATAAAATTTTCTTTTATCGTAGCAACAGATAATCCCGAAAAATCATCCATATCTTCATCCATTGTATATAGATCGATCACACGTCCTTGTTTTAAAAACACAACCGTTGGAAAATAAAGTCGTTTAATCGAATCATCTTTTAATTCTTCATAAACAGGAAGAGATTCCTTTAATAAATCTACTATTTGATAATAAGTATCCGTTCCTTCCTGAACCGTTGTAATCGTATCATTGGTATCGAGTTTCTTTTGATCACGAATAGCACTAGCATCGTAATAATTAATCTGTTCGAGGCCAATTTCGTTAGCTGCGTCAAATAGAATAGGAACGATAAACCGACTACCTTGATTAGAAGGCGTTCCAAAATAAAGTACTCCCGTTCCCTTTTCTAAAAAAGTAAGCACTTCTTCTTCCGTACTGTAATGAACCAAATCGTAAGAAGTAAGTTGAACTGAAAGATAAGTATTTCCATTTTCATCTTTTTTATCATTGAGTGTTTCATAGGATTCCTTAAATTTTTCTCCACTAGACACTTCTTCCTCTTCTTCACTCGGATTTCCATTAAAAAGAAAAATACATCCTATTCCAATTAACAATGTAATTACAATTCCAATAATGACAATATAAAGCGTCGCAATTCCTCTTTGATTAACCTTACTATTCATGAAATAACACTTCACTTTCTATTCTTTATTTTATCGAAAAACACACCCCCTGTCAACCAAACAGAAAGATAGTAACCGATACTTTCACACATAAAAAGTGCATTTTTAATGCACTTTATAAACCACTGGTGTCCACGGCGAGAGTCGAACTCGCGACCTTTGCCTTCGGAGGGCAACACTCTATCCAACTGAGCTACGTGAACAAGAAAGTTCTCTTTCATTATAACACGCATTGGAACACTTGTGAATTTTTATTTGAATATTTTTGGTAAAGGAGAAACCCATACTTTCTTTTGTTGAGTGATTGGATCTAAAATAACTAATCGGTTCTCATGAAGTGCTAAACGATGATACGGATTCGTAGTAGCCCCATATTTCAAATCGCCTACTACCGGATGTCCTAGGCTTTGCATATGAACACGAATTTGATTTTTTCGACCGGTCTTAAGTTGAATATGAAGCCAAGTTTGATTATTTTCCCGTTTTTGAATTTGATAATTAGTAATGGCTAACTTTCCCTCTTTTTTATCCTTCGTAACATAGACCACATGTTCTTTATTTTCTTTTAAATAATTAGATATAGTTCCAGAAGAAGTCATTTCTCCTTCTACAATAGCACAATAAGAACGCTCGATAACCATTTCGTCCCAGTGTGTTTGATAAAGACGCTTTGTTTTTTCATTTTTAGCAAATACAACGACTCCAGAAGTATCACGATCTAAGCGATGAACGATATATATTTTATTTTTAGGATAGATTTGTTTTACATAATTACTGACCACATGATATAAAGTTTGTTCCTTTTCTTTAGCCGTACTTATCGTCAACAATCCACTCGGTTTATCAACGACAATATAATCATCGGTTTCTTCAATAATTTTTAATCTTGAATCCGTTACTTTCCCGTAATTTTTCTTTTTTTGTATAACAATTTGATCCCCTTTTTTAAGAGCTTCGTTAAACTGGGTCGTTTTTTTACCATTATGAAAAACACTTCCACTTTGAAGCAATGACTTTACTTTTTTCCTTGATCCGTCTGGATAACACGTAAACAAAAAATCAAGAAGTGTCGTATCTTTATCAACGATAAAAGAAATATCCTTTTTCATAATTCATCCCTCTTACTAACACGAAGTATATCATAATAAAGAAAAAAGAAAAAGCCATAAAGGCTTTTAAATCATGATCCCTGGTGCTCTGTAAACAATTTCATTGCTTGCCTAAATTCATCTTCACTATCCAAATAGCAAAAATAAGATTTATTATTTTCTTGCTCTACTCTACGAACACAAATATCGTGTTGATTCTCGATATTAGAAAAATAACAATATCTTTTATTATTGGCTGTAATATCTTTCAAAACGTAGTAGTCTTTTCCGTTATCTAAAGTAACAATCGTAACATCATAATCTTGCATTTTGACTGGCCTCCTCTTTTACGGATGATTCAAGGAAGTTACTCATACGACTTTCTTGATAATTTATATAAACTTTCATATCGGGAGCATTGTTATATACTGTACCATCATCAGAAACATAATAATAGCCTCGGTTCAACAACATTTTTTCAGTCGCCGTTTTTCCATCTTCCGTATCATAAAAACCATAATCATTTAACACTTGTTGAAAATTTGCATCTCGTGCCTCTTCGGGAGACCCTTGACGAACTAAATAAAATAAGAAATCTTGATCCTTTGTATCTTTTAAATCAAGATGATACTGATCAGCAATTTGATCATAGACCACAAAACGAAATGGTTCGGACTCAGGTAATCGACTAGGGATTTCCGCTTGAAGATTTTCTATCATTGTTTGAGATAATTGACGGGTATCTAAATAATTTGAAACAATATGAGAAGTCTGTACGACAGACGCAACGATGGCAGCCGCCACAGCAATCGTAGTAAAAGAAGTTAAAGCCTCCGACAAAGCATTCTTTTTAACAACAAAATGGCCATTTTCTACACTTAATTCACTTTTAAAACTACCGCCTAAATTGACAAGTTTTGCTTTAATCCCTTCTGGATTAGCAAATTGAATCGGCGTTTTCTTCCTTGTATTCGTAGAAACACTTTGTAAAGTAGCTCTTTTTAAATCTTCTTCGACAACCTGATCATAATGTTTGTTAACAAGGTTCATCGCTTGATTTGATTTTTCGATATCTTCCATATAATCACCTACTATAATAAGAATAAATCATTCTTTTTCGTTTGTCAAAATAAAAGCATAGGAAAGCGGATAAAAAAAAGAAAGATGTAAAATCTTCCTTTATCTTATAAAATGGCGTCCTCGATTGGAATTGAACCAACGACCTATCGCTTAGGAGGCGATCGCTCTATCCTACTGAGCTACGAGGACACTCCTCTTTCATTTTATAAGAGCACCTTATTTTCGTCAAGAAAAAAGAAAAGAATCTTTATCTTAAGGCATTCATAGAAATGACCAATAAGAACGACATTGCTGCCGATAATTCTCTTCTTAAACTAAATCCTTTTTCATATACCGATACAATATCATCGACAAGATCGACAATCCAACTCTCCAAATATTTTGGAACCATAGGAGCTACCGGGAACATATGTGTTAAAATCATATCTTGTTCTTTTTCGGATAATGTAAAATATTTATTTGCATTTTCAAGCGCAAATTTTGGATGATTTACTAAAATTTCTGCACGTTCTTTTTTATCGATATTTTCGTTTTCCTCAAAGAAGAAATCGTGTAATAGAGCCCCTCTTGCGGTTTCTTCATAATCCAAATGCAACATTTTAGCAATACGATAAGAATAATAAGAAACACGTAGAGAATGATCGTAACGATCCATTCCATGATGAGGAATATCTTTTAATTTTAAAAATTCAGGATGTTCTAATATATCACTAACGATACAGAGATATTTTCTATCTTTATATCCAGCACTCATCTATTTTCACCTCTAGAACTATTACATTATATTAAATTATATCCGGATTTATTAACGAATAAACCCACAAAACAACCACGTTATATTTTAACGTGTATTATCATTATAGCACAAAGAGCAAAAAAATGCAACTTTCATACCCCAAAAAAGGGAGAACGCGTCCCCCACTCTATATAAACGCTAATCACGTTAGCGTCCTAAAATATTATATGGTGGATAAAATTGAAGCGTGTTATTTTTTAAATCAACTTGAACACTTCCCACTTCACTTGTTAAATAATAAGCTACACCGTATTTACTTAAATTCGCTAAAGTATTTGGATGCGGATGATGATAACGATTATTTTTTCCAACCGAGATAATTGCCCATCGTGGTTTTAAATAAGCAATAAAAGAATCACTTGTACTCGTTTTAGAACCATGATGTGCCACTTTCAAATAATCCACTTTTGATAATTGATATTTTTTCATTAAAGACACCTCCTCCTTACTCGTCATATCGCCGGTAAATAAAAAAGATAAACCTTTTCCAGAAACATAAAAAATACAACTGTTTTCGTTTTCTGAATCTCCTTTTTGTGTAAGACTATAAAAAGATAGAGAACCGCTTTGAAAATGAAGTCCTTCTTGACAAGTTTGAGTAGGAATCTTCAAACTTTGTGCTTTCATTAAAATACTTTTTTCACTTTCATTAAGACTCGATGGATTATAGATAAGATGCTGAACTGTGACTTTATCCATAATTGCCAAAGCATTTCCTAAATGATCATCATCCCCGTGACTTAAAATTAAATAATCTAAAGAAGTAGTTCCGGTCGCCTCTAAAAAAGATAATACCTCCTTGGTATGCGTATTTCCAGTATCCAATAAAATGTGAGATCCCAAGGACGAAAAATAAGTAGCATCTCCTTGTCCTACATCTAAAAAAACAATTTCTTCACGAAACAAAGGAAGAACGAACAACAAAGGAAGAAGTACAAATGATGTAAACAAATTTTTCCAAGAACGATAAAAAATAAAACAAAGGATACCAATTACTAAAAGAATCCACAAAATTAAAGTTAAAACAGAAGGCTTTCCATAAATAAAAATCAAAGAGTTAAATGAACTCATGTATAATGACAACTGTTCAAAAATAGAAATAAAAATGGAAACAACCGAGTCCAGTATAGGAAAGAAAAAAGTAAGAATGAAACAAGGTAATAAGAAAGTATCAAAATAAGGAATAAAGAAAGTGTTTAATAAAATACTCATCCAATTTACTTTATAAAAAAACCAAAGCTGAATCGGCAAACTGACCAGAAAGACAAAGAGACTACTACGAAAAAAAGAAAACAATTTAGATTTCGTTACTTTTTTAGGATAAAAAAGAATAAAAGAACTACTTAAGATAACCGAATACCAAAATCCGACTTGATCCACAAAAAAGGGATTAATTAATAAAAGCACCCCAATCGAAAGTAAAATGATTTCTGTTTTACGATAACGTTTTCCAAACAAATGATTAAGTAAGCGACTGATAAAAGCACGTAGATAAGCGACGTTTTCATGTAATAAAAGAAAACTGATAAAAAGAACCAATCCCTTTAATTTAGGAAAAGACTTAAGTTTTCGATCTAACAGTTGAAAATGCATTCCTGAAAAGGCAAATAAATGCGTAAGTCCATTCGTCTTAAAACTAGTCATTAACGGTTCGGAAATAGCACTGGAGTCCCCTAGGAAGATAGCTTTTAAATAAGGCATCGCGTGCTTACTACAATTCATTTGATGAAGCAATAATCCTTTTATTGAAAAAAAAGTATCCATTTCTTCAATTGATTGAATAGTAAGATAATAAAAAATAGATTTTGATCGATAGTACGTTTGCCAAGAGGAAAGATAAGGAAACGTACTAGCAGGAATCGGCTCCAACACTCCATGAACTCGAACCAAACTTCCCACTTGAATCGATGGGTCTAAAAAAGATTCAAAATAAGTGCCTATTAAACGTTCAGGCGTATCGAGTACTATTCGAAAATAATTATCATGATTTTCAATAGCTATAACCGTACCTTCAAAAAAGGTTACATCCGGTGCATAAATACTTTTAGGAGGCCATATAAAATAACGTAAAACAAAGATAAAAGAGGTAACAACAAGAAAGAAAAGTACTTCACGATGAAATGGTAATCTGGTCCTTAAGTGCTTCAAAAACGCTTTCACCAATTCCTTTTACTTCTAATAATTCTTCAATTTTTTGAAAAGATTTTTCTTTTCGATACGCAAGAATAGCTTCCGCTTTTGCTTCCCCTATTCCAGGTAAAGTCATCAAATCTTCTTTAGTAGCCCGATTGATATCAATAATACTTTTTGTAGGTGCAACAGCAGATTCCTTCTCACTAGTCTCATTCGAAGCGAGATGATTACTTTCGATACAAGCATCATTCTCTATTTCCGAAAGCGTCTTACAGCCTTCAAGTGCTTGTTCTTTTTTTTCCTTCATTTCAGTAAACGACGTAACTTCTTTCTTATTATAGACAATGATAACCATTTGATCTTCCACTTTCTTACTTAAATTAAGCCATGAAGTATCCCCTTGTTTAGTAATACCTCCCGCTAAGGTAAGTGCATCGATAACCCGCATGGAAGAATCGACATAATACGTTCCAGGAGATGCCACTTCCCCTTTAATATCGACCATCCATTTTACACTTTCGATTGCATCATCCGAAGATGGTTCCTCGATTTGAGAAGACGCATCCGACGACATGACTAAAAGAGGAGTCTCTTCAGGTAAATCAATTTTTGAAGTCTCTTTACGCAGTTGTAAATAATAAGAAACAAGAATCCCTATACCCGAAAGTAAAAAAGTTACTAGCACAATCCCCTTCCAAATTTTTACTCTTTTTTCATCAAAAACACGTAAATGTTGGCGCATCTTTCTCACTTCCTTCTACTCTTATTATTCCAAAAAAAAGAGCCCTTGACTTAGGCTTTTTCTAATTTTTTTGCTTTTCGTGCCGCAAGTGCTTCTTCGCGTAATTTAGTCTCGATATGAACCCGTTCCACAACGGTAAGAGAAAATACTAATACCATCGTATAACTTCCACCATAACTCATAAAAGGAAGCGGTACACCCGTAAGTGGTAACAATCCGAAAAGTCCACCCAAATTAATAACAATATGCATAAAAATGTAGACCGCTACGCCATAACACATAAGCGCGCCTTGATTGGTATAACTTTCTCGGCCAATTTTCACAATTCTTCCCAACAGTAAGAAGTAAAGAATAATAATACCGGTAGCAAAAACACATCCCAATTCTTCAATAACAATAGCAAAAATAGAATCGGTATGCGGTTCCGGTAAATAAAGATACTTTTGCGTACTATTTCCTAAACCAACTCCAAACGCTCCCCCATTATTAATCGCAATATAACCATTACAAACTTGATATCCTGTCTCCTCCGTATAACGGCTACATGGATTTTGAAAATTAAACCGTTGAAGTTGCCGTTCCAATAAAACTTCTTTTCCAGAACCGATCATAACAAACAAAAATACAAAGACTGCACCAATACCTAAAAGAACAATCCGCATCTTAATTTCAGAAGCAATTGGAGTAGCTAAAAAAAGGAAGCCCACAATTGCTAAGAAAATCATCATTGTTCCAAAATCCGGTTGTAAAAAGATAAGTACAGCAATCGCTCCTGCTATTAACAAAGGAAATAAACTTACTGTATAACGATCCAATTTATCTTTATTTTTATCATAATAAGAAGCCATCCAAATAATGATAATCAATTTAGCAAATTCCGAGGGTTGAATACTAAAAAATCCAAAATCAAACCAACTGATAGCCTTATTTCGAATAGTTCCATAAATTAAAAGTACAAACAAAATAGCCGTAATAACAATAACGGCAAGCCAAGAAAGCGGTCCATAAGATTTCGTAGTAAATCGGATCAGTAAACAGGATGCAACTAAACTGGCAAGTAAAAAGATAGCTTGCTTCATAAAATAATTATAAGAATTAGCACTATTCTTCATAAAAGCAATAACATTAGACGACGAAAAAATCATTACTAAACCAATTGCAAATAAAATAAATGCAATCACTAATAAAGGTTTGTCGATATGTTTTATAATTTTTCGCATCTTTTTCACTTACCTTCTAGGATAATCATACCATAAAATATAGGATTAATTAAGATTTTTTTAGTCATTTATAATAGCAAAAGTAAAGTAAATGGAATAATTTATATTAGATTATCATAAAGGAGGAATGAATATGTATTACTATGGTGGCGGTTCTTGCGGATGCGGTAATTACATGCCTTACCCTTGCTATGGTCAAAGTGGTAATGGAGGAACATCTTACTACGCAATCGTTTTAGTCTTATTTATCTTATTAGTTATCGTTATTGGATCACACTTTACAAGATAAAAATAAAAGGAAGAAATCACTTCCTTTTTTTTATTATTTTTGATAAAATAGGGTCGTGGTGGAAAAGTATGTTAAAAATGAAAGATATATTAGATGAAAAAGATGATAGACTACGCATGATCAGTAAAGAAGTTGAATTCCCACTCGATGAAAAAGATTTAAAAAATATTGATCTCATGGTGGAATATCTTACGAATAGTCAAATCGAAGAAAAAGCAGAAAAATATAATCTCCGCCCTGGTATGGGAATGGCAGCTATTCAAATAGGAGTTCCAAAACGCTATATTACGATTGTCGAAGAAGTAGAAGACGGGTTTGACACCTATGTAGTCATCAATCCAAAAATCATCAGTAATTCAATAGAAAAAATATATGTAGAACAAGGAGAAGGTTGCTTAAGTGTCAACCGGGACGTTTGTGGTATTGTTCCCCGTTACGCACGCGTTACCGTCGAAGGACAAGATATCGATGGAAACCTTATTAGAATACGTGCAAGAGAAGAACTTGCCATTGCTTTCCAACACGAAATAGATCATCTAAACGGAATTCTCTTTACCGATTATATCGATCCTAAAAATCCAATGAAAGACGCAGAAAAATATCGTGCCATTTAAAAAGCCTTAACAAAGGCTTTTTTTATTCGTTAAGAGCACTTGAAAAAGGTAAAGTTATCGTAACGGTAGTCTCTAAATGTGCTTTGGAATCATAGTGGATAGTTCCCTGATGCAATTCGATTATTTCTTTTGATAAAGCAACCCCTAACCCCGTACCATTAGATTTAGTCGTAAAAAATAATTCCGACATTCTTTGTAATGTCTCTTTATCCATCCCTATACCATTGTCCCATAAAACAATAGAAACCGAGGTCTTCCGTTGTTTAATCGATAAAGAAAACTGCATTTCCTTCTTCTCATCTCGTGCTTCGATGGCATTTTTAATCAAATTGATTAAAACTTGTTTAAGTCGGTTGTAATCCCCCATTATAAATAATTCGATATCCGGAATCTCAAAAGAACAATGAATCCCCTGATCATTTAACAAAGGTTCCATCTGTTTTTTCGTATCTTCTAATAAAAAACATAAATCCATAATATCTACATCTAAATGAATCTTTTTAGTATAGTTAGAATAGTCTTCCATTAACGTCAAAGTACGCGCAATCTCATTACGAATAATAGGAATATATTTTTGTATTTGCTCTTGATTTTCCAAATGCAACATATCTAAATACCCTTTACATACCGCAATCGGATTTTTTATTTCATGAATTATTTTAAATAACGAAGTTCGTAAGTATTTTTCCTTTTCTAAATCCTTTAAAGATTGATTGAGACGAACAATATCTTCTCCGGTATGTAATAGAATAATTACCACATATGCTACCAAATAAAATAACAACATATTTAATAAAATAATACCTAAATTAGGAGCAAAATAAGGACTGATTGGAACAACATAAAAAGTTTTTAAAGACCAACAGAAAGTTTTAACAAGAACAAAACTGTGAATTATAAAATCATAAGATAAATTCTTCTTTTGAAAAAGATAGAATAAAAAGAAATACAATCCATATTCGATTATAATAAGCGAAGGTGAAATAGCAAAATTCCGATAATCGTAAATGCCTAAAATAACAGAAATAGCCAAAGCTGTTTTCGGTTGCTTTTTAACGTAACTAAGTAATAATGGAATACTAAAAAGAACCGATAAGTTAATATTATCTGCCTGAATAACACCAAACCGCATAAGTAAGTATAATGAAGTGATTACCGCCATACAGAAAAATAAAGAATCTTCTTTCTTATTATAATTTTGACGACTCGCAATATAAAAAACATAAAGTAATAAAGGAAAAAGTAAAAAAATGACATCAATAATCATTCCTTCAACATAATTCATAAAACAAGTTCCTTTCTTTCACAATATAAATATAAACCAAGGATTTGTCATATTTTGTCAAATTATAGAAACAATTGATGAAAATCCTGTTTATTTGACACGCATAAAAAAACGGAGTATTTTACTCCGTTATTTTTAAATCATCGATATATTTTTTTAACTGTTTGCTACCCGGTCCTAAAATAATCTTAAGTTGATTATCGATTTCAACAATACCTTTAGCTCCCAGTTTTTGAATTGCTTCTTTATTTACTTTTTCTACTTCTTTAACAGTAACTTTAAAGCGTGACAAATTCGTCTCGGTAGCAATAATATTATCTTTTCCTCCGAGATACTCTAAAAGTTTATTCATCTCAAGATGGGCATCTTTTCGAGTCGCTTTCAATATAGCTAAAGCAATAATGGCAAAAATAACAATCAAAATAATATATTGATATTCCATCTAACTCACCTTACCTATTCTCTATTATACTAGAATTTTTTCTTTTCGTAAATAGTTATTTCGGCACCCTCAAAAAAACATTTTAAATTCCTAAAACAAACCTTTTGTATAGGTGGAAATAACACACCAAAGAGGACCTATCACATATTCTATTAGTAGGTAAACGGTAAATAAAAAATAGTTTAATTAATATGACTCAAATAGTGAAAACTATTTCAATTGAACTATAATCTTTTATTTTCCGACCTATCCTATCTTTTAGATAGGGTTATATGCTAAATTTCCTTAAATTTATAGAAAGGAGGGATTTCTATGTGTTGCGGAAATAACAATCAACCCGATGTACCATCAACAACAAGCCCTACAAATGGTTGTGGTTGCTTAGGAGATATCTTAGAAGTAATCTTAAAATTACAATCGAAAGGAGATCCTTGTGGAAATTTCCCAGAAGGATGTGATCGTCCATTTTTAGGACCAATGCCTAATGTTGTATGCTATAATACAAGACCAGTAACTTTCTATCGTTGTGGCGATGGAGGTCAATGGATCTTCCCTTATACACTAAACGGAGTCGATGGCGTAAGTGGCACTTTCCGTGTTGAAAACTTAGACGGATGCTGCTGCACTTGTCGTGTATTAGCACCAAATCCTGACACAGCAACGGCTGATACAACTCCTTATGTTTCTACCGACAGTTTTGTTACCATAAACTTAGATTGTGTTGGGGCACTAAGATGCTTACCAGATACTTATATTGCATGTATGTAAAAAGAAAAGGCGTAATGCCTTTTTTATTTTTCTTCGCGAAACGAAATAATATCGTCAATTAATATCTCTTGGTCGTCCATAGTTAACAAGCGATCATTAAATTTTCCAATAATTTTAGTATGAAAAGTTTGATCCTTCGTCCTAATTTCCACAGGAATTCGAAAACTGTGATGAGTAGAATGAAAAATGGCATTAATTCGTGAAAGAATAACTTCTCGGTCCATCGGAATTACCGAAGTGGTATCTTCGAAAGATGTATCTTGAGAAAAAACTGAAGAGCTATAAAACACTTCTTTATTATGACTAATTTTTTTGCGAATCGGAACCGCCATGACACGAGGTAATTTTTTATTCATATTTTCCTCCTTTTCCCTAGTAAAATCTATGATAATATGAAAGAAAATATCCATACTAAAAAAGAAAAGGAGTAAAGAATAATGATACGAACAAAAACATGGGATCCTGTGCTACTATTCTTTCTGTCTTGCTTTTTATTTATTAGTGTCCTAACTATTTACAGTGCCTCTACTTATCTTTCACCCGATTTAGGAAACCTTCCCTTAAAACAGATTGTTTTTTATGCAATAGGATTTATTTTCCTCATCATTATAAGAAAAATAGGTTATACAAAACTATGCCAATTTGCCTGGTACTTTTACGGAATTGGCATTATTTCTCTATTACTTTTATTTCCGTTTGGAACAACGATTAATAATAGTACTTGTTGGTATACACTTCCCGGAATAGGAAGTATACAACCCAGTGAATTCATGAAAATTGCACTCATTCTAGTTTTATCTAAACTGACGATAGAATATCGAAAAAAGAAAAATAGAAACACCTTCCGAGAAGAAATTAAATATATCGGAAAATCCTTAATTATTGTGCTTGTTCCTAGTATTATCACCTTTTTAGAGCCCGATACCGGTGCTGTATTACTTTACTTTATCATATTAGGTATAATGTTACTTTTTTCCGGAATAAGATTTCGCTGGTTTTTAATCGGTGCAACCATCATTCTAAGCACGATAGGATTATTCTTTTATTTATATTTTTTGGCCCGTGAACAATTTATTAGCTTTTTTGGAACCTCGTTATTTTATCGAGTAGATCGCTTACTAGATTGGAACAAAGGAACTGGATATCAATTAGAAAACGCCTTAACAGCAATGGGTTCAGCAGGATGGCTCGGACATGGATTCAATAAAACACCTCTCTATTTTCCAGAATCTGGAACAGACTTCATTTTTGCCGTTTTCGCATCCAATTTTGGTTATATCGGATCCCTCATCCTTTTGTTAATACTATTTTCTTTTGACTACTATCTTCTAATAATTGCTCGAAAAAATAAAGAAAAATTACCCTTTTATCTATTGATAGGAATCCTTTCTATTTTACTATATCAACAAGTTCAAAATATCGGAATGACTTTAGGAATGTTACCTATAACAGGAATTACCCTTCCTTTCATCAGTTATGGAGGAAGCAGTTTACTCTCCTACTTTATTCTTTTAGGAATCATTTTCTCAATTCAAAAGGAAAACAAAAAGAAGCGAACCATTATTTAGTTCCCTTCTTTTTATTATTTTTCTTTGTTTTAGTAACTTTCTTTTTTGAACTTTTTTTCAATTGCTTACGCATTTTCTTTTCAGCAACTTCTGCCTTTTTAATAGAAATTGCTTCAAGATATACCTGCTTCAACTGTTTTCCGATTCGATGCAAATCCCTTTCTTCTGCAACTTGATAGGCCGCTTTCGCAACCGAAGGTAATTTTTTAGTTAAAATCTTTCGAATCTTCACTTCGAATTCATCGATATCTTTTGCTTTATAAACATTTTTACCATCTTCGAGCCATCCTTCAAAAATAGGAATGTCACGAATAAGCGCATTCGTTCCCGTAGCACAAGCCTCAATAATAGGAATCCCTTCCGTTTCTTCTAAGGTAGGGAAAAGATATAAATCACAACCACTCATCGCCGCTTTAATCATATCTTGTTCCACATAACCAGCAAAAGTCAAATTAGGAAGTTTAGTACTGACTGCCTCTCGAACCGGTTTAGTAGCTGCTGCAACAGGACTATGTCCAAACCAAATAAATTTGTATTCCGGTAATCGACGAGCCAATTCTACAAAATCCACAATTCCTTTACGTTCAATGTATAGACCAATACCAATAATTACTTTGTCATCTTTGGAATAATGATACGTTTTCCGAAAACGTTCTCCTGCTTTTTCATCGCGCTTAAAAAATTCAAGTTCAATGCCATTCGATATAGCATATATTTTTTTCCCGATACCATAAGTGTCTAATAAACTTTTAGAATAAGGAGTCGGAGTAATAATAACATCCCCTAATCCATAACACTCAATGAGCCACTTTTTAAATAACGGAGCTGTTTGCTTACATCCGATAAATCCATCGCGAAAATCTTCCTCAGTAGAATGGGCATGATATACAATAGGAATTCCTTTTTTGCTTAAATGCTTTGCTAAATTATGTGACTTAAGCCCATAAAAATTGATATGTGCTAAATCATACGTATCATTCGGATCTGTTGTATACTCGATTCCTTCATAAGAAAGCGCCTTTTTTTGATGTTCAATTGCCTTACCTAGGCCACTTTTTCCGACTACTTTTAAACCCTCTGTATAAAGCAAAACCTTCATGCTTCCACCTCTTAAAAATATTATATCACGCTCGTTCTAAAAATAGAATGAGATTTTTAATTCAATAAGGTTTAAAACATTAATACATTTCAATTGCATAAACTTAACTAGGTGAAAATTATGAGAATTATTGCCCATGCAGGAAATTTATTTAATTCTGAAAAATTTCAAGAAATGATAAAATGTAATAAAAATATTGCAGGAATGTCCTTTGATGTCACTTCTACCAAAGATGGGAAAATAGTTATCTTTAGTCCTGCTCCCAACAACAGTCTCTCCATTGGCGGACTACAAAATAGTACTAGCGATAGTCTCACAGCCTTCAATATACCAACTCTCGAAGAACTATTAAAAGCCTTTCAAGACTATAAAAAAATAATTACCTTAAATCTTTTACCATTTGGAACCCCAGCCTTATCAGAAGATACTGCAGCCAAAATAAATAAACAAAACCTAGAGTACGTTCAAAATGTGCAAAAAGTTATCAAAGATTATCCTTTTTTAAATATTTATTTAAGTAGTACAAATGAAAATATAGTACATCATCTGAGCAATAATATTCATCCTTTTAAAGTAGGCATGGCGCTACAATCAGACAACTTAAACTATATGGATGTAGGTTTTTATAAAATAGGAACTGATATGATTAATATTCCTATTATAGATGAACAAATAAAAAGAAAAAAAGAGATTGTTCTTAACGCATCCAACTGTGAAAACATGGCTCTACTATTAGAATTTTTAAAAAGTGAATTGAACAATTTATCAGAAGAAACAAAACAAAACTTTCAACAAAAAATAATTTTTGAAAGTAACTTTCCCGAAATATTTTATTGTATTTTTGGAAGATAAATGAAAATAAAAATCCACTAGTTCAACTAGTGGTTTTTATGTAGCCCTATAAGGGCATATTACTGGCTGGCTCCACATGGAGCCTTTTTTAGTCGGCCAACTGCCTTCTATACCTACACACCCTTAAAAGGGTCTTGATATTCTTTTATGTTCCTTTCATCTGATATTTTATCTTCTATTTCTTGATTCTTTATATAATTTTTTATTGTCTGCTTGTTTAATCCTAC
>CANRCR010000009.1 GCA_947629165.1 uncultured Bacilli bacterium
GAAAGAATTAATAGTAAAGCAAAAATTAAAGATTTCTATAGTAAAGTATTTGAAACGCTTTATGTAATGGATTATATCGAAGCTCAAGCTTTCTTGAAATTAACGAATGAACAAAAAGCAGTCTTAGGTTTCCAAGCAAATTATCCAGATGTAGCAAAATATGAAAATACAAAAGAATTTTATAAAGCTCGTTTGGTAACACAATATAAACAATTAACTGCAGAAGAATGGGGCGCAATGGAGTTAAATGATATCGATGATTTGATTAAAAATCGAATCACAATGGTACCTGGACTATATGAAGTTGGTTCTCGTGGAGACAATTTATATGGTGGAGAAGGTATTGCCAATATTCACTGGTATCAACCTTGGAATCCAGATGGTAGACCTGATTCTTATTCATTAAAGTGGATATCTTACGAAATGTTAGGTTATGCTGGTTATGACGAAGGATTTATTGAATACGCAAGTAATAAAGATAATATTACTCAAAACGGAGTCAACAACTTTAAGTCTGACTTGATGGCACTTAAAAAGATTACAGGATATGAATCGATGGACGAATATAAAAAGGATCGTTTTGCTGCAACAAAAGAAAAACTCGAACATCTTCAATACATTGATATTGATGAATACGCTCAAAAGTTCTATGATGCTTTAGTTAAAGATGCGACAGAGATGCAAGAAAAAGTGCAGGATCTCTTCAATAAGAATAATGGTAAGGATGGTTGCTTAAAAGATAATTATTGGTGTACTCGAGGTGTTCAAGATGCACGAAGTTATCCAAATAGTTCGAAAGTAAGAGAAGATTTGTACTTTGAACTTAAAACATCTACGAATGATTTTATAGGTGATATTTTCTCAGATGATGTTCATCAAGACTACGATTTTGATATTAAAACGAATAATGAATAAGGTAAGTTTATCTTACATAAATACTGTTAAAAAGCATAGAATTACGTGAGGTGATTTTATGCTTTTTCGTATTGGGGATTATGTAACTCGTAATTCCTATCACAATGATACGGTCTTTCGAATTGTGGCTATTGATGGCGATCTAGTTTCATTAAAAGGTGTAAATATTCGTCTTTTTGCTGATAGTCCTATGGATGATTTAAAAAAGGTAGAAGAAGTGAAAGGAATTCAAGATGATCAACGAATGATTGAACGGATGGATGATTTTGTTAAGTTAGATCGAAACGAATATTTTTATCTTCCTGGAAAGGTTCTTCATATCGATGGGGATCAAGAGTATCTAGATCGATGTATGAATTTTTATAAAAAATTAAATATTATGTGCTATGGTGTTAATTTAAAAGAGCATGAAATGAAAGATGAAATTGTTTCTTATTTAGAGGATTTAAATCCGGATATTGTCGTTATTACGGGGCACGACGCTTATTATCGTCATAGTGGGGATATGCATAATTTGGATAATTATAAAAATACGCGAGATTTTGTCGAGGCCGTTCGAGCCGCTCGAAAGTACGAAAAGAGTCAGGAAAAGTTAGTTATTATTGCGGGTGCCTGTCAAAGTGACTACGAGGAACTTATCAAGGCGGGAGCAAATTTTGCTAGTAGTCCTAAACGAGTTAATATCCATGCACTAGATCCGGCCATTGTAGCTAGTAGTATCAGTTTGTCCGATAAAAATAAACCAATCGATTTAATTCCTATTATTGAAAAGACGAAATATGGAAAAGAGGGAATGGGCGGTATCATTACGAATGGAATGATGTTTGTGGGGTATCCACGATGACAATTGAAAGTGTTAAAAAGCAAGTCTGTTCGCAAAAAGGGAAAAAGTTACATTTTATTTTTTATGGTGCCCGTAATCAAACGGAAGAATTTGATGGAAAAATTATTGAGACCTATCCTGGGATTTTTTTAGTGAGTCCATCCCATCAGGAACAAATCGTAAAATCTTTTAGTTACAGTGATGTTTTAACTTTGCATTTGGAAATCAAAGAGGAGGGTTAAACTTTCTCTTTTTTTGTGGTATAATGGTGCATATAAGCTAGGAGGGGATTCCATGGAACCGAAACGTTTGTCGACATCACAATTATTTTCTTTGGTTTTTTGTACTTTGGGTGTCACGTTTATTTTTATCGGTGTCGTTTATGGATATCTTAGTGATTTTGCGTCTCATTCCGTCGATACGGTTCCAATGGCCTCTTTTGAGGTCTCTTACGATGTTCCTAAAGGGCAAGGGGATACGATTCAACTACCTACTAATATACCTTTATCGGATGAGGAAGGTTTAAAGACGGATTACTATCAATTTACGATTAAAAATACTACTTCTAGTACTAAAACGTATCGCGTTCGTCTCGTTTCTGATGCTTCTATGGTCCGTGCCGATGGATGTGAAGACAATCAAGTACCTTTACCTTATATTCGGTACAACGTAAACGATGGAACGCCACTTTATTTACGGGAAGTTGCGCGTACGGACTATACAATTTCATCTGGGGAACTCGCTCCTTATGAACGTCGTACGTATCAAATCCATTTATGGATTTCTTCGGAAGCATCTCAGGCGTTAACTGTGACGGAACATTTTCATGGACAAATTATTATAGAAGAGGTCGCTTAAGACCTTTTTTTGTACTTGTTTATTGAAAAAATAATTATTGCATTTTATTTTTAATTGGTATATGATATAGGTATAAAGTTTTACTTTAAGGAGGGACAAACATGAAGATAACATCAGTTAACGTTCGCAAGATTGAAAAAGAAGGATCACGCATGAAAGGAATTGCCTCTGTATTACTAGATGATAGTTTTGCAGTACATGATATTCGTATCATCGAAGGCGATAACGGTTTATTCATTGCTATGCCAAGTCGTAAGACGGCTACCGGTGGATATCGTGATATCGCTCATCCTATTAACCCAGAAGTTCGTTCTATGTTTGAAGATGCGATTCTTGAAGCGTATGAAAACGCTGAAGAACCTGCAAGTCAAGAAGCAGAAGAAGAATAAGCGATTCAAGGACAAGTTACTTGTCCTTTTTTTTGTTCTAAAAAGTATTTGGTGGCATACGCTTTATTAGGAGGCAAAAAATGGATAAAGATCATACAAGTACGATACAAAATTATACGCACGGAATTACTTTAGTTGAACGTAAGAACGCTCTCATATCCGGAGTTAAAAAAATTGAGAGTTTCGATGATGAAGAATTTTTAATGGATACCGTTATGGGAATGTTAGTTATCAAAGGAGAGTCGCTCGAATTATTAAAACTCGATACTCTACAAGGAAATGTCTCTATTAAAGGCTTAATAAAATCTTTGGCTTATATCGAAGAGGGAACCAAAAAAGACAAGGAAAATAGCATTATTAATCGATTGTTTAAATAATGAATCTTGAGATTCAAATTCAGTCGCTTATCTATTCCTTCGTCTATGGTCTCTTCTTTTCTTATTTACTTAATCTCAACTATCGTATTCTTTTTATGAGTCGTCGGTTAATTCAAATTTTTGCCAACTTCTTTTTTGTCTTAGATAATGTGTTTCTCTATTTTATTTTACTTCGTTATATTAATCAGGGAATCTTTCATACTTATTTCTTTTTGCTTCTTATTTTAGGTTTTATCGTAGGAAATACGGTAACTAAAAAAATACGTTTTAAAAAATGGTTTTTTAAAAGAAAAAAGGATATTCAAAAATAGGCCTTTTTTCTTTACAATTAATTTTGTAAAATTATGAAAACAATTGTCTATTTTGTTGTCTAGTCCTGTCCTTTATACTATAATGTATGTTAGAAAAGTGGGTGAAGACTATGGCAAATACTAGACAAAAAATAAAAGCGAAACGTCGTTTATTTTGCTTAGTTAGCACCTCTTTTATTGTTGTATTTACTTTGCTTTTTACTATCGGTGGATATTGGATGGAAATTATCCAAAAATATCAAGAAAAAAGTGTGTTAGAAAAACAATTAACAGAACTTAAGAATGATGAAGCGGCTTTAAAAGTCAATGTTGAGAAGTTACAAGATCCGGATTATATTGCACGTTATGCACGTGAAAAATATCTTTATTCAAAAGATGGAGAATTTATTATCCGCATTCCTGAGTAGTTTTAGGGGGAAATATGAAAGAACAGGTTTTAGCATTTTTACGTAAATATTCGATCTGTGAAAAAGATGTTTTAGTCGTTGGAGTTTCGGGTGGACCGGATTCCTTGACATTACTTTCTATTTTAAAAGATCTTACGAAAGAAATTCCGTATTCTTTAGTGTGCGCTCATGTTAACCACAACGTTCGTCGCGTCAGTGCAAAAGAGAAAATATTCGTTGAAGATTGGTGCAAAAAAAATCACATTTTTTTTGAGTCAATGACGATTGAGCAGTATGGAGATGATAATTTTCATAACGAGGCTCGTAATTTGCGGTATCAGTTTTTTGAAAGTGTCGTTCATAAGTACCATGCTGCTTATCTTATAACTGCCCATCATGGAGATGACCTTATGGAGACCATTTTAATGCGTATTGTTCGTGGTTCTTCTTTAAAGGGCTACAGTGGTTTTAGTGAAGTTGTTCCTATGAAAGACTATACGATTTTGCGACCATTTATCACTTTTACGAAAGATGAAATTTTAAATTATGCTCATCAACATAAGATTCCTTACGTTACGGATAAATCGAATTTTAAAAGTAAATATACGCGTAATCGTTATCGGAAAAAAGTGCTTCCTTTTTTGAAACAGGAAGATCCACTCGTACATGAGAAGTTTTTAAAGTTTAGTCGGTTATTAAGTGCTTATAATGAATTTATCGATGGACAGACGAAAAAGGCGTTAGCAAAAGTTTATAAAGATCGATGCCTTTCTATTCCACTTTATTTAGAATTAGAGCCTTTGTTACAAATGGAAGTTATTCATTCGATTTTGGAAGAAGTTTATCAAGATGATTTGATGCTTATAAACGATCGCCATGTACAATTGATTCACGAACTGATCACTTCTCGAAAGAGCAATGCTTTTATCTATTTACCAAACGAAGTTAAAGTGATTAAAAGCTACGAGGAACTTCGTTTAGTTATTGAGGCAGGAGAAGTGGCTAGTTATGAAATTGAACTTATCGATTATGCATTTTTACCAAATGGAAAACATCTAGAAATGATCGATAAGACGGAAGAAAATGGTAATGATATCTGTCGTTTAGCAAGTTCTGAAGTTAGTCTTCCCCTCTATGTTCGTACACGTAAACATGGGGATAAAATGGAGTTACTTGGGACTATAGGACATCGAAAAATTAAAGATATTATGATCGATGCTAAAATTCCAATCGATGAACGAGAACTTTGGCCAATCGTGGTCGATTCGAAAGGAGAAATCGTTTGGTTACCCGGTTTAAAGAAAAGTAAATTTAATAAAACAAAACAGGAAAAGTATGATATAATAATAAGATATTATTAGCAAGGAGGAAAAAACATGAATCGTAAAACAATGAAAAGGGGACTTGTTCCTTATATATTCTTGATTTTATTAATGTTAGGTGTCCTTTACTTTATGAATGTTTTAAATCAAAAAGTAAATGTTTTAACCTATGATGAATTAATGACTAAGCTATCTAACGGGGAGGTAACAGAAGTACTCGTTACTCCGAAAGAACGAGCTTCGATTTATGAGATTCGTGGTTCTTTAAAAGATTATGAAGAAAATGAGTCGTTCTATGTACGGATTCCTTTAAGTGATCCTGTTATGAATACTTTAATTGAAGCATACGAAGGACATAATTTTACTTTTGAAACGGAGGAAGATCCAGAATCTAGTTCACTTATGTTGATTTTAGTGAACGTTGTTCCATTCTTACTCTTTGGAGGAATTATTATTTATTTCTTCTCTCGTCAAGTGAACAGTTCTAATAAATCACTCGATTTTGGAAAGAGTAAAGCGCAATTAAGTGATGACAAGAACAAAGTAACTTTTGTCGATGTTGCAGGATTAAAAGAAGAAAAAGAAGAAGTAAAAGAGTTAATTGATTTCTTAAAGAATCCAAAACGTTTTCAAAAGTTAGGTGCTCGTATTCCTAAGGGAGTCCTTTTAGTAGGTCCTCCTGGAACCGGTAAAACTTTACTTGCTCGTGCCGTAGCAGGGGAAGCCAATGTTCCTTTCTATTACATTAGTGGATCTGACTTTGTAGAATTATTTGTCGGTGTCGGAGCAAGTCGTGTTCGGGATATGTTTAAACAAGCTAAACACAATGCCCCTTGTCTTATTTTTATCGATGAAATTGATGCTGTTGGAAGACAACGTGGAACTGGTTTAGGAGGAGGACACGATGAACGTGAACAAACCCTTAACCAATTATTAACTGAAATGGATGGATTTGGTGCCAACGAAGGAATCATTGTTATTGCGGCAACGAACCGTGCAGATGTTTTGGATCCTGCACTTCTTCGTCCCGGTCGTTTCGATCGTCAAGTAACGGTTGGATTACCCGATGTTCGGGAACGGGAAGATATTTTAAAAGTACATGCCCGTAATAAAGTATTAAGTGATCGTGTCGATCTTAAAAATATTGCTAAAAGAACTCCTGGATTTAGTGGTGCTGATCTTGAAAACTTATTGAATGAAGCGGCTTTGCTTGCTGTACGTCGAAATAAAGAACAAATTACGTTATCGGATATTGATGATGCAACCGATCGTGTTATTGCAGGACCTGCTAAAACAAGTCGTAAATACACGGATCATGAAAAAGAGTTAGTTGCTTATCACGAATCCGGCCATGCTGTAGTAGGATTAAAGTTAAGAAGTGCAGAAGAGGTTCAAAAGATAACGATTATTCCGCATGGAAATGCCGGTGGATATACGATGTCTTTACCGAAAGAAGAGCGTTATTTTGCAACCCGTTCTGAACTCATTGAACAGATTACCGGTTTACTTGCTGGACGTGTTTCTGAAGAGATTCATTTTGGAGAAGTTTCGACCGGTGCCCACAATGACTTTGAAAGAGCTACTAAAATTGCTCGAGCAATGGTAACAGAATATGGTATGAGTGATTTAGGGCCCGTTCAATTAGAACAACAAGAAGGCGGGGTCTTCTTAGGAAGAGATTACAATAAGACACGTAATTTCTCGAACGAAGTTGCTCATGAAATTGATATTGAAATGCGTAAGATTATCGATGAATGTTATCAAGATGCTAAGAAAGTTTTATTAGAAAATCAAGATTTAGTAAAACTTCTTGCAGAAACTTTAATCGAACATGAAACACTTACCAAAGAACAAATTGATTATTTAGTAGAACATGGAACTTTACCTCCCGAAGAGGAAGTTTTAGACGAGGATAACAAGGAAGAAGAACTTCGCAAGAAAGCAAAAGATCTTGGAATCAAAGGTTATACTAAAATGAGTTTAGAGGAACTTGAAAAAGAAATAGAAAAGCATCAGTAAGATGCTTTTTTCTTATGTATTCATTGACTTTTGGACGTTTTTGCGTTATAATGGAGGCACTTTTAAGGGGGTACGTTATGAATAAAATTAAAAATATAATTATTCGAAGAATTCTTCCTACTTCGGTTGCTTTATCGATGGCAGGATTTGGGGGATTACCGAGTCGTGCTTTATCGAAAGATGCTTTGCCTTCTTATTCGTATATAGAATCAGCCTTTGATACCGATGAATTAACGAAAGAAGAAGAACTTGCTCAAGTTGTTGTCGATTATATTCAAAATAAGTATCCTTTAGAGGATGATATCAATTCAAAAGCCAATGATCTTATTCAATTTCTTTCGGTCCGAGAAAAAGAAATGCAGACTATGACGACGTCCCTTATTCAGTTTCTTTCTTTGCAAAAGAACCGGACTATTCGTTATCATCAATTAAAAGCGAATGACACTACAGGGTATTTAATTTCAGGAAGAGGTGCTGTTACAGATATCGATCGTATTATTTGTATGGAACATTATGAATCACCGGTTTTAAATTTTCAAAGTGATTGTATCAGTCTTGCTACTAATTCGAATCTAGAACATACCCTTGAATACAGTTATGAATCGGATCTTAATCATTGTAGTCGTATATTATCATTAACTCTTCGTAATCCGTATCAGGATCCTGGCTTTTTTCAAGTCAGCTATAATTTGACAACGGGAGAAGTTTCGATAGGCGATTTATACGATGATAACAATCGTAAGATTTATACGCTTGATGAAGAACAACAACTTCCATATATAAAACAATTACTCGACGATTATGATCATTTGACGGATCGAAATGATTTATTAGCAGAAGTCGATACTTATGCCATGGTGCTAAAGGATAGCAAAACCAAAACGAAATAGAAGATTTATTTCTTCTTTTTATTTGTGTGAAATAATACTTAAATGTGTTAAAATAGGAACAGGTGATTTTCATGCAGTGGAAAATAGGGAATGTGACTATCCCCAATCAAGTTGTTCTTGCTCCAATGGCTGGCGTTGGAAATGCCAGTTTTCGTAAGATTGCAAAAGAAATGGGAGCAGGTCTTATCTATGCTGAGATGGTGAGCGATAAAGCACTTTTTTATCATAATAAGAAAACGGTGGATATGCTCTATATGGAAGAGATGGAGCGCCCCCTTGTTCAACAAATTTTTGGTAATGATAAAGATTCTTTTGTAGCGGCTAGTAAATTTATTTACGAGACAATGAAACCGGATATAATCGATATTAATATGGGATGCCCGGTTCCTAAAGTTGCTGTTCATGCCCAAGCTGGGGCGGCTCTTTTAAAAGATCCGAACAAAATTTACGAAATTGTGAAAGCAGTAGTTTCCAGTGTTCCTATTCCGGTTACCGTTAAGATTCGTAGTGGTTGGGATGTGGATCATATTAATGCTGTCGAAGTAGCAAAAGTAGTCGAGAAGGCCGGTGCCAAAGCGATTGCTGTTCATGCCCGAACAAGAAGCCAAGGGTATAGTGGAAAAGCCGATTGGACGATTATTAAACAAGTAAAAGCGGCTGTATCGATTCCGGTGATTGGAAATGGCGATGTGACTAGTCCTTTGCTTGCAAAAAAAATGCTCGACGAAACTGGATGTGATGCCGTGATGATTGGACGTGGCGTTTTAGGAAATCCTTGGTTGATTAAAGAAACCATCTGTTATTTGGAAGATGGAACTTTGTTACCTCCTCCGAGCGCGATTGAAAAAATTGATATGTGTTTACATCATCTTTCCTATTTAGTCGCTTTAAAAGATGAAAAAATAGCGCGATTAGAAATTCGAAATCATATTGCCTGGTATTTAAAAGGATTACCTGGTGCAAATAATATCAAAAAGAAAATCTTTTCTCTTTCCTCGATTAATGATATAATCGAGGTGTTAAATCGATACAAGCAGGAGTTAATGGAGGGATCAATTAATGAAAAAGAACTATTATGAGTTACTAGGTGTTCCGGAAGATGCTACTTTGAAAGAAATTAAAGCGAAGTATCAAGAATTACAACTTAAATACGATCCAAAGAAGAATCCTGAACGAAAATCAGATGCCCGTTGGAAAAAGATTCAAGAAGCTTACCGGGTTTTATCCAAAAAAGAAACGAGAGACACCTACGATGTTTCTTTAAAAGAAAGTCGTGAAGTAGTCGATATAGCACCGGTTCTTGAAAAAGAAGAAGTAAATGAAGAAAAGAAAAAGGAAGTTCATCCCGAACCGGAAGTTAAAGCTTATTTTCTACCTCGTGTTTTAGCTTATTTACTCGATGTCTTTTTAATCAGTATGCTAGCAAGTATTATTTTTTCATTTTTTCCACAAGCAAACAATGTCGTTAAATTAAATGAGGAATATGAAAAAGCTTCCGAACAATTTTTACAAAATGAACTAACTTCGGAACAATATCTTGCACAAGTGATGGATTTGATGTATGATATGGCGTACCAAAATGTTATTTATGTTATTTTGGAAGTGGCTTTGGCCGTTGGTTACTTTGTAGTTTTTCAATTTAAAAACGGTGGAAGAACTTTGGGAAAACAATTGATGAAAATTAAGGTGGTTTCGGCAAACGGAGAAGAATTAACGATGAATCATTACCTTTTCCGCGCAGCTATCTTACAAGCAATCTTATTTGATATTATTTTAGTCATTGCCGTACTATTATTACCAAAGACGATTTATGGATCGTTCGAATTGGGAATTCAAGTGTTACAAATTATTATTTCTATTACGACTATCTTCCTTGTTCTATTCCGTAAGGATGGAAGAGGAATCCACGATTTTATCGCTGGAACAAAAGTAGTAATGGATGGCAGTAAGGAGAAAGAATTATGCGTGAATTAAGTGAACAAGAAGTTGTTCGTCGAGAAAAATTAAAATATTTAGAAGAGAAGGGAATCAATCCTTTTGGACAACGTTTTGAAGTAAAGGATTATTCTACTCAATTGAAAGAAAAGTATCAGAATGAGACAAAGGAACAATTAATCGAAATGAATATTCCAGCGACGGTAGCCGGTCGTATTATGACCAAACGTGGCAAAGGAAAAGTTGGATTTATGCATATTCAAGATAAATACGGACAAATTCAGATTTATGTTCGTCAAGATATTCTTGGAGAAGATAATTACGATGTGTTTAAAAAAGCGGATATTGGTGATATCGTTGGTATCGAAGGTACTGTTTTCCGTACCGATACCGGAGAATTAAGTATCAAAGCTTCTCGTTATACGCATTTATCGAAAGCACTTCGTCCTTTACCTGAAAAATTCCATGGATTAACGGATACCGAAGAGCGTTATCGTCGTCGTTATGTCGATCTTATTATGAATGAAGAGGCTCGGAAAGTTGCTTTTGCCCGTCCTCGTATTATTCGTTCTATTCAAAGTTATTTAGATCAATTAGGTTACACGGAAGTAGAGACTCCAGTATTAGGAACGATTTTAGGTGGAGCGGCTGCACGACCTTTCATCACACATCATAATACGCTCGATATCGATATGTATTTACGTATTGCTACGGAGTTATCGTTAAAACGTCTAATTGTTGGAGGAATGGATGCAGTCTATGAAATCGGACGTCTTTTCCGAAATGAAGGAATGGATAAAAATCATAATCCAGAATTTACGACAATCGAAGTATATAAAGCTTTCAGTGATTTGGAAGGTATGATGGATTTAACGGAAGGACTTATCGCGAATGCGGCCATGACTTTAAATGGTTCGTATGAACTTGATTTTCGAGGCAATCACTTCTCTTTAAAACCTCCTTATGCTCGTCGTCATATGGTCGATTTAATTAAGGAGAAGACGGGTATTGATTTCTTCCAAGATATGTCTTTTGAAGATGCTAAAAAATTAGCTTTGGAACATGGTATTGAAGTAGAAGATCATTTTGGCTATGGTCATATTGTGAACGCTTTCTTTGAAAAATACGTCGAAGAGACGATTCAACAACCTACTTTTGTTTATGGCCATCCTATTGAAATTAGTCCGCTTGCTCGAAAGAGTAAAGATCCTCGTTTTACCGAACGCTTTGAACTCTTTATTGGCGGAAGCGAGTATGCCAATGCCTTTACGGAGTTAAATGATCCGATCGATCAAGAACAACGCTTCTTACGGCAACTCGAAGAAAAAGAAAAGGGAAATGAAGAAGCCAACGAAATGGATACCGATTATGTCGAGGCACTCGAATATGGTATGCCTCCAACGGGTGGTATGGGACTTGGAATTGACCGCCTTGTCATGTTACTTACTGGAAGCGAATCGATTCGTGAAGTTATTTTATTCCCAACAATGAAATTGAAAGATTAAAAAAAAAGCAACCCATTTTTCTTAAAAATGGGTTTTTTGTGTAAATTTCCGTCAAGTTATTGGTATTTTGGACAACTCGTTGTATAATGATAATGGGAGGTTTATTATGAAGAAACATAATTTATTAAAAGTAGTTTTAATTTCCATTGTAGTTGCTTTGTTAATGACTTGGGTCTTTACGACGACAAGTATTCAATATGATACTTATGGACAAATACAAGTTTATGAAGGAACTTATCAACAATTAGGGTTGCTTGATTTATTCACGTATCCATCCTTAACGATTTACTATTTTTCAACTTTGTTTATATTTGTAATCGTTACCGGTGCCTTTTACGGAGTATTATCAAAAACCAATGCTTATCGTAATTTAATCGATAAAATCGTAAAGGGATTCAAAGGAAAAGAATCATTGTTCTTATCTTTGACGATTATTCTTATTGCTGGTATTACGTCTTTTACTGGACTCAATTATGCCGTATTATTTGTATTCCCAATGGCGATTTCGATTATTTTACTGATGGGTTATAACAAGCTTGTTGCCGCATCTTGTACGGCAGGTTCGTTACTTGTCGGTATTATGGGAACCACTTATGGATATGAAAATGTTGCTAGTTTACTCGACACTTTAGGTGTTTCAATTTCAACTGAAATGACTACGAAAGTAATTATTTTAGTAATCGGTCTTATTCTCCTTATTTTCCATGTATTGTACTATGGAAGTAAGACGCGTAATACCGTTGATTTAGTGGAAGATTATGTGCCAAAAGCAACGGAAAAGAAAAGATCTGTTTGGCCACTTGCGATTATCTTCGATGTAACACTTATTGTTATGGGACTTGCTTTTATTCCATGGGAAAGTGCTTTTGGAATAACTGTATTTAATGATATTACTTCTTGGGTTCAAGAGTACACGTTATTTAATTTCCCAATCTTATCTAAATTACTTGGAACCATTTTACCTTATGGACAATGGACTACTTTAACTACTACACCATTCTTCAGTTTGGCAGCAGTTGTTCTTATTGGAACCGGTCTTATTGGATTATGTTATCGTATTAAATGGGATGAGTTTTTAGATGGATTCCTTGGTGGAATGAAGAAAGCATTAGGTCCTGCTGCTTTAATGACTTTCATCTATACGGTGTTATTAATTATGACATTCCATCCTGTACAACTTACCATTTATAAAGCTATTCTTGGTTTATCGAATGGATTTAACATTGTAACTATAGGAATTGTATCGGTTTTATCTTCTTTGTTTAATGTCGATATGCTCTATGCTGCACAGAGTACGGTACCATACTTAATGACCATCTTTACCGATGCTACTTATTATCCATTAATGGCTATCTTATTCCAATCATTATATGGCGTTACGATGTTAATTGCTCCTACGAGTGTCATTTTGATGGGAACACTTGCTTATTTGAAGGTTCCTTATGGAGAATGGTTAAAACATATTTGGAAGTTATTTGTAGCATTATTTGTTTTACTATTTATTATTTTTACGATTGTATTAGTAATGTAAGTAAAAGGGTGCTTAAAGCTTCCTTTTCTTTTTGAATAAGGAGGAGTAAAAATGGATTTTCGTATTGCGACTGAAGAAGATATTCCTTTTATACAAAGTGTTATTGATGATGCGAAAAAGTTTTTTTTAAACCATCATATTTCCCAGGGGGAAGGAAGTTATCCTTCTATCAATGAAATTATAAAAGATATTCAAGCGAAAGAAGGCTATCTTATTTTAAACGAAGGAGAAGCTATTGGCTATTTTGCCCTTTCTTTTGAAGGAGAAGATTCTTATCGGGAACTATTTGATGGCACTTGGACGTTGGATGATGCTTATGCCGTTATTCATCGACTTTGTATTCTTTCTTCTTACAAGGGAAAAGGTTTATCAAAACAATGCTTTAAACAAATTGAATTACTTGTTTTAGAGCATCAATTTCACTATATTCGTGTAGATACTCATCCGGATAATTTCATCATGCAAAATTTACTTGATAAAATAGGTTATCATCAAGTGGGACTTTTACATCCTTCGTATGGTGGAGAATATTTGGCTTACGATAAAGTGTTGACGAAAGAAAATGAAGAAAGCATCGCATAAGCGATGTTTTTTTGTTTGAAAGAAGCAGTTTTTTCGCATAATAAACATAGAATTTAATGAAAGGGGATTTCTATGTTTTCAAAATTTACAGAAGAAGCTCAAAAAATATTAGTATTAGCAAAAAATGAAATGGTTTCTTTGAAACATCCCTATGTGGGAAGTGAACATCTTTTATTAGCTATTTTAAAAAATAAAAATAATGAAGTGGCTAAAAAATTGTTATCTTATGATCTTACTTATACCAAATTTAGGGAAGAAGTACTTCAAGTTATTGGACCTGGGAAAGAAGAGAATAATTGGTTTTTATATACACCTTTATTAAAACGTATTTTAGAAGGGGCCATTTTAGAAGCAAAGGAGACGAGTGATGGAGAGGTAAGTGTCGCCCATTTATTTCTTTCCCTTTTGGAAGAAGGAGAAGGCGTTGCGATACGTATTTTATTAGGACTTGGAATCGATTTAGATGAATTGTATCAAAACTTTTCTACTAAACTAGTTCGAAAAACAGGAACAAGTGGTAAGAAGTTAATGATAGAAGAGTTTGCAGTGGATTTTAATGAACGCGTCTTGCAAGGGGAAATTGATCCTGTGATTGCCCGTGATCAGGAGTTAACTCGAATTATGGAGATATTATCTCGTCGAACAAAGAACAATCCATTGTTAATCGGTGAAGCTGGTGTGGGAAAGACGGCGATTGTCGAAGCCTTGGCACGTCTAATTGTCCGCGAACAAGTTCCTCCTAAATTACGAGGGAAACGGATTTTATCCCTTTCGATTGCTGGTATTGTTGCGGGGACCAAATATCGAGGCGAATTTGAAGAAAGAGTTAATAAGTTATTAAAAGAAGTCGAGCAGCATCCTGAAATTATTTTATTTGTCGATGAAATACATACGTTAGTAGGTGCGGGCGGAGCCGAAGGAGCTATCGATGCTTCCAACATTTTAAAACCAATTTTAGCTCGGGGAAAGATTCGGTTAATCGGTGCTACTACTACCGAAGAATATAAAAAGTTTATTGAGAAAGATAAAGCGTTTGCTCGGCGCTTTCAAAATTTAGTTATCGAAGAACCGAATCGGATGCGGACTATTTCTATTCTAGAAGAACTTCGTCCTCTTTACGAATCGTATCATCATGTCGTAATTGATCCTTCGTTGTTACCGCTTATGGTCGATTTATCCAACCGTTATTTCTTCGATCGAAAGCAACCAGATAAAGCGATTGATTTACTAGATGAAGTCGCTGCCAAAGTAGCTTTAACAACGGATACGGCTTATGAGAAAATCGATGCTTTAAAAAGTAAATTACAAAAGGTGCAAGAAGATAAAAACCAAGCTATCATCCAACAGGATTTTAAAAATGCATCCCTTTGGAAAGAAAAAGAAAAGAAATTGGAAGATAAAATTAACCGGCTCGAATTAAAAAGTACTTCATCTTGTGCTCCTAAAGTTGTTACGAAAGAATTCTTGTTACGGTTATTAGAAGAGAAAACTAAGATTCCGGTCTACGATTTAAATATTTATCCACATAAGTATTTCAGTCATTTAGAAGAAAATTTAAATAAGGCAGTTTTAGGTCAAGAAAAGGCTATTCATGAACTATGTTTAGAAACGAGACGAATTCAACTTGGTTTGCGTGAAGAAGGAAAACCGAGTTCATTCTTATTTGTGGGTAGAACGGGTGTTGGGAAAACGCAACTGATTAAGTCGTACGCATCTTATTTGGTGGGGGAAGATCACTTTATTCGGCTCGATATGAGTGAATACCGGGAAGCCCATAGTATCAGTAAAATAATTGGATCTCCTCCTGGGTATGTCGGTTATCAGGAAGCTAATACGGTTTTAGAGCAGATTCGTACCTTTCCTTATGCAGTCTTGTTATTAGATGAAATAGAAAAGGCCCATCCTTCCGTTTTACAGTTATTTTTGCAAGCTTTGGATGAAGGAAAAATGAAAACGGCCGATGGACGTTTGGTTCGTTTTGATCACGTTTTGCTTTTTATGACTTCGAATATTGGTTTTAGCAATGAAAAAGTAGGGTTCTTAACGACGGAAAAAAGTTCCATTATATCTAAATTACGCGAAGTGTTAAGTGTAGAATTTATCAATCGAATTGAACATATTATTGTTTTTGAACCGTTATCGGAAGCAACTATTCGTCTACTTATCGAACGTTCTTTAAAAGAAGTAGTGACACTTTTTAAATCACGTGGAATTACGCTTACTATCGATGATGAGGTCGTGGGAACCATTTTACAAAAGTCGGAATATCCAGTTTTTGGTGCCCGTAAAATAAATAGTATCATTCATCAGACATTAGATCCGATTGTCTTAAATCAAGTTCTTTTAGGAAAAAGACGAGTACGTGTGAAAAGTCTCTCTTAAAAATGGGTTAGGTCTTTTTTCCCTTTATAAAAAATGGTATAATAAAGTTAGTGAAAGAGAGTATAGGTGATGTTTATGAAACTATATAATACTTTACATCGTACGGTGGAGGAATTTGTGCCCCATGAACCTGGAATTGTCCGGATGTATACGTGTGGACCTACCGTTTATCATTATGCCCATATTGGTAATTTGCGAACATATATTTTTGAGGATATTTTAGAAAAAGGACTTACCTATTTAGGATATGATGTCAAAAGGGTTATGAATATAACTGATGTCGGACATAAAACTACGGATGCGGACGATGGCGAAGACAAGATGATCAAGGGAGCAGAACGGGAACATAAAACAGTTTATGAAATTGCCGATTTCTATACCCAAGCTTTCTTTGACGATTGTGCAAAATTAAATATTAAAAAACCGGCTGTAGTCGAAAAAGCGACCGACCATATCGATATGTATATTCAAATGATACAGAAAATGCTCGATGAAGGTTATGCCTATATTTCGAACGGAAATGTGTACTTTGACATCACAAAAGCGAAGGATTACTACCAATTGTCTGGTAAAAAGATGGAAGAATTGATGATTGGCGTACGCGATACAGTCGAAGAAGATAAGGCTAAACGGAATCCATTTGACTTTGGATTATGGTTTACACTTTCTAAATTCGAAAATCAAGACATGAAATGGGATTCTCCATGGGGAGTTGGTTATCCCGGATGGCATATCGAATGTTCTGGAATTTCGATTAAATATTTAGGAGAGTATTTGGATATTCACTGTGGTGGGGTAGATAATATTTTTCCACATCATACGAATGAAATTGCACAAAGTGAAGCCTATTTAGGACATCCTTGGTGCAAGTATTGGTGCCATGGGGAACATCTTAACGATAAAGGCGGAAAAATGGCAAAATCTCGTGGTGAATTTTTAACCATTTCCTTATTGGAAGAAAAAGGATACGATCCACTTGCTTATCGTTACTTCTGTCTAAACAGTCATTATCGTAATCAGTTAGTATTCAGTTATGAAGCCCTCGATGGTGCGGCGCAAGCTTATAAGAAATTGAAGCAGAAAGTGCAGTCTTTAGACCGGACACCTAATTTACGCGAAGGAAAAATAGACTTTTATGAAGATCAGTTTAAAGCGGCTATCGAGAATGATCTCAATACTTCAAGTATGCTTACTGTTTTGTACGATGTATTAAAGGATGAAGAATTAACGGATTTTACAAAACTTTATTTAGTAGAAAAATTTGATACTGTATTATCGCTTGGACTTCTTTCTGATGTAGAAGTAAGTGAAGATGTCGATCATTTACTACAAGCAAAAATCGAAGAAAGAGCTATTGCAAAACAAAATAAAGATTTTGCCAAAGCCGACGCTATTCGTGACGAAGTACTTGCGATGGGATATCGCTTAGTCGACTCACGAGAAGGAACTACATATGTAAAAATATAGGAGGTAGATGTCGATGTATTTATACTATGGTTATGATCTTGTCGGATGGGGACTTATTCTATTAGGAACGGTTATTACCCTTGCCGCACAATTTTTCGTTAATAGTTCATACAATAAATTTCGCCGTGTTCATAATAAAAATAACATGGAAGGATTCGAAATTGCACGCGCCATATTAGACGCGAATGGTTTACAAGATGTCTATGTGACCGAGACTCAAGGAGTATTATCGGACCATTACGATCCAAGCCGAAAAGTAGTTCGTCTTTCGAAAGATGTATTTCACGGATCGAGTGTAGCTAGTACTAGTGTTGCTGCGCACGAATGTGGTCATGCCCTTCAGGATAAGGATGGATATTTCTTCCTTCGCTTACGTGGAGCACTGGTTCCTTTTGTAAATCTTTCTTCTAAGTTTGGTTATATTGCTATCGTCATTGGACTTATTTTTGGCTATTATACGATTGCTTGGATCGGTATCGGTCTCGAACTAGTTATTTTATTCTTTCAGTTAATTACCTTACCAGTCGAATTTAATGCGAGTCATCGGGCTGCAATCGAACTCGATCGTTTGCAATTATCGAACAAAGATGAATTAGCAGGAACTACTCGGATGCTTCGAGCGGCTGCGTATACTTATGTAGCTTCGGTTGCTACTACCTTATTAGAATTATTACGTTTAGTTCTCGTTGTTAGTAATCACGATGATTAATCGCTATTTATTTCAGTTCTAAAAAGATTTGACAAAAATCTTTTTTTGTGCTATAATGGGACGGTATTTTATTTGAGGGGGAATAAGAAATGAAACATGAAAGTTATGAAGAATGTCGAAATTTATTCGATGAAAGTGGTAAAAGAATTAAAGAAATAGAACAAGAATTGATTGCTATCAATGAAACACTTATGGAAGAATATAACGTGCGTGATTATTCACGAAATCGTTTAAATCAATATCGCTCTACTTACCGTGAATTTCAACGCGTTAAGGATTTAGCGGAAAAGAATCCTTATGTTTGGTTGGCTTTTGCCTCTGTTTTTGCTTTTGCCGTAGCGATTCCTTTCGGAGCAATGGCAACGGCCTATTCGGTTGGTAAGATGATATCGGTCGTTACAGGACTTGTTGCTTGTACCGTACTTGGTGTTATTGGACGTAAAACGGATCTTGCTCGCCGTGAACTTAAAACGTATCCTTCTTATATGGAACGTACTTATACCGACGAGATTAACTTATTAAATGATACGATTCAAAAAAGTACTCAAAAACGTTCGGATTTAAGAACACGCGAAGAGCAATTAATTTCTGATAAAGCCCATTTAACAGAAGGAAGAAAACAATTATTTCAATATATCGAAAAAAACTATCCTAATAAAGTAGGTTTCTTCTATCAGACAGAAAATGATTTTACCGCACGTTCTGTTGCCACTAGTAAAAAACTTCAAAAATAAACTTGTTACTTTGGTATCAAGTTTTTTTATATGATATAATTTGAATGGATGGTGATTTCCGTATGAACGTTTTAGAAATCAATATTTTGGCATTAGCTTATCTTGGAGATGCCGTTTACGAACTATATATTCGACGTTATTTACTCGATCAAAAAATTAATCATGTGAATGCTCTTCAAACGGCATCTTTAGCCTATGTCAGTGCGAAAAGACAAGCTTTCTTTTTAGAAAAGTTGGAAGAAGCGTCTTTTTTTACCGAAGAAGAAATGGATATCATTCATCGTGCACGTAATTATAAAAGTAATCGACATCCTAAAAATTGTTCTATTTTAACTTATAAACACGCTACTGCATTAGAAGCGGTGGTAGGATATTGGTCTTATCTTCATAAGGACGAACGTATTGATGAAATGATGGAAAAGATTGTAGGAGGTAGTCTATGTTAGTATATGGAAGAAATGTGGCACTCGAATTTTTACAAAAACCTGAAAAAGTTCGAAAAGTTATTTTTCAAGAAGGATTTCGCGATGAAAAAATAAATTCTTTGGTTACAAAATTAAATCTTCCTTCCGTTACGCGTTCCAAAATAGAATTAGATCGACTTGCAAAGGGAGTTCACCAAGGTATAATACTGGAAGTAGAGGACTACCAATATTGTTCTTTAACGGATCTTATTTCTAAAAATGAATCTTCTATTATCGTATTACTTGACCATCTAGAAGATCCCCATAATTTAGGAGCTATCATTCGTACTTGTGAAGCGGCAGGAGTCGATGGCATTATTCTTCCTAAAGATCGGAGTGTTTCTGTTAATGCCACGGTTATGAAGACGAGTGTCGGAACAATGGAAAATATGAAGATAGCGATGGTTACAAACCTTTCTCAAACAATGGCAACGCTTAAAAAAGAAGGCTATTGGATTGTTGGAACAGCGATGGATGGAAAAGACTATTTAAGTCTCGATTATCATGGAAAGATTGTTTTAGTAATCGGAAACGAAGGAGACGGTATGAGTAGACTAGTACGGGAATCTTGTGACTTTATTGCACGTATTCCAATGTACGGAAAGGTCAATAGTCTCAATGCTTCGGTTTCGTTTGGTATTATGGTATACGAGGTATTAAGACAAAATCGAAATTAATATGAATTATAAAGAACTAAACGATTACGAACTCTTATATTACATTCGTGAAAAAGATGAAGATGCATATCAATTGTTGTATCAAAAATATGAACCTTATATTGATAAAGTTGTTCGCCAATATCTTATCCAAGGAAAAAAAGTGGGCTTTGATTACGACGACCTTTATCAAGCGGGAAGAATGGGTGTCTTTTATGCGTTAACGCATTATCAAGAAGAAGACACTCTTTTTTACACTTATGTAGGAATTTGTGTTAAAGGACGTATTCAAAATTTGGTTCGTTTAGGAGAGACGAAAAAGCAACAAGTGTTAAACGAGGCCCAATCTTTGTCTTTCGAACTTTGTGATGGAACCGTTTTGGAAGATCTTGTCGGTAGTACTTCTTGTCTATTAGATACTATTATTACTCAAGAATTAGTTACTTTTTTAATTCAGTTTGAACATACTTTATCTTTTCCTTCTTCCTGTATCTTTGAACTAAAAATGAATGGTTTTGTATCTTGTGAGATTGCTACTTTACTTTCTTTATCTACCAAAATGGTAAATAATCGTCTTTATCAGATTAAGAAAAAGTTAGTTATATATTTAAAACAAATAAAATATATTTAAATATTTAAAATTTTTTAAACTAGTGCTATAATTACTTTAGAATCGGGTGATTGGAATGGCACAAGCAAATCAAAATCAAGATAAGATATCTTTAAAAAACTGGTTACAACTCCCACGTACGGAAGAACAACAACGGAGTGAGTATCAAAGTTTATTTTATGGATTACATCATTCTTGTCATGTTTTAAAGGATCATTACAGTGCTTATTTTCCTTATTTTGATCCTTATTATGCTTCCTCTTTAGGAAATGTATTGGATCAAGTTTATGTCGATTTGATGGATGCTCAAAAAGTATCTTTTACTCGTACACAATCACTACCTTCTCAATATCTCAATGAGGCCCAACAAAAAAATGTTGCTTTTCTAGTTACTTTTGCAGTAGGTCTCTATTTGGGTTATGGATTACAAAATGGATTATTAAATCCTTCGTTTTTAGAAAATAACTTTGAACAATGTAAACAATTTCTTCCAGGAGAAGATATTCCTTATTACGAAGGGGTAATTCTAAATCATCAATACACTTATTACGACGATTATGTTCGTACTCGTCAACTCGAAGGAAATGCGAACGACCTCGATGGGGGAGGAAAAGGCAATAGCAAGGCTTATGTTAAAAAGACCAATAAGCAATTTGTTATTGAGCCTGTTTCTTATGAAAATCTTGCTCAAGATGTAAATGTTTCGAAAGCAGGATTTTCACAGAGTTTAATTTTAAATCTTATATTCTTTGCCATCAGTATGATTATGGTTGGAATCGTTTTATTACTTTATTGGTAATTAATTTATCGAATTTATCGAATTTATTTGACAAAAACACTTGTTTTGTGCTATTTTATAGGTGACACAAAAAAGTGTTTTTATTTTGATTTAAAAACATAAAATAAGAAAGATGGTGAAAGGTATGGCTACAACCTCAAAGAAAACACAAAGTAAGAAAAAGGCAACAAAGCGTGAAGAAAACAAAAAAGTAGCAAAAAAGACTTCTTTAAAAGATGAAAAGAAAGAAGAAGTTGTGGAATCAAAAGTAGAAAACAAGAAGAAAGATACTAAGAAAAAAGAGCCGGAAGAACTAGTATCGAAGAAAGATGCTAAGAAAAAAGAAACAAAAGAAAAAGTATCGAAGAAAGATACCAAGAACAAAAAAGAAAAGAAAGGAAAAGATAAGCAAACACCAAAAAAGCGAGGACGTATTCGGCAATACTTCTACGAAGTAAAGAAAGAAGTCAGTCTCGTTAAATGGCCAAGTAAGAAAGATATGGTCAAGTATTCGATTGCTACAATCGTGTTTGTATTATTCTTTGCTGTATTCTTCTATATCATCGATATAATTGTTGCAGCAATTAAAACGTGGGTGTAAGTTATGGATAAACAGTGGTATGTTGTTAATACTTATTCGGGACATGAGAATAAGGTTAAAGAAAAGTTAGAGATGCGTGCAGAATCGATGGATATGAAGGATTATATCTTTCGTGTCATCGTTCCAGAGCAAAAAGTAATCGAAGAAAAAGATGGCGTTAAAAAAGAAAAAATAAAAAAGATGTTCCCTGGATATATTTTAGTGGAAATGGTCATGAGTGATGAAGCTTGGTATGTCGTTCGTAATACACCGGGAGTTACTGGATTTATCGGATCTTCTGGAAAAGGAGCAAAACCGACCCCATTACAACCCTACGAAGTTGATAAAGTACTTGCCAATATGGGTATCAGTCGTCTCGATGTCGATAAAGAACTTGAAGTGGGTGCCAAAGTTAAGATTATTGCTGGACCATTTACGGGTATGTTCGGTGTTATCGACAGTATCGATTTACCTAATCAAAAACTTAATCTTATGGTCGACCTATTTGGACAAGAGACTTCTGTCGAAGTAGAACTTGCTCAAATCGAACTTGCTTAAAATCATTAAAATACTTGCAATATTTAGGAAATCATGTTATTATTTAGACGCTATATTAAATTTTTGATATAGATTTAGTGGGAGGCAGAGCTTTAAGAAGCGGATAAAAGCTATTTGGACCACTCACGAAAACAAAATTTATAGGAGGTGTTTTTCGTGGCAAAAGAAGTTGTAAAGAAAATTAAGTTACAAATTCCGGCTGGAAAAGCAACACCCGCTCCACCCGTTGGAACGGTTTTAGGACCTGCTGGAATTAACTTACAAGATTTTTGTACTCGTTATAACGATGCAACAAGAGAAAGTATGGGAGATATTTTACCAGTTGAAATCACGGTTTTCGATGATCGTAGTTTCGATTTTATTATTAAGACTCCCCCTACTGGATTCTTATTAAAGAAATATGCAAAAATCGATAAAGGTTCTGTTAAAGGAGCTAACCAAGTCGTTGCTACTTTAACACAAGATCAAATTCGTGAGATTGCTCAAATCAAATTACCTGATTTGAACTGCTACGATATTGAAGCTGCAATGAAAATTGTAGAAGGCACTGCTCGTAATATGGGTATTGCTGTTAAAGGTGTTAACGATCAAGAATTAGCAGAACAAGCAAAAGAAGCTTTGGAAGAAGAGAAAGAACAAGCAGAACGTGAAGCTGAACTTGCTGAAATGGAAGCTGAACAACAAGCTGGACATGAAACTCAAGAAGTTCCAGTAATTGAGAAAGAAAAGACGGAAGACGAAAATTCCGCAGAAGAATAGATAATAACCTAGTGGGAGGAACCGCTTACTCCGATTACCACATAAGGAGGAATTAAAATGAGAAAAAGAGGAAAGAAATATCTCGATGCTGTTAGCAAAGTAGATAAAACGAAAACTTACTCAAAAGAAGAAGCTGTTAAACTTGTAAAAGAAACATCAGTAAGTAAATTTGATGCTTCGGTAGAATTAGCTATCCATCTTAACTTAGATACGAAAAAAACGGATCAACAATTAAGAGGAGCTATTGTTTTACCTCATGGAACCGGTAAGAGTAAGAAAGTTTTAGTTGTTACTCGTGGAGAACAAGCACGTCTTGCCAAAGAGGCTGGTGCAGACTACGTTGGAGATGTCGACATGTTAGAGAAAATCGAAAAAGAAAATTGGTTCGATTTCGATACGATGATTGCTACTCCAGATATGATGCCACTTCTTGGTAAATTAGGTAAAGTATTAGGACCAAAAGGATTAATGCCAAACCCTAAAACAGGAACGGTTACAACGGATGTTGTAAAAGCTGTTAACGAAGTAAAAGCTGGACGTGTTGAATATCGTACCGATAGTTTCGGTAACGTTCACGGTATCATCGGTAAAGTTTCTTTTGATGAAGCTGCTTTACTTGAGAACTTAGATGCTTTTGTATCGGTTATCTTAAAAGCAAAACCTGCTTCAGTTAAAGGAGATTACGTAAAGAATATTGCTTTATCTACTACGATGGGTCCTGGAATTAAAGTTTCACTTAATTCATTTGACAAATAATAGATAACGTAATATAATACCAATTGATTTTATTAGTGCCAAAGACAGTAGGTAATTTTGTAAATCCTACCGAGGACTTTCTTGAATGAAGATTAAGTTTTCGGGGGAATCTCGAAAACTTTTCTTTTGGCACTCCTAAAATAAAAAACGAAAGGAGAAAGATGCTATGGCTAGTCAAAAGATTTTAGCAGCAAAACAAGGAGTTGTTGAAGAGATTAAAAACAACATGAGTAATGCTGCTACTTACGTTTTATTTGATTACCGCGGATTAACGGATGCCGAGAGTAAAGAATTAAGACGTAAGTTAAGAGAGACGGGTTCTGACTATAAAGTATATAAAAATACTTTAATGGCTAGAGCTTTAGCAGATTTAGGAGTCGATATCGATTCTAGTTTGGTTGGTCCAAGTGCCCTTGCTTTTGGAACGGATCAAATTGCGCCGATTAAGGTTTTATCTGAATTTGCAAAGAAACATCAAGCGTTAGTTTTAAAAGTAGGAGTGGTTGATGGAGTTATTTCTGATCAATCAGAACTTCAAAAACTTGCAAGTATTCCATCACGTGACGGTTTACTTACAATGCTTGCTGGAGGCATGATCCAAATTGCCAAAGATTTATCAATCTGTTTGGATTTATATGCACAACAAAAAGAAGAAAAATAATTTAAAATAGTATAAGGAGGAAAAAGAAAATGGCTAAATTAACAAAAGAGAGCTTTATTGAAAGTTTAAAAGAAATGACTCTTTTAGAAATTAAAGAGTTAGTAGATGCAATGAAAGAGGAGTTTGGAGTTGATCCAAGTGCTGTAGCAGTTGCTGCTGCTCCTGCTCAAGGTGCTGCTGAAGATGAAGGACCTAGCATGGTTACTGTTAACCTAGTAAATGCAGGTGTTGCAAAAGTTAACGTTATCAAATTAATTCGTGAAATCACTGGATTAGGATTAAAAGAATCTAAAGATATCGCTGATAACGGTGGAGCTGTTAAAGAAAATATCTCTAAAGAAGAAGCTCAAGATATTAAAGCTAAGCTTGAAGAAGCTGGAGCTGAAGTTGAAGTTAAGTAATTTTGACTTTCGTTTTGAAAGGATCTTCGGGTCCTTTTTTTGTTGACAGAATGTTTTCGGATGATTATAATAAGCGATTACCTAATGAGAAATTATATTTTTTAGGAGGTTAGATTATGGAAAAAGTTAAAATGAGTTTACCTTCGGTAGAAGAATTACGTCAATTAGAAGTATTTCAAAAGTATGGATTAAAGATGAATGTGACAGATTTTTCTTTATTAACAGGTGGACAAGCTTATCAGTTAAAAGAAAAAGTAGCACTTGGTAGTGAAGCTGATCCACAAATATTAAAGGAACGTACGAGTTCCTACTGGACACGTACTGTCACGGAAGAAGGAAATGTCAGTTATATTAATCATCTTGGTTACGACAATATTTCTTCCCCTAAGGAACGATATCATTTAATTCGTCCAATGCTCTATCCGACGGAAGAACTATTACAACATTTAACAGTTAAACGCGTGAATGCCCAAGGTGTAATTGAAGTTCCTTATGGATTTTATCCCCAAGATGCGCTTGATTACTATGAAAACATGCAATTAGAACGCGCCTACAATAATAATCAAACGAAAGAAACTGGAAATTGTTATACCATCGATGAAAAATCTTATTTATTTTCCCCTTTTGGAACCCATTTAATTAAATTAAAAGAATATCAATATTTAGAAAACTGTTATATTCGTTTGAAGACGCCTACGTTTAGTGATGGTCGTTTCTTTAACTTAAGTAATGGACAGGGATATTGTCCTGAACGAATTCAATGGCTTAAAGTAAGCCCTGTCGTTTGGTTAATGGATGAGCCAACCGGAATTCTCGTATCTAAACGTGGTCTTTTGTCTGGAATCGCTTTCCATTTAACGGAAAATACTAGTTATGAAACATCTATGATGGCCCAGTTTATCGAATCTCATCTTTCGAAAGAAATATTACATGGAACAAGAATTGAACATACATCCCCAGTTATTCCTCAAAATGACGTATTCGATAAACTAACTATTTTAGAAAAACGTATTCGTGCACTTGATCCCGCGGCTATTCATTTTAAAGAAGAAGTTGCCATTTTAGGTGATTATGTCGCATCGATTCGTGGTCAACTTGAAACGGAGGGAATTACTCCTCAAAATGGATTTCAAAAAGTAAAGGTGGTTCAAAAATGAATGGTTATTTAAGACTTTTAAAACAGGATAATTTCACTTTTGACACGTATCCTTTATTAAACAAATATAGTAATATCGCTTTAACTGATTTAGCGCTTCTTACGGGAGCAAAATCTTTCCGGGATGAACAGGGGATTTACGGAGAATATTTTGTAACTGTTGGCCCACACGAAGCGATGAGTATATATGATTTTCGTCGTAATGGAACCAAATTTTTTGATTCTTTTCACACTTGTAATAATTACGACCGTTTTTATACTATTCGTCCTGTTTTAGAACTTGATTCGACACTTATCGATTCGGTTCTTTCGAACTCTTTTTATGGAGAAGATGATATTTGTCATGTACTCTATGGAGAATATCCTCAACAAGCACCGATTCGTGAAGTTCAAGAAGCACTCGAACAAGTTTATCAAAATGGAATTTTAGATGAGACTAAGCATTCTTATATTTTCGATGATCGTAGACTCGATGAAGGAGCTTTCCGATTCCGTCCTGTATTTTATAAAGAATATCTTTATCAAGATAAGAAATATATTCGTCTTATTGCTAAACCATATAAAATGCGTTGTACTTTATCTAATGGAGAATCTTACTTTGATGGAGAACCGGTTTGGCTCGAAGTTAGTCCGGTCGAATGGTTGTATAATGAGAAAAGTCATAGTTTTGTTTCTAAAAATGGATTGTTATCGGGAATTCGTTATTATCCGAATACTTCGACTCATACTGAATTTCGTAAATCGGAACTTTGTCAGTATATGAATTGTATTATGATCGCTAATATTTTTGAGCGACCTGATAAAAACTTAATCGAAGAGGAGCAACCTAAGTTTCAACCTACTACTGTGGTTGAAGATTTAAATCAAGCAAGAGAACAACTTCAAGGAATCCGTACGGTATATCCCGTTACTACGGAAGCCATCGACCGGGTACTTTCATTACTCGATCGTGTAGAAAGCAAAGTAGATACTCCTCCTATAAAAGTAAAAACTTTGTAAAAATGGTTGACCGAAAATTAATTTTGTTGTATTATATAGACACGAAAGGAGAACTAACTAGTTTTTGGTGCGGTTAGTTCTCTTCTTTTTTGGGGTGATAAATACGGGGCAATATTTTAGTAATGAGGCGTTACCTAGTAAGATGCGCGATTATACGACAACCGTCCTTGGAAATACTTTTACTTTTACGACGGATAATGGTGTTTTTTCAAAAGATGGATTGGACTATGGAACCCGGTTACTTCTCGAAAATTTAGATTTGGAAGATGTTCGGGGAGATGTTTTAGATATCGGATGTGGGTATGGTCCGATTGGTATTATTTTAGGACGTGTTACCGATGCATCGATTACGATGTGTGATGTCAACCGAAGAGCCCTTCATTTGGCTCGGATGAATGCGAAGAAGAATCATGTCGAACTGGTATCGGTAGTTGAAAGTAACTGTTACGAAGGATTAGGAGATCAAAAATTTGATTGTATTATTACGAATCCTCCTATTCGAGCGGGGAAAGCAATCGTTAACGAAATTGTTTTAAATGCCCGTCTTCATTTAAAAGAAGATGGAACGCTTTATTTAGTTATTCGTAAAGAACAAGGGGCTAAATCGATGCTTGAACAGTTAAAAGTGTATTATCAAGTGTCAATTATTTTTCGAAAAAAAGGTTTTTTTGTAATAAAATGCAAAATTGATTGACTTGTTGAAAATTTTATGGTATTAATATAAATTGGCAATGTATTATTTTCAGCAAAAAATACGTTCTTTGATTAAAAATTTATTATTATGTATAGGGGTGAATTTTAGTGGCATATAAGACTGTAAATTGTGGAGATTATCGTAAGAGAAGAAATTTCTCAAGAATCAAAAATACTTATGAACTAAAGGATTTGTTAGAAATTCAAACCAAATCATATCAATGGTTCGTCACGAATGGTATTAAGGAAGTATTCGATGACTTATTTCCGGTAGAAAACTTTTCAGGTACCTATTCGTTGGAATTTGGAGATTATCATTTTGATGAACCTCGTTTTTCCATTAAAGAATGTAAAGATCGTGAGACGACTTATGCGGCTCCTTTAAAAGTGGAAGTACGTTTGTTTAATCACGAGACTGGCGAAGTAAAAGAACAAGAGATTTTCCTTGGGGACATGCCTATCATGACCGATAGTGGAACTTTTGTTATTAACGGTGCAGAACGTGTTATTGTATCACAGTTGGTACGTAGTCCAAGTGTGTACTTTAACCGTGAAATCGATAAAAATGGAAGAGAATTAATTACTTCTCAAATTATTCCGACTAGAGGAACTTGGCTCGAATATGAAACGGATGCCCGGGATGTTTTGTATGTCCGAATCGATCGTACTCGTAAAGTAACCCTTACTACTTTACTTCGTGCTTTTGGTCTTTCGAGTGATGACGATATCTATAAAGTGTTTGGAAAGAATCAATACATCGAAAATACGATTGCAAAAGATTCTACTCGTAATACCGATGAAGCCTTAATTGAAATTTATGAAAAATTAAGACCCGGAGAACCTGCGACACTCGATTCTTCAAAGAATCAAATTATTACCCGTTTCTTTGATGAATTCCGTTATGATTTAGCAAAAGTTGGTCGTTATAAATTTAATCGTAAATTAAATATTACGGATCGTCTTTTAAATCAAACGTTAGCTGAAGACGTTAAAGTAAACAAAGAAGTGGTTTTCGAAAAAGGAACCCTTATTACAAAAGATGTTTTAGAACAATTAAAAACTTTATTTAAAGAAGGATATGGTCTTCATGAAGTAAAGATTAATGAAGAACTCGATTCTTATAACAAAGTTCAAGAAATTAAAATTGTTAATCCAAGTAACAAGAAAGAGAAGATTTCGGTTATTGGAAACGATCAATCAATCGATGTAAAACGCTTAACTATTTCGGATGTATACGCTTCGGTATCTTACTATTTAAATTTATTAGATGGTGTTGGTAACTTCGATGAAATCGACCATTTAGGAAACCGTCGTATTCGTCAAGTAGGAGAACTTTTACAAAATCAATTCCGTATTGGTGTATCTCGTATGGAACGTGTTATCCGGGAGCGAATGACGACTCAAGAAATGGAAGAGATTACGCCTAAAACGTTAATAAATATTCGTCCGGTTACGGCTGCGATGAAAGAATTCTTTGGAAGTAGCCAATTATCACAATTTATGGATCAAATTAATCCGATTTCAGAGCTTACGAACAAACGTCGTTTATCTGCTTTAGGACCTGGTGGATTGTCAAGAGACCGGGCAGGTATGGATGTACGTGATGTCAATGCTTCTCACTATGGTCGTATTTGTCCAATCGAGTCTCCTGAAGGACCAAACATTGGACTTATTACTTCCCTTGCTAGTTATGCTAAAGTGGATGAATATGGATTTATTATGACTCCTTATCGGAAAGTAGTCGATTGCCATATTACGGATGAAATCGAGTATTTAACTGCCGATGAAGAAAATGATGTTATCATTTCGCAAGCAACCGTTACAACGGATGACGATAATAACATGATCGATGATCAAGTTGCAGCTCGTTTCCGTGGTGAAAATATTTTAGCAAAACCTGCTCAAGTAGATTATATCGATGTATCTCCACAACAAGTGGTATCGGTTACAACTTCTTGTATTCCATTCTTGGAACACGACGATGCTACCCGTGCTTTGATGGGTGCAAACATGCAACGTCAGAGTGTACCATTATTAAAAGCCGAAGCTCCATTTGTAGGTACTGGTGTCGAATATATTGCAGCGCGTGATTCTGGAGCAGCTATTAATGCTAAAGCCGATGGTGTCGTTGAATATGTCGATGCTAAACGAATTGTTATTAAGAATAAAACAGGAAAAGATACTTATTATTTAGCAAACTTTGAAGAAAGTAACCAGGACTCTTGTTACCATCACCGTCCGATTGTTAGAGTTGGCGATAAGGTAAAAAGAGGTCATGTTATTGCCGATGGTCCTAGTATGGATAAAGGTGAACTTGCACTTGGTAAAAACATGGTTGTCGCTTTCATGACATTCAATGGTTATAACTATGAGGATGCTGTTATCTTAAATGAAAATTTAGTTAAAGATGATGCTTATACTTCGATTCATATCGAAGATTACGAAATGCAATGTCGGGAAACAAAACTTGGTCCCGAAGAAATTACACGCGATATTCCAAACGTCAGTGAAGAAGCACGTAAAAACTTGGATGAAAATGGTATTGTCGTTGTTGGAACGGAAGTTAAAGAAGGCGATATCTTAGTTGGTAAAGTAACTCCAAAAGGAATGGCTGAACTTACTTCGGAAGAAAAATTATTACATGCTATTTTCGGTGAGAAAACGCGTGAGGTTCGTGATACTTCACTTCGTGTACCACACGGTGGAGAAGGAATTGTTCACGAAGTTAAAATTTATTCGCGTAAAGAAAACGATGAATTACCTGCTGGTGTAAGTAAAGTAATTCGTGTTTATATCGCTCAAAAACGTAAGATTCAAATCGGAGATAAAATGTCTGGACGTCATGGTAACAAAGGTGTTATTTCCTTGATTTTACCACAAGAAGATATGCCTTATATGCCAGATGGTACACCGGTTGATATCATGCTTAACCCACAAGGTGTTCCTTCCCGTATGAACTTAGGACAGGTTCTTGAGCTTCACTTAGGAATGGCTGCTAAGAAATTAGGTGTTCATGTTGCAACGCCAGTATTCGATGGTGCTAATTCAGAAGATATTCAAGAAATGATGAAAGAAGCCGGTATGGATGAGGATGGAAAAGTCGTTCTCTACGATGGACGTACCGGAGAACCATTCGATAACCGTATCTCGGTCGGTGTTATGTATATGTTAAAATTACACCACATGGTCGATGATAAATTACATGCTCGTTCGACGGGACCTTACTCGTTAGTTACACAACAACCACTTGGTGGTAAAGCACAATTTGGAGGACAGCGTTTTGGAGAAATGGAAGTATGGGCACTTTATGCTTATGGTGCAGCACATACTTTACAAGAAATCTTAACGGTTAAATCCGATGACGTAGTCGGTCGTGTCAAAGTATACGAATCGATTGTTAAAGGACAAGAAATTAATCAAGCTGGTGTTCCAGAAAGCTTCCGTGTATTGATGAAAGAGTTCCAGGCTTTAGGACTTGATCTTAATATTATCGATACTGAAAATAATGTTCTTGATTTAAAACAAATCGAGGAAGAAGAAGCACGAGAAGATGCACATTCTACTTCGGAAGTCGAAGAGAAGATTGCAGAGACGGTTCCATTTGGAGGCGATGGGGAACCACCACTCGAAGAACCGTTAGAAGATAGCGAATTTGATGATGAAGATGAAGACGATGAAGATTTTGAACCGGATTACGACGATGGAATCGATTCGTACGATGATATGGAAGGGGATGAGGAATAATGTTAGCTGTTGATAAGTTTGAAGCTTTAAAAATAGGTATTGCCTCTCCTGAAAAAATTCGTGAATGGTCTTATGGTGAAGTGAAGAAACCAGAGACGATTAACTATCGTACTTTACGTCCTGAAAGAGATGGACTCTTCTGTGAAAAAATCTTTGGACCTACTAAGGATTTCGAATGTGCTTGTGGAAAGTACAAACGCGTTCGTTATAAAAACATCGTGTGTGATCGATGTGGTGTCGAAGTAACGAGAGCTAAAGTACGTCGTGAACGTATGGGTCACATCGAACTTGCTACTCCAGTTTCACACATTTGGTTCTTTAAAGGTGTTCCTTCGCGTATGGGACTCGTACTCGATATGAGTCCACGCGATTTGGAAGAAGTTTTATACTTTGTAAGTTATGTCGTTATCGATAAAGGAATTGCTCCTTTAGAAAATAAGCAGACATTATCTGAAAAAGAATATCGGGCTTACTATGAAAAATATGGTAATGGATTCACTGTTGGTATGGGAGCCGAAGCCATTAAAGAACTTCTTAAGAAAATTGATCTAGAAAAAGAAATTGCTGAAATTAATAAAGAATTAGAGACGGCACAAGGACAAAAACGGACACGTTTATTAAAACGTATCGATGTACTCGACGCTTTCTTAAAATCAGGTAACCGTCCCGAATGGATGATTTTGGATTGTATTCCAGTAATTCCTCCTGAATTAAGACCGATGATTCAACTTGATGGTGGTAGATTTGCTACTTCTGATTTGAATGATTTGTATCGTCGTGTTATCAACCGTAATAATCGTTTAAAGAAATTAATCGATTTAGGAGCTCCAACCATCATTATTCAAAACGAAAAACGTATGTTACAAGAAGCCGTCGATGCCTTGTTTGATAACGGACGTCGTGGAAGAAGTGTAACGGGTGCCGGAAATCGTCCATTAAAATCGATTTCTAGTATGTTAAAAGGTAAACAAGGTCGTTTCCGTCAAAACTTATTAGGAAAACGTGTTGACTATTCAGGTCGTTCCGTTATTGTCGTTGGACCAAGTTTAAAAATGTATCAATGTGGTATTCCAAAAGAAATGGCACTTGAACTATTTAAACCACATGTTATTCATGGATTGGTTGCGAAAGATTTAGCTCATAATATTAAAGCGGCTAAACGAATGATTGAAAATCAAGATGAACAAGTATGGGACGTTGTCGAAGAAGTAATTAAAGAGCATCCTGTGTTATTAAACCGTGCGCCTACACTTCACCGTCTTGGTATTCAAGCTTTTGAACCGGTTTTAATCGGAGGAAAAGCTATTCGTCTACATCCATTGGTATGTCCTGCATTTAATGCCGATTTCGATGGAGACCAGATGGCCGTACACGTACCATTGTCGGAAGAAGCCCAAGCCGAAGCTCGACTTTTAATGCTTGGTGCTAATAACATTCTAAAACCTTCGGATGGAAAACCAATCGTTACGCCATCACAAGATATGGTTTTAGGTAACTATTATCTAACAATGGAAAAAGCTGGACTTGAAGGAGAAGGAAGAATTTTCCGTAATCCAAACGAAGCATTAATGGCTTATGAACGTCGTGAATTAACACTTCATACCCGTATTGCTTTACCGGTTGATTCTTTTAAACATAAATTATTTGCAGAAAGTCAAAAAGGTAAATATTTAGTTACGACCGTTGGTAAGATTAAATTTAATGAAATTTTACCAGATTCATTCTCTTATATTAATGAACCAACGGATGAAAATATTCAAAAGGTAACTCCAAATAAATATTTCATCGAACGTGGTCAAAATATTCCTGAAGTAATTAAATCGATGCCTTTAGTAAAACCATTCCCTAAAAAGACACTTGAAAAGATTATTGCTCAAATATTTAAACGTTACAAAACGACAGAGACTTCTATTTTCCTTGATAAATTAAAGGATTTAGGATTCCATCATTCTACTTTAGCGGGAATTACTATTTCGATTAGTGACGTTATTGAAGCCCAAAATAAAGGTAAGATTGTTGAAGAACATCAAAAGACGGTCGATACCATCAATAAACAGTATAAAAAAGGTTTAATTACTGAAGAAGAACGTTACGAAAAAGTAGTTGCTACTTGGAATGATGCCCGTGACGAAGTACAAAAAGAATTACAAAAGATTGCCGATAACGATTTAGATAACCACATCTTTATGATGATGCACTCTGGAGCTCGTGGTAATATTTCGAACTTTACACAGGTTGCTGGTATGCGTGGATTACTTGCTAAACCGAATGGTGAACCAGTAGAAATCCCAGTATTATCGAACTTCCGTGAAGGTCTATCAGTATCTGAATTCTTCCTATCGAGTCATGGATCTCGTAAAGGTAGTGCCGATACGGCATTAAAAACAGCCGATTCTGGTTACTTAACTCGTCGTTTAGTTGATGTTAGCCAAGATTTAATTATTAAAGAAGAAGATTGCGGTACTGAAAATGGGGTTGTCGTTCGTGATTTTATTAACGATAAGACCGGTGCTGTTATCGAATCTTTATACGATCGTATTTTAGGAAGATTCTCTAATAAAAAGATTATTCATCCTGAAACCAAAGAAGTTATCTGTGATAAATTAACCTATATTACAGAACAAATTGCTGATAAAATTATCGAAGCTGGTATTAAAGAAGTTGAGATTCGTACCGTTCTTACTTGTAATACCCATGGCGGTGTATGTCAAAAATGTTATGGACGTAACCTTGCCACTGGTAATTTAGTTGAAGTAGGAGAAGCGGTTGGAATTATGGCTGCTCAATCAATCGGTGAACCTGGTACACAGTTAACCATGCGTACTTTCCATACTGGAGGTATTGCTGGTGGAGAAGATATCACACAAGGTCTTCCTCGTGTTACCGAATTGTTTGAAGCACGTAATCCGAAAGGTAAAGCTACCATTGCTGAAATCGATGGTAAGATTACTAAAATCGACGATGATCATGGCAAATTCAGAATTGCTATTAAAAATGATGTTGAAACGAAGGAACATACCACTAACTACGGTGCTAAATTACGTGTTGCCGTAGGAGATCAAGTTGCCGCTGGTGATAAGTTAACTGAAGGTGCTATTAATCCGAAGGAATTACTTGCGGTAACCGATCCACTTACTACACAAGAATACATCTTAAAAGAAGTTCAATACACTTACCGTTCTCAAGGTGTTGATATCTCGGATAAACATATCGAGATGATTGCAAGTCGTATGATCAGTAAGATTCGTATTATCGATAGTGGAGATACTAGATTCTTACCAGGAAGCCTTGTTAAATTCCATGAATTTACTGATGGCAATAAAGAAGTTATTATTCAAGGTAAGAAACCTGCTACCGGTCGTCCTGTCTTATTAGGAATTACGAAAGCAGCCCTCGAGACCGATTCATTCTTATCGGCAGCTTCTTTCCAAGAGACTACACGTATCTTAACCGATGCTGCTATTCGTGGTAAGGTCGATCCACTTGCTGGATTAAAAGAAAATGTTATCATTGGTAAATTAATTCCTGCCGGTACTGGTCTTCGTAAATATCAAAATGTAGAATACGAATTAAAGAGTCAATTTATCGATGAAGAACCACTTGAAACTTTAGAAGATGAATTTATGGAATAAGCGAGTTAATCTCGCTTATTTTTTGTTCCATAAAAAAAAGAAGCCTTTGCCTCAAAATAAAAAGTAGGAATTATCCTACTTCGTATATTCTTTATGATCGTTTAATTGTTTTGCTTGTTCGATTGCTTGAACAAGTACTTTGTTTCCTTCTTTAGCAAATGCATTTGCAATGGCAGCAGGTGATTTACTATAACCAATCGTTGTTTCGCCATCTGGAAGGATACCTAATTGTTTAAGTGATGATTTAACTTCTTGATATTTTGTATGTTCTATATCACCTAATAGGTTGCTTCCAATTTCTTGTAAGAAGTTAACTACTTGTTTGTCGTAGAAGATAACATTTGTAATAAAGCAATCCGCTGTAGATTCCCAACGTTCTTTTTCAGGGTTATAAGTACTTTGGGTACCTTTGCTACCTCTTAATGTACGGCAGGTATAGAAGTATACACCTTCTGGTGTGGTAAGTTTACCATCAATACTTGCTTTTACAAGACTGTCACCATGTTCTGACGTTTTTGAATCGGTATATCTTACTACGTTTACGCTATTATCACTTTGGTCTTCTGTAATGACTACGGCTTCCCAATCGCCATCTTTGTTGTCCCCCATTGATATATCTCTTTTTGTTGTTACGTTGTTTCTATTAACTATATTCTTTTTAACAACGTTTCCCATCTTTGAAATTGTATTCCCAGGTCTTAAATCAAGGTCACTAAGTAAAACACGCGCTGTATTAGCATGGCTTTCATCTAGCCCTTTTAGAACTAATTCTGTTCCTACATCATAATTCATAGACTTTCCTCCTTTTTCTTTACGGTCGTATATTATAACACAAGTTTTTTGATTTGTCTAGTAAAATGTATCAATTTTTTAAATTTGTTCTTTTTTAAATTTCTTTTTTATGACGAATTCGTTGCTATTATTTGGTGGATGTGCTATACTATGAATAGTTTATAAGAAGGTGAGAAGATGAAATTGCTCAATGAACATGGTTGGGGACTTGGTGTTATGTTTGTATTCATTATCGTCTTTATTTTAGCTATTATTATCATTGCTATTCAAGCAGATCAATATGGTATTGGAGACGTTGGTTTTCTTTTCTCTTCGTTTTTAAATTTGATTTTATAAAAGGCTTTGCAAAAAGTCTTTTTCTTTTTTATAATAGAGTTGGAGGTATATATGGAATTATCAAAGTTAAAAAAAGTCCCATTATCTTATTTATCTTTTCTATCTTTAGATCAAGCTCAAAATTCTTTTTTTCAAACTTGTGCAAAGGAGGAGTTAAGAAGACGTTTACAAAATACGGCGATTCCTGTAGAACAATGGCTAAGTGCTGAGGAAATGGTTTTTAATGAACGGGGATATCAAGTAGAGCGTTATCTCTTTGGACCACATCCTAGTATGCAATATTATATGGAACTTGTTTTAGGAGATGGACCTAGAACGTTCAGTGAACTTCATCTTTGTCCTTTTGTTCAAAGCGGGGATGATGGCAATGCTTTTTATCGGCGCATTTTAAAGGCTGAAGTAAAGAATTTGAATGTACGGATGTTAAGATCAGTTTCTCCTAAAGAAGTGGAACGTTTTAGATTAGTTCGTAAAGAAATAGAAGATTTAATTCTTCAAGATAGACCTTTTCCATTTGAGGACGATAAATTTTCTTTAAATTCTTCGTTACGTTATTTACGTGATTTAGGGAAGCCTTTTAGTTATGGTGCTAATTTATCGATTGAGCAACAATATCATTTAGCATCTTCTCCTTTTGGAAAACTAGAGTCTTCTATCTTTGAGCGAATCGATGATTCAATCGGTGATCAAGAAAATGTTCAAAAATATGTTGGAATGACACGGGTTCTTTCTGATTCTAGTAAGATGAATGAGCAACGACACATGCTTTTAGAACAAGTAAGAGCAGGTTTTGAAGTAGATTATCAGGCCAAAGCTTTTCAAAAAGTATTAAATTCAAAAAAATGAACAAAAACAATTGACAAGTAAAAGTGTTAATGTTATATTATATTCGCGATTTAAATTTAAGTCTTGCCTTGTGTGAGACTTATCTTTAAGGGAATAAATGACACACCTGGATATGTGTTGAGAAAGGAGACTATAAAATATGCCTACACTAAACCAATTAGTAAGAAAAGGTAGACACGATAAAGTACGTAAAAGTAAATCCCCAGTTTTAGGAGTTAGACTTAATACACTTGCCCGTGAAACAACGAAAGTTAATTCTCCCCAAAAACGTGGTGTTTGTACTCGTGTTGGAACGATGACACCGAAGAAACCGAACTCTGCATTACGGAAATATGCCCGTGTTCGTTTAAGTAATGGAATGGAAGTTACTTGCTATATTCCTGGAATTGGACACAACTTACAAGAACACAGTGTCGTATTAATCCGTGGAGGACGTGTTAAGGACTTAATCGGAGTTCGTTATCATATTATCCGTGGTACACTTGATACGGCTGGTGTTAAAGACCGTAAGCAAGGACGTAGTAAATACGGAGCTAAAAAACCAAAAGCTTAAAATTAATTATTAAATATACTGAAGGGAGGAATTTACATGCGTAAAAGACGTGCCGTTAAAAGAGACGTTTTAGAAGATCCTATTTACAATTCGAAAGTTGTTACGAAATTAATCAATCGTATGATGATCGGTGGTAAAAGAGGAAAAGCTCAAACGATTTTATATGAGGCTTTCGATATGGTTAAAGAAAAAACAGGAGAAGATCCTATGGAAGTATTTAACAAAGCCCTCGAAAATATTAAACCAGCACTTGAAGTTAAATCTCGTCGTGTCGGTGGTTCTAACTACCAAGTACCCGTTGAGGTAAGTGCTGACCGCTCACAAGCATTAGGACTACGTTGGTTAGTAAATTATGCGCGTTTAAGAGGCGGAAAAGGAATGGCTGAGAATTTAGCCAATGAAATTATTGATGCATCAAATGGTACTGGTGCAGCTGTTAAAAAACGTGAAGATACCCATCGGATGGCAGAAGCTAATAAGGCTTTCGCACATTATCGTTGGTAGGAAGGAGAAATTATGGCTCGCGATACAGATTTATTACATACTAGAAATATTGGTATCATGGCACATATCGACGCTGGTAAAACAACGACGACAGAACGTGTCTTATACCATACCGGAAAGATCCATAAGATTGGAGAAACCCACGATGGTGCTTCTCAGATGGACTGGATGGAACAAGAACAAGAACGTGGTATTACGATTACCTCTGCTGCTACAACGGCACACTGGAAGGGATACCGCTTTAACATTATCGATACGCCAGGTCACGTAGATTTTACGGTTGAAGTTAGTCGTAGTTTACGTGTCTTAGATGGTGCAGTTGCTTTACTTGATGCCCAAGCCGGTGTTGAACCTCAAACAGAAACTGTTTGGCGCCAAGCAACTGAGTTCATGGTTCCTCGTATTATCTTTGCAAATAAGATGGATAAAATGGGAGCCAACTTTGAATATACTTTAAGTACAATCAAATCTCGTTTGGGAGTTAATTATCAACCAATCGAGTGGCCAATCGGACAAGAAAGTGAGTTCCATGGAGTTATCAATTTAGTTACCATGAAAGCTTACGAGTACGATGGTGGACAAGATGAAAATGAAAAAGAAATTGCAATTCCAGATGATTTAAAGGAAATTGCCGAACAAAAAAGAAACGATTTAATCGAAGCCGTTGCAGAATACGACGACGAATTAATGATGACGTACCTCGATGGTGGAGAAGTTACGATAGATATGTTAAAACGTGCTATTCGTACGGGAACATTACAAGTAAAATTCTTCCCTGTAATGTGTGGTACTGCTTTGGGTAACATGGGTGTTAAACCTTTACTTGATGCGGTTATCGATTATTTACCAAGTCCGCTTGATATTCCTTCGATTAAAGGAACGGATTTAGACGGAAATGAAACTGTTCGTCATCCTTCTGATGATGAACCATTCAGTGCACTTGCATTTAAAGTTATGACGGACCCTTATGTTGGACGTTTAACATTCTTCCGTGTTTATTCCGGTCATTTATCAAGTGGTAGTTACGTTTTAAACTCTACGAAAGATGAAAAAGAACGTATTGGACGTATCCTATTGATGCATGCCAATAATCGTACTGAAATTTCGGATGTTTATACAGGAGATATCGCTGCTGCTGTAGGACTTAAGAATACGACGACGGGAGATACCCTTTGCGACGAAAAGAAACCGGTTATTTTGGAATCGATGGAATTCCCTGAACCTGTTATGGAAGTAGCCGTTGAACCAAAATCAAAGGCCGATCAAGATAAGATGGCACTTGCGCTTCAAAAACTTGCCGAAGAAGATCCTACGTTCCGTGTTCATACCGATCATGAAACAGGGCAAACGGTTATTGCTGGTATGGGAGAACTTCATTTGGACGTGTTAGTCGATCGTATGCGTCGTGAATTCGCTGTTGAAGCCAATATTGGTAAACCACAAGTTGCTTATCGTGAAACAATTCGTCAAGCAGGAGACTGCGAAGGTAAATACATTAAACAATCTGGTGGACGTGGACAATATGGACATGTTTGGGTTAAATTTGAGCCAAATCCAGATAAAGGATACGAATTCGTTGATCAAGTTGTTGGTGGTGTTGTTCCTCGTGAATACATTCCAGTAGTTGATAAAGGATTACAAGAGGCTATGCAAACCGGTATTTTAGCAGGATATCCTATGATCGACGTTAAAGCTACTTTATTCGATGGTAGTTATCATGATGTCGATTCAAATGAAATGTCATTTAAGATTGCGGCAAGTTTCGCTTTAAAAGAAGCTAAAAACAAATGTCATCCTGTATTACTTGAACCAATCATGAAAGTGGACGTAACCGTTCCAGATGAATATTTTGGTAATGTTATGGGAGACTTAACGGCTCGTCGTGGTAAACCTTTAGGACAAGAATCGCAAGGTAATGCTGTTAAACTATCTTGTATGGTTCCATTATCAGAGATGTTCGGATATGCAACTAGCTTACGTTCGAATACACAAGGACGTGGAAACTTCATTATGCAATTTGACCATTATGAAGAAACGCCAAAAAATATCGCTGATGAAATTATTAAAAAAAGCGGTAATTAATGAATAATTTGTCGATTTATAAAAAAAGTATCAAAACAGTTGAAAAAACTTCAATTGTTAGATAAAATATAGTAGTAAATAAAAAAAGGAGGAATTATAAAATGGCAAATGGAAAATTTGATCGTTCAAAACCACATGTTAACATTGGTACAATCGGACACGTTGACCATGGTAAAACGACATTAACAGCTGCAATTACTAAGGTTTTAGCAGCTAAAGGACAAGCTGAATTTACAGATTATGCAAACATTGATAAAGCACCTGAAGAAAGAGAACGTGGTATTACTATTAATACTGCACACGTTGAGTATCAAACAGACAAACGTCACTATGCTCACGTAGACTGCCCAGGACATGCTGACTATGTTAAAAACATGATTACTGGTGCTGCTCAAATGGATGGAGCAATCCTAGTTATTGCTGCAACTGATGGACCTATGGCACAAACTCGTGAACACATCTTATTATCTCGCCAAGTTGGTGTACCAAAGATGGTTGTCTTCATGAACAAATGCGACATGGTTGATGATGAAGAATTACTAGATTTAGTAGAAATGGAAATTCGTGACTTATTAACAGAATATGGTTACGATGGAGAAAACACTCCAATCATTCGTGGTTCTGCATTAAAAGCATTAGAGGGAGATCCTGCTTATGAAGCTAAGATCGAAGAATTAATGAATGCTGTTGACGAATGGATTCCAACACCAGTACGTGATACTGAAAAACCATTCTTAATGAGTATTGAAGACGTATTCACTATTACTGGACGTGGTACTGTTGTTACTGGACGTGTAGAACGTGGTAAACTTTCTCTTAACGAAGAAGTTGAAATCGTTGGTATTCGTCCTACACAAAAGACCGTTGTTACCGGAATTGAAATGTTCCGTAAACAATTAGACTACGCTGAAGCAGGAGATAACGCTGGAGTTCTATTACGTGGTATTTCACGTGAACAAGTAGAACGTGGTCAAGTTCTTGCTAAACCTGGAACTGTTACTCCACATACTAACTTCGAAGCTGAAGTATATGTACTTAGCAAAGAAGAAGGTGGACGTCATACTCCATTCTTTACTAACTATCGTCCTCAATTCTATTTCAGAACTACCGACGTTACTGGAGTAATTACTCTTCCAGATGGTGTTGAAATGGTAATGCCTGGAGATAATGTTAACATTAGTGTTGAACTAATTCACCCAATTGCTATCGAACAAGGTACTCAATTCTCTATCCGTGAGGGTGGACGTACAGTTGGTGCTGGTGTTGTTAGTAAAATTACAAAATAATCAATTTAATAATCAATCCACAAGAGAAAGTTTATCTTTCTCTTTTTTGTGCAAGATAATTTGTCAAATTAAGTGCAACAATTTAAATACTCATTAAATAATTCGTTTGGTGTTTTATAGTTTAGACATTT
>CANRCR010000010.1 GCA_947629165.1 uncultured Bacilli bacterium
AAATTTAGAAATCTCGTGTCTTTTTGTTGTGCATATAATATCACAAAATTTTATTCTTGACAAATCTTAGAATGTCACTTTTGTTAAGGATAAAAAATATAAAGAAATGTTATATTAGATATTCTTTCCTTATGTTATAATTGTAATAGGATATGACAGTAGGAGTTGAGATAGATGCCAGAACAAATGACGATTGAACACTTTAATGATTTAAAAGCCAAGATGCAAAAGATTTTTGAAGACGCTGAAAATTATTCAGTAGCACATTCGCGTGACATGGATTATGATGAGGATAAGTATATTGAAACTGTAAAAACTACTTATTTTGATTTGCAAAAGTTATTGGCTTCTTGTGATCTAAGTGCTATCCCTTTTGAAAATTGGGAAGGCATTTATTTGATGGCAGATAAAGAACATCCGCTCGATTTTTCAGGTACGAGAGCGAATATTGATTTTAATCTCATTCAATTTGATATTGGTGAAGGAACAAAAACAAATTTTCAAAATTGTAAAGTTCGAAACATTTCTTCTCTTTTTTATTACGATGAACATACTTTTAGTAGAGATGTTATGGAAGCAAATCCTACTTTATTTTTACTTGGTGATTTTCCAGATACTATTAAAAGTAAATTTTATTCTTTTAAAGCGGAAGCTGATTATAGTATTCAGGATTTAGCTACTTTATCCGCTCAACAAATAAAAGAATTACAGACCAAACGTAACTTTTCTTTTCACTGGCAAGATAAAAATATAATTAATCTTTTGGGTTTAGATAAAGCACTTGAATTATATCATTATTCGGAAGAGGTTTATGAAGAATTAGAAGGATTATTAAATGGAAAGTATGCCCGTTATAGAGGGGATTCTCGTTATGTTCTTTCGAACGATGAATTGTTAGATCAAATAAAAAATTGTCCTCGGATGGAAGATGCTAGGGATTTATTATATAATGAGTTAAAAATGCGCATTTATACCTCCAATTCTGATATATTAAGTGATGATTTTTCAGAGAACTTAAGAAAGGTGCTATCTCCTTTATTTTATATAACAAAAGACGATCACTTTGATTTGATTTCTACGCGTCTTTGTAGGCGCCTTCTCGCTTTAGAAGATATCATTGCTCATCCCGAAGTTTTAAAAGATGTTCCGGTAGAATATTTTTTATGGGATATAAATTTAAAAAACTATGGTAAGTCGTTGGGATATGGTAAGATAGGGGAAATAATTGAGGCTAATCTTGAATTTTTAAAAGATATTCCTGAAGCGGATGAAAGCATTGTTTTACCTTTCTTACGCGGTGATTCTATCGAAGAAGTCTTCAATCAAAGTGCGGATGTTGCTGATACTGATTTTATGCAAGAGTCAGTTCCTCTTGTCAAAGCGCTTAAAGATCAATTGGGAAATGAAGAAGCTTGGCGTTATATGATTCAATATAAAAAATATATTGATTGTTTTACTTCTTATTATTCCCATATTCGTATTCCTTTTCCAATTACAAAAGATAATTTAGTTCAAGCTTTAGAAGATAAGGTGTATGAAGTAATTACACAAAATCGAATGGAATATAGTGAAAATTTACCGCCTCATTTTAAGGAACGTTTTAAGGAATTATTTCTCGGTAAAGATGTTCCGGCGAAAATAAAAACAGATTTTTATAAAAGAAAAATTAATCCTTCTTATCTCTTTTATAACCCATCTTGCATTCCTTTTCTTTTAGACACGAATTTACATAGTATGATACGTACCAATATACAACTATGCACTCCTGGAGCAATGGATGCTCAAGGGCAGATAGTTCCACAATCTCTAGACTTTATGGATGAATACGCTTCTCGGTACGGACAAGAAAAACTTTTACAGTTACTTGCTAAATACGGAGATGCTTTAACGGATATTTCGATTTTTAGTTTCCATGATGAGATAGAGGATATCGATCAAATTGAAGCATCTATAAAACGATCCATTTACAATAAAATTATGGGAGGAAATTACTTTTATGCTTATTTGGAAAATTGCCCAGATTTTGTAAAAGATTATCCTGAACTTTTTATCGATTTTGAAAAAATACCGAATATTCCTCAAGCAGAATGTGAAAGATTAAAAAAGGCTTTTTACGGTGGACAACTTGCTTATGATGATATTAAAAAATATCCTATATTGATCGAGGTATTAAAGGATAAGGAATTACGTGTTGCTTTCAGCAAAGCAGGGAACGGTTACCGTAATGCAAGAGATCTATTAGGTGGCGAGTTTGGGTTAACTATTAGTAGCCATACTCAAAAAAATAGTGATTTAGCATTACTTGAAGCTTTTGGTAGCAAAAAGTTTTTGTCGTTATGTGTTACCTATGGAAGATATATGGACGGTATCGAAAGTCAACTAAGAAAAATGATTGCTTTTGTCGATGGAAAATATGTACCTCTTCCATCCGATACAACGGATACTAATAAAAGTTTAAGTTTTGAAGATATTACTGAGAAAATCGAAGAAATTATTGCACGAGAATGTAAAAGTGGGAATATTCTTTATGGTGAAGATGCTCCAGACTTTTTAAAAGAAAGTCATCCAGAATTATTTTTAAGTGAAGATGCACCAGAAGAATTAAGAAAATACTTTTATAGTCAAACTTATTCATTAGTTTTGGATTTTGAAGTTTTAAAAGAACACAAGGATTGGTTACCTTATTTAAAGGATAAAGCTATATTGACCGCTCTTTTAAAAAATGGGAGTATTAAACCGCAATTACAACAATTCATTGAAAGTTTTGGAGAAGATAAAGTCCTAAAATTAGGTATAAACAGGGCTGAGACTGTAATGAAGATGCTTACTTCAAAACAAGTGAGTCTAATGAAGACTTGGTATGATAAAACAGGTGGAAAGTTTATTCCAGATTATGTCGTAATGCAAAATTTTCCTTTGGATGAAGTTGATAAGTTTTTAGTTTCTGGTGTTAGTTGGAGTAATTTAATGCGGATTAAAAGTTATGCCAATACTGCCGAGGGAAGAGATGCAATGTTAAGGATGGCCTATTCTTTTGGTGTTTTTGATAGTGATCAAAGAGGTACTAAAAAATTACAAGATTTACTTACTGGTATACCTCGTAAAATTGATGCGGAATATAGTTATATTTTAGAACAATTTGATTTAGCTAAACGTCAAAATGACGAGGGATTTACTTCGGATTTGGGTTCCAAAATGGAAAACTTTATCGAAGTTTTAAAAAGTGAAAAGGTGGCAATCGATTTAACTAAAGATATCTTTGCCCAAATATATCGCAAGAATGAAGATGGTTCATATACTTTAACGATAAGTCCCCAAAGTTATCCGAAAACGGCTAGGGAGATTCGTGCTCTTATAGAAGAGAATAAGGAATTTCCAATTTTGTCTGCCGAGAAGGCTCATCGTTATTTAGGAGGCTTTAGATTAACGTATGATTCAGATTTTAGAGAATTCTTTTTAGCAAATATCGATAGTATTCTAGTAAATAAAGATTATCTCGATACTATTTCTGAAATCCAAAGACGTTTTAAAGAGATTAAATCTACTTATAGTAATGTACATTTAACATTACAACTGGCCTTTAATCATGTTAAAGATAATCGTTTTGAAAATGTTAATGTTGGAAATGAAAGTGTTGCTAGAGTAGCTACCATGGTGTCCGAAATAGAAAATGGAGAAAAATATACTCAAGAAGATTTTGAGGTTTTGCAAAAAATATTTAATTACGGAAAACAAAGAGTATTTAGTAGTATCCCGAGAATTGAAGGGCAACGGGGTAAATATAGTTATGAGATGTTACGGCTGGATGATGCTATGGCATTGGGAATAGGACATTTAACTGATTGTTGCCAACATTTGGGTGGACCTGCTGAAGTTTGTATGGAACATAGTATGGTCGATAAAAATGGTCGTGTCTTTGTGGTTTATGATGAAGAAGGAAATAGAGTGGCTCAGAGTTGGGTATGGCGGAATAAGGATATTATATGTTTTGATAATATTGAAATTCCAAATAAAGCTTTTGCAAGAGCACAAAAAAGTGATTCTCTTGATGGTAAGAAAAAGTTAACTGATGACATTTATGGCCTTTATAGACAAGCTGCACATGAATTAATGGAAATAGATGCTCAAACTTATAAAGAACTTTTGGAAAGTGGTAAAATAACTCAAGAACAGTATGATGGATTAAGGTTAGGTAAAGTAACCGTTGGTTTGGGTCATAATGATATTGCCGAATCTTTGAAAGAAAAGGCTCCTCTTGATACCAGTGCTCCGGCAAGTCCTGAACCTTTTGAACCACCAGTAAAATTGTACCACAGTCTTTATTTAGACGATTCTAGGACGCAGTTTATTTTGGAAGAACGTGAAGGCCGGGTAAATTATAATGGAGAAACACTTCCAATTTATCATGATGACTATTTAGAACGTGATGATTCTAAATTTACCAAAACGGAATTAAAGACTTTAAAAAGTTTGGAGTTAGTAACTAAAGAAAATCCTTATTATTTTGAAACACAATTATCTGATCAAGTTGATTCAGAACACCTTGTTTCGGCGTTAGCTATAAATTATAATTTGAATCCTTCGACGACAAGAGTTATTGTACATCCTAATTTTGCTATTATCTATGATACGGATGCTGATCGAGTTCGTATAGGGGATTTGCTATTTAATACTAGAATTGATAATGGCGAGCAACAGATGGATATCGAGGATAAAGTCGTGATGCAAATGAGACTGGCTTTAGATCAAATTGGTGCTGATAAAGAAGTGGATATTTCTAGTTTGAATGAAAAGCAAAAAGGTATGTATGCCAAAGCAAAAAGTTTAACCGAAGAAGATTTCGATGTTGAAAGGGGACTTAGTCATGGAAAATAATATTGATACCATTATTGCGAATGCTTTGATTGTTAATAAAGATATCTTAGCTAAGAACATTGAGGTCATTATTCAGCAATTGAAGGTGGCTTTTGACAAGAATAAAGAAGTAATCGTTCAGACTAATGAAATTGATAAGAAAAAAGACAATGGCTTTATTATGGATTTTGGTATTATCGATAATTTGTTTCAAAGTATTCGAGGAGAAGCGTTACGTTATGGTCAAGTAACCCTTTCTCAAAAAGATGACGAAAAGAAAATTATTTATGGCAAGCAAATAATGGATAAAGGTAATGTTATTGTTGTAACCGATGGTAATCCCTATGTTTTAATCGAAATGATTTTAAAAAATATTTTAGTGGGTAATACAGTGATATTTGTAGATCAAGGTTATATGTATGGAACGAATCGCCTTATTATTGAAATTACACAAAGTGTTTTGGAACGTTTAGGTGCTCCTAGATATTTGATTCAAATATATAATTCTGAAAATTTCGATGAAGTGTTTGCTAATTATGCTAATATCGATTTGGTTGTTTGTGTTGGAAGTCGCTCTTTACAAAATTTAGTGCTTACGAAAAGTAAAAATGAAACCATTGTGAGTGGTTATGAAAACTTTGATTTATATATCGAAGATACGACACATATCGAATTTTTAAAGAAGATTATGGAAACCGGATTACCGGTTCAGGTTTATATTCAAGAAGATCAAGAAGTGGACTTTGACGAAGCGATTCGTGTAGCGGATATCGAGGAAGCAATTGCACAGATTAATTATAATGGAAATAAATATAGCGTCGCTATTTTTACACAATCGGCGGATCATGCTTCCCAGTTTATTCGAGAAGTTAAATCAGCGATTGTGACCGTGAATACGAGTCCAACGATCGAACGAATAATCGATATTAAACAAACAGATTTAATGAATGAAAAAACAGTTATTTATCCGATGAGTTTTAAATTCGAAGATCATCTTGAAATCCCTTCTTAATAAGTGATTATAATTGACAAAGACCCCCTTAAGTGATAAAATATTAAGCACTTTTAGGGGGTTTTTATATGAAGATTAATCGAACCGATAGGAATGATATCGATGATCTTAAAGTACTTTCTTCATGGAAAGGAATATTTTTAACGCGAAGAGGAGAGCATGTAGCATTTTATCGAGGACCACATCAAGAGGATTACACTTTCGCATTTCCTAAAAAAGATTTTACAATGACTTTTAATTCGTATCCGATGGGAAATTTTAATACGCAAAAAGTGGAACGTGTTTTGAATCGGTTTGTGCATCAAATTGTAGGACGGTATCTTTTGAGTGAAGATTATACCTATCTTCCTTCGGATTTTATTAAAGTTCAAGAAGATGGTACCGCTCAAATTACGATTCATTCGGATTATGGGAATGGTAATTTAATTATTACGCGCACGAACAAAAACGCAACCATTACATTTCAAGGAAATGATACGCACACATTTGGAAATAATTTTAACATTTTAACGAGCAGTAAAGACTATGCTGGATATGTCGAGGAATTCGGGAAACTTTTTAATCAATTGATGTCTATTTCTAATCAATCAACGGAAGAGAAAAAGATTACTTCTTGCGACCCACGTTTTTTTGTTCAGGTCGAAGAGAATGGCGCAGGATTTCAAAAAGACGGACACGGTTTGGCATTTTTTCAACCTTACCGTGGATCGGATCTTATTTTCCATATGAAAGGATATGACGATACCATCGTAATTGAGAAGAATGGTGGTACGGCAGAAGCACGCACTTATGAACTTTTGGAAGAGACCATTTATTCGCTCTTTGCTGGAGCGGTTTTAGATGGGAAAGAATCTTTTTCGAGACTTTCGCAAGATTTTATTAATTTAAAAGAGAAGAAAATTACGTGGCATTCAGAAGCAACTAACCAAAGTACGATGGAACTTTTGTATTCTCCTAGTGATATCCGGATACATATTTCTTCTTTAAAGGAAGAAAATGTGGTCGGTTTTACGAATGTCATTGTCGGTTTTGGAGGTTCCCGTTATCAACATCATTATCGTAGTTTTACCCGTCTTTTAGAAAATCTTCAAAATACTTTTTCAACGAGTGAAAAAGGAAAAACTTATCATAAATAATATAATTAGAGGCGCTTTTTATGAATCAAAAATATGAAAATATGGAACGTAGGAACAATCCGACAACGATTGAAATCGTAAAAAAACAAAATAGCAAATTTTTTCTTATCAACGATGGGAAAAACAAATTCCTTTTGGGACGCGATATCAAGGGAAATTATTACTTTGATTTACAAAGTGATACTTCTTTCTTTGTTTTACCGCTTCATCCTTTTATGTACTATGTGCAAGAGAAGCTTACAGGATATGTTTTTGATTTCTTTAAATGTTGTTTAGGTCGTTCTATTTTAGATGATGCTTATTCGTCGATGCCTTCCGATTTTTTAGAAGTTAATCCGAATTCTGGTCAAACTTATCTGTTACTTCATTCCGATACTACTTCGAACGATTTAATGTTATCGTATCATCCGGACGACTTTGATCATCTTTATTTCATTGTTACTTCTCGAAATAAATCTTTAAATGAAGGGAATCGTATTGTTCTTACGAGAGAGGGACCTTATCGTGCTTTTATCTCTTCGTTTGATGACCTTTTTAATCATTTTGATTATTTTTTAGATCCGGAAGTGGAAATAGAACAACCCCTTCCAGATTCTCATTTTAAGGTTACTTCGACTTCCAATTTAAAGACGTTTCAAAAGGACGATAAAAAGTTTTCTCTTTATACGGATAGTCAAAGGGATTATTACTTTATATCGGATAATACCCATCCACTTTTTTCGATGGATCTTTGCAAGATGGAAAGCGGAACATCAGAAAGAGCAGTTTATGACCATTTTAATACTTTAATGGAGCGCATCTACGGACAAGTGATTATGGAGGGGAGTTTTCGTGCACGTCGTTATCCGGATGAATTTCTTATTCCGCATCAGAAAGCGATTCTTTGGAAACACGACGATGGTTATAACCAAGCTTTACGCCTAACGCATGGAAAGGATGTCATTCATCTTTCGATTGGACCGTATTCTTTGGATAAACCGCTTCATACCATCGACGATGTACGAATTTGTGCTTCGGGTAGTTCGTATCGATCACAGTATCTTAACTTTGCACAATTGTTTCATGAAATTGATCAAACTTTTCCTGATACAAGTAAAAAAACGTATACTAAATAAGATAACTTTACAGTGGCCTTAGGGCCTCTTTTTTAGACGGTATAAAAAATTTTACTTTTGTTCATAATAGAAATAGAAACCTTGATTTTATTGACAAAATAAAGGATTTGTGGTATAATGTAGCCGTTCTTTTAACAAGAGAGCAAAACTTATTCGAACGTGTCAAGTAGGATAAAAAAACCGGCGAATAATTTGACAAAGGGATGTTATGTGGTTAGAATAGTTAATTGTCCCGTGAAAATTAAGGAGTGTATTTAAAATGTTTTATGATATGACACAAGCAATTCAAGCATGTGAGGAGGAACCTCTGCTGATCTTTGAAGCAATGCGCGAAGGTCACTTTGATTTAGTAAATTGCTTGTTAAGTAAAAAACACGTATCTATCAATACGGTCGATGAACACGGTGACGATGTATTATCGAACTTATTGAAATACGGTGAATACGATCTTGTCTTAAAATTCATGAAAGATAAGAGTTGGGATGTAAATCATCAAAATAATGAAGGCGATACTTTTGCTCATATTTTAGTTTCTATCGACTATAAAAAAGTAGCTAGTATCATTCAAAAGTTAAAAAAATTGAAAGATTTCATGCCTAACATTAAGAATAATAAAGGAGAGACCATCTTAGATAAGTCCATCAATGATCACTACATATATACGACAGTTAAAATATTGGAAGACGAGCGATTTAATAATATCGATATCGTATCTTTTAAAAACTTGTACGATACCTATATTAAAACAAATAATTACGGGAAATATTCGCGTCTTTCAAACTTAGAAATAATTGTTGATAACTTGGAGGATAAAGAATTATTACCTCGTATGGAAAAAGTGATTAAGTTTGTTCATATGAACTTCGATGTTGTAAAAGAAGAAATATTCCATAATAAAAAAGGAACGATGGATGAATTAATCAATCAGTTGTTAAAAGAGAGTATTTAATACTCTTTTTTGTTGCGGGATTTTTTATTCCATATTATAATAAGGAAGATGGAAATGGGTGATAACATGCAATTACCAAACTATAAAGAAGCAAAGCATCGTGGAAAAGAAAACGTCGAAAAAGAGACGTATTCGTTTGATGATACGTATCGTTCTCTCGGAAAAGGAAAGACTTATTATGTAAAAACATATGGTTGTCAAATGAACGAACACGATACAGAGAATATTAAAGCGATGCTTGAGCAATTAAGTTTTACAGAAATCGATTCCTATGAAAAAGCGGATTTAATTTTATTAAATACATGTTCTATTCGTGAAAATGCACATAATAAGGCATTTGGTATGTTAGGTAGAATTAAACATTTAAAACAGGAACGACCTAATCTTATCGTTGGAGTATGCGGATGTATGGCTCAAGAAGAAGGCGTTATCGATTCGATTATGAAACATTATCGTTTTGTGAATTTTGTTTTTGGAACACATAATTTACATCGTTTACCGGAAGTATTACATAAGGCAATGACGGAACAAAAACAAGAGATCGAAGTTTACTCTAAAGAAGGGAACATCATCGAAGATATGCCTGTCAAAAGAGCTAATTCTTTTAAAGCGTATGTCAATATTATTTACGGTTGTGATAAATTTTGTACGTATTGTATTGTTCCTTATACAAGGGGTAAACAACGGAGTAGAGCGAAGGAAGATATCTTAAGTGAAGTACAAGTCTTGGTTCGAGATGGCTATCAAGAAGTGACTTTATTAGGTCAAAATGTAAATGCTTATGGAAAAGATTTTCATAATGGCTATGGACTTGCTTCATTGTTAGAAGATGTGGCCAAAACAGGAATTCCTCGGGTTCGTTTTATGACGAGTCATCCTTGGGATTTTACCGATGATATGATCGATGTCATTGCCAAGTATCCGAATATTATGCCTAGTATTCATTTACCGGTGCAATCGGGAAGTGACCATATCTTAAAATTGATGGGAAGACGTTATACCAAAGATACTTATTTAACTTTATTTCATAAAATGAAAGAACGGATTCCAGGGGTATCGATTTCGACCGATATTATTGTCGGTTTTCCAGGTGAGACAGAGGAAGATTTTCAAGAGACGCTCGATCTTGTGCACACTTGCAAATTCGATAATGCTTTCAGTTTTGTTTTTTCGAAGCGTGAAGGAACGCCGGCTGCAAAATTAGAAGATGCCACTTCGGAAGAAGAAAAGAACGAGCGACTTTATCGTTTAAATGATGTCTTGAATCAATATTTTTTAGAAAATAATCAAAAATTAGTAGGAAGTATCGTTCCAGTATTGGTCGAAGGAAAAAATGCTTCCTTAAAAACATCGTTATATGGATATACTGATACCAATAAATTGATCAATTTCGATGGCGAAGAAGACTTAATTGGAAAAATTGTTTCTGTACGTGTTACGGAAAGTAAAACGTGGAGTTTAGATGGAACCCTTGTTGAAGGAACAGATAAAGAACGAAGTGCAAGCACTTGTTCAAACCATTAAACAGGACAAACTTTATCAAACTTATCTCCAATTAAGTGAAAAGATGAGGCAAAATGATACGATTATGGAACTGATCGATGCAATTAAAAAAATGCAACGACAAATCGTCCGTGGAAATCTTTCGAAAGAAGAAATCGATGCCCTCGAAGAAGCCATTAAAGAAAAAGAAAAAGCGTTAGAAAGTTATCCTTTATATTTAGATTTTATCGAAGTACAAAAAGAATTAGATGGACTCTTTCAACTCATTCGAAATACTATTACTACTTATTTTGATGAGAAGACTTCTTAGTCTTCTTTTTTTGTGCTTTCTTTTTGACACAAAAAATGGGTTTATCGCATAGATTAAACTAGAGGAGGGATAAGATGGCAACATTTAAGGAAATTGTTACAAAAGCAGTTATCGGCAAGGGTAAGAAAACCTTTACTTCGACCAATACGATTAAGCCTGAAATTGTACCTACGACAGTTTTAGGATGTTGGGTGATCAATCATAATTTTGAAGGCGTTAAGAGTGGCGACAAGGTTCGAATTGATGGTAGTTTCGATGTCAATATTTGGTATTCTTGTGAAGATGATACCAAAACAGAAGTGGTACGACAACACAACACCTATTCCGAAACGGTTCAAGTACGTCGCCGTGTAGCATCCGATACCGTGAATGAAGAAGTTATTGTTCGAAGCCTTGCACAACCGACTTGTACAAAGGCAGAAATTGTCGACGGCGTAATTCAGTATACCATCGAAAAAGAATTAGGTATTGAATTAGTAGGAGATACCAAAGTAAAAATTGCAATCGACGAAAATGAAGACCCTTGGGACGAAATTGAAGATAATAACGAAGATCAAATCGACAATGAAATCGATCAACAAGTAAAAGAAGATTATTTACAAGCATAGAAAAATTACGGATTACTTATGTAATCGTAATTTTTTTATGATGTTAACAAAAAAAGGTTGACAGGGTATCTTTTTATCCGTATAATAGGATTAGTTTAAATGAATGGAGGGAAATCATGGCAGTTAAATTAAGACTTACACGTATGGGAGCAAAGAAACGTCCTACTTATCGTATCGTAGCAAGTGATTCACGTGCTAAAAGAGATGGCGAATATATCGAATTAGTAGGAACTTATAATCCTATTATGAATGAAACCAATATTAAAGAGGAAGTTGCTCTTAAATGGTTACATCAAGGTGCAGAACCAAGTGATACAGTTCGTAACTTACTAAGTAAAGCAGGTATCATGAAGAAATTTGCAGAAGAGAAACAAGGTAAATAGCGATGGATTTAGTTACATTAACAGAAGAAATTGTCAAATCGTTAGTTGCTGATCCGGATACGGTTTCGGTGAAAGAATTCGAATCAGAAAATGAAAATGAATTGTTGATTCAAGTTCTTGTTCAAGAAAGCGATATGGGACGGGTCATCGGAAAAGCTGGAAAAGTTGCGAATGCCATCCGTACTTTAGTCCAAGCGAGCAGTTTCTTACAAGATAATAAAAAAGTAAAAATAAATATTGATAGTTTTTAAGAGACTTAGATCTCTTTTTTTTTACTTTTTTTGTCATTTTTCTTCGGGTAAATTAGTTTACAAATAGGCCTTATTTTACTATAATATTTTTATAAGGAGAGATTGTTTATGGACAAAGCAAATCCTTATCATATTGGAATTATTATGGATGGAAATGGACGATGGGCAGAGGAACGAGGACTATCTCGCAGTCGTGGTCATCGCGCCGGCGCCAATACGTTAAAAAAACTCTGTCAACATGTGGTCGACTTAGAGATACCTTATTTGAGTGTGTTTGCTTTTTCGACCGAAAACTTTAAAAGAGCGAAAACGGAAGTTCAATATCTCATGAATCTTTTCGTTGAACTTTTTAAGAAAGAATTGGACTTTTTAATTGAAGATGGCGTCAAGGTGGTCTTTTCTGGAAAAAGGGAACCTTTACCACCTCGCGTTTTGAAAGCGATGGATGAAATCGTTCAAAAAACTTCTTCCAATACGAAATGTGTATTTAATGTCTGTCTCAATTATGGGGGAAAAAGTGAAATTGTCGATATGACTAAAAACGTAGTTCAAAAAGTTCAAAACGGAGAACTATCGCTTGAAGATATCGATGAAGAAGTTATTGATGCGAATTTGTATCAGCCGTTACCTCCAATCGATTTGGTCATTCGGACGAGTGGGGAATTACGGATCAGTAATTTTATGTTATGGCAAAGTGCCTATGCCGAATTTTATTTTCCAAAAAAATATTTTCCGGATTTTGGACCGGAAGATCTCGATATAGCGATTGAAGAATTTCGTAAAAGAAATCGTCGTTTTGGAGGTGTTAAAAAATGAAAAATAGACTTTTAGGAGCTTTTCTATTAATTGCCATTTTATTACCTTTGCTTCTTTTAGGAGGTATTTACTTTTCACTTGCAGTTGCCTTTCTTGCTGTCATGGGAATGTATGAGTTAATTTGTCTACGGAATACGCATAAGAATTTACCTCTTTTAGTCGAAGTGATTGCTTATCTCTTGGTGTTCTATCTTACTTATAATCAGTACGACACCACGACCTTTGTTTTAAATCTCGATTATCGTATTTTATCTTTTTTAATCTTTACTTTCTTCTTACCGGTACTGATGATTGCCGACAACGAACGTTACAATTTAAATGATGCCTTTTTCCTTTTTGGATCGACCATTTTTATTGGACTTTCTTGTAATCTTATTATTTTAATTCGAAATTATTCCTTAAATTATCTGCTTTTCTTGTTTGTGATTACCATAATGACCGACACGTTTGCATATATTAGTGGTAGTTTGGTAGGAAGACATAAACTTTGTCCTGAAATTTCACCAGGAAAAACAGTCGAAGGTTTAATCTTTGGAACTTTGATGGGTGTCATCAGTTCTTGTCTCTTTTATCTTACGGTAATTGATCCATCGATTTCACTTGTCTCTTTACTTATTGTTACAGTAACTTTGTCCCTCGTTGGACAATTAGGAGATTTAGTTTTCTCATCGATTAAACGTCATTATCATAAAAAAGATTTTTCTAATTTAATTCCAGGACACGGCGGTGTCTTAGATCGATTTGATAGTATTATTTTTGTTGCTTTGGCAGCGATTATCTTTTTACCAATGCTCTAGAAGGAGATCTGATTAATCATGCAATTTCTTTTAACATTATTTTATTTTATATTAATTTTAGGAGTTATCGTTTTAGTCCATGAATTCGGGCATTTTATCTTTGCTAAAATCTTTGGTATTTATGTCTATGAGTTCTCGATTGGTATGGGGCCAAAACTTTACGGATGGAAGAAAAAAGGTGGCGAGACCGATTATTCGATTCGTTTAATTCCTATTGGAGGATACTGTTCTTTGGCAGGAGAAGGAAACGATGAAGATGGAAAACTTCCTCCAGAACGACTTTTACAATCCAAACCGGCATGGCAACGTTTTTTAGTAATGTTTTTTGGTGCCGGAAATAACTTTATTTTAGCTATCTTACTTTTGTTTGTTATTGCGCTTATTTGGGGTGCTCCATCGACGGTTCCGAAACTAACGGCCGTGGAGGAAGGTAAACCCGCTTACGAGGCAGGATTAAGAACTGGCGATATTATTACTAAAATCAATAATCAACGAACGGATACGATCGACGATGTTTCGATTTATATTCAACTTGCCGATAAAGATAAACCAATTCAGTTTGAAGTAAAAAGAGAAGATGGATCGACGGCTACAATCGAGGTAGTTCCTTATCAAGAAGAGGTACAGAAAACGACTGTTTACCGAATTGGGGTCGAGTTAGCGGCCGAAATGCGTCACGATATCGGATCTATTTTCGGTTATACGTTTGTTAAAACCGGAGCTCTTTTTAAGCAAATGTTTATTACTTTAGGAGGTCTTTTTACTGGTAAGATAGGTGTTTCTCAACTCAGTGGTCCGGTCGGCATCTACAGTATTGTCGGAGAACAGGCTTCTCAAGGATTCGAAAACATTCTTTATTTGATTGCTTTGTTAAGTGTAAATGTAGGATTTATTAACTTACTTCCACTTCCTGCTTTCGATGGTGGTAGAATCTTATTCCTTATTATCGAAAAGATTAAAGGAAGTCCGGTAAAACCAGAAACTGAGAATTTAATTCACAATATCGGATTCTTTCTCTTACTTGCTTTAATGCTCTTTATTACTTGTAACGATGTTATCAAATTATTTTAGAAACTTTTCATAAAGTTTCTTTTTTTTAGAAAAAAGAAAAATTTCAGGTTATAATGATTATAGATTACTTGAAAGGAGGAACCTTTTATGATTGCACAAGTACTCGTTGAACTTATGAACAAAAATGTGGATAAAACTTTTGATTATTTGGTTCCTTCTACGATGCAAGATAAGATTACTGTCGGAATACGTGTTAAAGTTCCTTTTGGGAATCGCACTTTAGAAGGTTTTGTCTTATCCCTTTCTAACGATAGTAACTATCAAAAACTAAAATCAATTATCGAAATCGTCGATGATACGATTGTTTTAAATGAAGAATTACTCGATTTAGGAAAACAGTTAAAAGAACGTACTTTAGCTACTTTAATCAGTTGTTATCAAGTGATGTTACCGAAAGCTTTAAAAGCAAAAGAAGGAGTCGTTGTACCGATTCGTTACGAAAAAATGATTTCTTTGAAAGCATCTGTTCCAAAAGATATCGCCTTTTCTAGTAAGCAACAGCAAATTATTACCCTTTTAGAAAAGGGTGCTTGTTCTAAAAAAACATTACAAGCCATTTCTTCGAGTAGTGTCGAGACCTTATTAAAAAAAGGAATAATTACCGAAGAAAAAGTAGAACGTTACCGGTTGATGGAAGATGCCGTTAAAGCACCGCGTTATCCTTTGACAGAGGAACAACAAAAGGTGGTCAATCAAGTGTTAGCAAAGCGAAATCAGTTTGTTCCTTTCTTATTACATGGGGTGACTGGAAGTGGCAAAACGGAAGTCTACATGGAAATTATCGAAACGTTTTTAAAAGAAGGGAAAACGAGTATTGTTTTAGTTCCCGAAATTTCGTTAACTCCTCAGATTGTAAAAAGATTTCGCGCTCGTTTTGGATCGGTTGTAGCAATTTTACATAGCCGTTTGAGCGAAGGCGAAAAATATGACGAATGGCGAAAAATTGCGCGGGGCGAAGTCTCGATTGTGATCGGTGCTCGAAGTGCTATTTTTGCTCCTTTAAAAAATATTGGAATCATCATTATCGATGAAGAGCATACGGCTTCTTATCATCAAGAAAATAATCCCCGTTACAGTGCCATCGATGTCGCTTTAATACGAGGAGAAAAGCATCAATGTCCTGTTCTTCTAGGAAGTGCCACACCTACTTTAGAGAGTTTTGCACGGGCCGAACGGGGAGTTTATCAACTTTTGAGTCTTCCACATCGAGTTGAAAATCGGCCTTTACCAAAAGTCGTGGTGGTCGATTTAAATCAGACACGAAAAAAAGATTCTTTCTATTTTTCATCTATCTTATTATCGAAAATACAAGAGCGTATCGAAAAACAAGAACAAGTGATGTTACTGTTAAACCGACGTGGGTATGCCTCGTATTTATCTTGTCCTCATTGTGGTTATGTAGTCAAGTGCCCAAACTGTGATATCTCTTTGACGTATCATAAAAATAGTAATACTTTACGTTGCCATTATTGTGGCTATGGAACAAAACTTCCGACTACTTGTCCACAGTGTAAGGAATCAGCGATGCGTTCGATTGGTATGGGGACTGAAAAACTCGAAGAGGAACTACAAAAGTTGTTTCCTTCCGTAGGAATTGTTCGTATGGATTACGATACGACGAGTCGTAAAGGAGCGCATGAGAAAATAATTGAAGACTTTGCCCAAGGAAAATATCAAATATTATTAGGGACTCAGATGATTGCAAAGGGACTCGATTTTCCTAAGGTGACTTTAGTTGGCGTTATCAATGCCGATACCGGACTTAATATTCCTGATTTCCGTAGCAGTGAAAACACTTTTCAATTACTCGATCAAGTTGCCGGTCGAAGTGGCCGTGGAACGGTGGCGGGAGAAGTTGTCATTCAGACGTTTAATCCCGATCATTATGCCATTCAATATGCTAAAAATCATGACTATCTCGGTTTTTATCAGGAAGAGATGAAAATTCGTAAACAATTAAAATACAGTCCTTACTATTACATGACGCTTGTGAAAGTAGCAAGTAAAGAGGAAGTAGTTGCTCGAATGGAAATTCAAAAGATCTATCGTTCGCTTGAACGTAATTTAAAATCAAGTATCTTGTTAGGCCCTACTAGTGCGGGACTATATAAAGTGAATAATATTTACTACTATCAAATTATTATTAAGTATAAAAAAGAAGATGCCTTGTATCCGACATTAACGAAAATTGTCGATTATTATAAAAGTAATTCCAAAATTAAAATTATGATTGACTTTCATGCGCGCAGTTTTTTATAGGGTTTTACTTGAATATAAGTTTAAATCTTTATATAATGATAGTGAGTGTGATAACATGGAAAAAATACGTATTGTTTTTATGGGAACTCCTGATTTTAGTGTTCCTGTTTTAGAAGGATTAATAGAAAATTACGAGGTAGTAGGGGTCGTAACTCAACCGGATAAAGAAGTGGGAAGAAAAAAAGAACTTACATTTTCCCCGGTAAAAAAAGTGGCTTTGGAGCATCATATTCCTGTTTTACAACCGCTTAAGATACGTCTTGACTACGATGCAATTTTGGCTTTAGAGCCATCGCTTATCGTCACTTGTGCTTATGGACAAATTATTCCCAAAGCCTTACTCGATTATCCGAAGTATCATTGTGTTAATGTCCACGCTTCTTTACTTCCTAAATTAAGAGGAGGAGCACCGATTCATCATGCAATTATCGATGGGTATAAGGAGACCGGAGTTACCATCATGTATATGGCAGAACAAATGGATGCTGGAAATATTATTGTCCAAGAAAAAACTTCGATTACGGAAGAGGATACGGTAGGAACCTTACATGATCGTTTAAGTATTATGGGAAGAAATCTTTTATTAGCAACCCTTCCTTCTATTGTTAATGAAACGGCACTATCGATTCCACAAGACGAAAGTGAAGTTACGTTTGGTTATAATATTAAAAGAGAAGAAGAATGGGTTACTTTCGATCAATCGAATAGAGTGGTCTTTAATCACATCCGTGGACTCAATCCTCATCCAGGCGCATACGCTTTACTTGACGGAGCAGTGGTTAAGCTTTACGATGTGTCTCAAACTTCTCATCCGGCTAGTGGCACTCCAGGACAAATCGTTGCGGTAGCACCCGAGGGAATCGAAGTGGCGACACAAGATGGAACACTATTGATTCATACGGTTCAGTTTGCGGGAAAAAAGAAAATGACGGTAAAAGATTATTTAAACGGAAGTAATAAAGAAGCGTTACTTCATAAAATATTTAATCAAGAATAAAAGGGGATGTACTTATGCGTAAAAAAGAAAAATCTAATGCGAAAGAAAAATTACAAGATCCGAAGATAAAAGCTTATATCTTTTTTGGGTTTTATTTTGTTTTCTTCCTTTTTTTAATTATTCTTATCCGGAGTAATAACGCGTCTAGGAAACAAAACGACGTACCAAATTCAAGTCCGGATGTTACTGAAAATGAGCCGTCTTCGACGGAAGAGCCAACTGGTTCCGATACTCCTATTTCTTCAAGTGAAAAAAATTATCAGTATATTTATACGGTGGAAACGGAAAATGGTACGGTTACATACATGGGAAAAGCTTATCAAAATAAAGAGATGTTTACTTATGTCCATGGCATGACGGATCATTATTATCGTTTAAATGATCATTTCTTTATCAATACTGGAAACGGTTATGTACCAAGTGATAATCCGTATCTTTATTTCAATTATCTCGATATCGATTCAGTAGCATCGTTAATTCGTTACAAAGTCGAGACGAGTAAAGAAGGGGATACGGCGACTTATCTTATTCCTGTTTCGGATTTGTTAGATATTTATTACCCGGATCATCTTTACAACGGTTTTGTCGTTGATGAAATCGAAGATGATACTTTTCAAGTGACTAAAGAAGGAGATCATATTACGAAAGCGGTCTTGTCGTTAGATCACTTTATGTCTTATTTAAACATGGTTCAAATGGATACTACGACCCATCTTACGATCACTTTAGAATTCTATGATTTTGGAACTATTACGGATTTTGAAATATAAAATATGGTTATTTCCATATTTTTTCTTTACACTTTTTGACAAATTATACATTTCCTACCTATAGCAACTATGGTATAATGAGATTAGGAGTGAATTCTATGAAAAGTGTTTATGGAATGACCTTTAACGCGTTAGAAAACTATTTTGTGGAGCATGGTGATAAAAAATTCCGGGCAACACAATTATACGAATGGCTTTATCAAAAGAAAGTAACTTCTTTTTCAGAAATGACGAATTTAAAAAAAGAAGTAATTGCTTTATTAGAACAAGATTTTTCGATGGAGCCTTTACAACTTTTAAAAATTGAACGTGATAAAGATGTGAATAAATATCTCTTTGAACTGGAAGATAAGGAACATATCGAAGCGGTGTTAATGCTTCATGATTATGGCAACAGTATTTGTATCTCTACGCAAGTTGGATGTAATATGGGATGTCATTTTTGTGAAAGTGGAAGGTTAAAAAAAGTGCGTAATTTGGATGCTAGTGAAATGGTTCGACAAATCCTTTCGGTAGAACAAGATTTGGGAAAAAGAATCAGTCATGTCGTTTTGATGGGAATTGGGGAACCTTTCGATAATTATGATCAAGTAGTTTCGTTGATTGAAATTATTAATCACGATAAAGGTTTGGCGATCGGAAGTCGTCATATTACAGTTTCTACTTGTGGTATTATTCCTAAAATCGAAGCGTTTATGAAATTACCTTATCAAGTTAATTTGGCTATCAGTTTACATGCTCCAAACGATCAACTTCGCAGTCAATTAATGCCTATTAATAAAGTTTATCCTTTAGCACAATTATTTCCGGTTTTAAAAGAATATATTGCCCAAACTAATCGACGCCTTACTTTTGAATATATTTTGTTAGATGGCGTGAACGATACACCGGATTGTGCCAAGGAACTCGCTCAATTACTTCGGGGTATCAATGGCTATGTCAATTTAATTCCATACAATGAAACGAATCATTTGGAATGGAAACGTAGTAAAAGTGAAACAATTACGCAATTTTATGATATACTAAAGAAAGAGAAGATAAGTGTGACCATCCGTCGTGAATTCGGATCGAAAATTAGTGCGGCTTGTGGTCAACTTCGTAGTAAAAAGGAGGATGAAGCATGAAATCATTTTATTTGACCGATGCGGGGAAGGTCCGCAGTCATAATGAGGATAGTGTGATCATCACAAGAAATATGGACAACGATTATCTAATGGCCGTGGCCGATGGAATGGGAGGTCATTCCGCCGGTGAGGTGGCTTCTTCGATTGCAATTCAGTATTTAGGAAAACATTTCCAAGATACGTTTTTACACATGGATAAGATGGAAGCGGTCAATTGGTTAAGAGATGCGGTAACTGAAATCAATAGTCTTATTTTTGAATATGTTAAAGATCATCCGGAAAGTAAAGGAATGGGAACAACTTTAGTCATTGCTTTGCTTTCAAAAGAATATATTTTATTTGGAAACATTGGAGATTCGAGTGGATTTGTCATGAAAGATGGCAAATTACATAAAGTAACTTATGATCATACGTTAGTTAATCTTTTGGTGACCGCGGGAGAACTTACCGAAGAACAGGCCAAAGATCATCCAAAGAAAAATGTTTTAATGAAGGCTTTGGGCGCTAACGATCCGATCGATATCGATGTCTTTGATTGTGATATGGGAATCTCAAGTATCTTACTTTGCAGTGATGGACTTACGAATATGTTAGAAGAAGAACAAATTCAAAAAGTTTTGTTAAGTGATTCGGAAATCGAAGACAAAGTCATTAAGTTGATTCGAAAAGCAAATAATCGAGGAGGAACCGATAATATCTCTGTCGCTTATTTGACACGCGATAAAGAAGGTGAAGCGTAATAATGGTAATAAAGGGGCAAAAAATTAATGATCGTTATATGATCATTCGTAGCATTGGCGAAGGTGGTATGGCAAATGTGTATTTGGCACATGATACGATTTTGGACCGCGATGTTGCAATTAAGATTTTAAGAGGAGACCTTGCGAACGATGAAAAATTTGTTCGTCGTTTTCAACGTGAAGCTTTGTCGGCATCCTCTTTGTCGCATCCTAATATTGTCGAAATGTACGATGTCGGGGAAGATAATGGAACCTACTATATCGTTATGGAATACGTCGAAGGAAAGACGATTAAGCAATTGATTAAACGTCGTGGTGGATTGACTTTATCGGAATCGATCGATATTATGTTACAACTTACCGATGGAATTTCACAGGCCCATGAGGCGGGTATTATCCATCGTGATTTGAAACCACAAAATATTTTAATTCGTGACGATGGTTGTATTAAAATTACGGATTTTGGAATTGCCATGGCTTTAAATAGCACGCAACTTACCCAAACTAATTCCGTGATGGGAAGTGTACATTATTTACCTCCTGAACAAGCGAGTGGAAAAGGTTCTAGTTTTCGAAGCGATATCTATTCCATGGGAATTCTTTTCTATGAATTGTTGACAGGACGTCTTCCATTTAAAGGTGAAAATGCTGTGGAAATAGCACTTAAACATATGCGTGATCCACTTCCAAGTGTTCGTAAGACGAATCCTGCTATTCCCCAAAGTGTCGAAAATATTATTATTAAAGCAACGGCTAAAAATCCTAAAAACCGGTATGCCGATGCCAAAGAAATGCGTGACGATTTGCTTACTTGCATGAATGATGAACGACTCAATGAACCAAAGTACGAGTATCCATTCCCAGAACATGATCCGGAAGATAAAGCACCAGTTAAAAAAGAAAGCAAGAAGGAAGAAGAAAAAACACCGGTCGAAATTATCGATGAAGAACCTACTACCATTGAAGAAGATGAAGTAGTAGAAAAAACCAATGTATGGATATGGATTTTAACGTCTATTTTGGGAGTTATTCTCTTATTTATGGTCATCTTTTTCTTAGTCGTTCCAGCACTTACGGCGGTTCCTAACGTAACGGTTCCGTCAAATCTTACCGAACTATCAGTCGATGAAGCTAAATCGAAATTAACTTCGCTCGATTTTGGAGTTGAAGTTATCGAAGAAAAAAATGCACTTGAAGCAGGTAAGATTATTCGCGTGGAACCAAATTCAGGAAGTAGTATTAAAAAAGGTAGTAAAGTAACAATTTATGTTTCGTCTGGGCAAAAGACGGTAGTTTTAAAAGATTATCGAGGCGAGGATTGTTTTGAGGTACAAAAACAATTGATCGAAGAGTATGGCCTCGATGTGACGGTTGCTACTAGAGCTCCTGGGGAAGAGGATAACTATGAAAATAAACTTGCGGTTATCGCTCAAGAACCTGCCGCTGGAACCGAAGTAACGGAAGGCGACAAAGTGACGCTTTATCGCGCTGAAGAATATGATAAATATCCAGATATGGTCGAAGAAGGATGGACACTCGATCAAGTAAATGCTTTCTGTGAACAGTATCATTTAAAACTTCAAATTACTTACGAAGAAAGAAGCGATTATACTCCTGGAATGATTTGCAAACAATCACGTGAGGCGGGAACTACACTTACGAAAGGAACTGAAAATAATCCTATTCCTTTCGGTATAACGATTGCTAAAGAACCGAGCGATATCGGTAAACCATCGGAGGAAGAAGATCCTACAAAAGAATTACTTCCTGATGGTGATAAAGAAGAAACAAAAACGGAATAAGGAGAACAAATGCAGGGACAGATTGTAAAAATAATTAGCGATTTACATTTTGTAAAAGCGAACGATACCGTTTACGAGTGTAAATGTCGTGGAAAATTTCGAAATCAAAAAATCATTCCTTTAGTAGGGGATGAAGTTTTGTTTGACGAAAAAGAGAAATGGATTACGGAGATATTACCTCGTAAGAACGAGTTACTACGTCCCCCTGTAGCTAATATCGATCAAGGATTTATTATTACGAGTGTGAAGCATCCTCAATTTTCATGTAACTTATTAGATAAATTAATCGTATTAATGGAACGATCAAAAGTCGTTCCTATCCTTTGTCTTACAAAAATGGATTTATTAAGTCCGGAAGAACAAAAGGAAATTAGAACTATTCTAAAATATTATCATCATTTAGGTTATACGGTTTTGGAAAATACTGAAATCGATGCTATCAAAGCTAAATTTAAAGGAAAGACGAGTGTTTTTACCGGTCAAACGGGAGCAGGGAAGTCGACACTTTTAAATCGGCTTGATCCTAATTTATCATTAAAGACCGGGGAAATTTCACTTGCCCTCGGTCGTGGTAGACATACGACACGGCACGTGGAACTTATTGCTTTATTTGGAGGAAAAGTACTCGATACTCCGGGCTTTTCTGCCTTGGATTTCAGTGGATATAGCAAAGAAGAAATACGGGACGCATTTATCGAATTTAAAAAATATCCTTGTAAGTATCAAGATTGTATGCATTTAAAAGAAGATCATTGTGCTGTAAAAGAGGCCTTACAAGAAGGTAAGATTTTACCGAGCCGTTACGAAACCTATCAGAAGTTGATTCAAGAAGTGGAGGTATCCAAATGAAAAAAGAAGTAAAAAAAGTAAAAGAGAAAAAATCAATCAAAAAAGAACAAAAAGTAGTTCCTAAAAAGATTTCTGTTTCTTTTTTAAGTAGTCCTCATATTGCTCGTGATTTAGAAAAATTAAATTTGACGGATGTCGATTTTATTCATGTCGACTTCATGGATGGAAAGTTTGTCCGACAAAAATCTTTACCTTTTAAAGAATTAAAAAATATTTATCGTTATACTTCGAAACGACTCGATGTACATCTCATGGTAAATAAACCGAAAAAATTTATTAAAAAGTTTGCTACTTTAAATACGGCTTATATCACTTTTCATGTCGAATCGTTAGAAAATATCGATGAGTTAATCGACCTTGTACATGGCTATGGTATTAAGTGTGGACTAGCACTTAATCCGGATACAGAAATCGATTCACTCGATCCTTATCTCGACAAACTTGATTTAGTTCTTGTAATGAGTGTCTTTCCGGGAAAAGGGGGACAGGAGTTCATTTTAGATACGGCTTTAAAAGTAGTTCAGTTGAAAGACAAAATCGAAAAGTTAAAACTAGATACGATTATCGAAGTTGATGGAGGCATCAATTTAGAAACCAAAGATTATGTTTCGGATGCTTCGATATTAGTGAGTGGATCTTACGTTATTCAAAGTGATCAATTTCAAGAAGCGATTACTTCGTTACGATAAAGGGCACAAAAAAAGACAGGGCTTTAAGCTGCTGCCTTTTTTTCTGATTTTCTTAAAGTTCTTTTCTCACGTGCCGACATTCTTACTTTAGAACCATCTTCTAAACGAACTACTTGTAAGTTTAATCCTTGTTTATGACGAGTAGCACGTAATGAGTGAGAACGACGATTTCCAAATGATGGACGACGAGTAGTTGCATTTACAGCCATGTCTTTTTCCTCCTTTGATACAAATACTTGCGTCTATAACTTTATCATAAACTCTCGAATAAGTCAAATAAAAACTGAAAATATTGGTACAAATTTAGTTAAAACGAACTGTTTTGTGTTAAAATAATTAAAAAGGAGCGTGATTAAACATGTATACCCCGCTTTATGTAAAAACAACCTATTCATTATTGTCCAGTTTGATTACGATTCCTCAACTTGTATCTTTTTGTAAAAAACATAAGATTCCTTCGGTAGGTATTTGTGATAATAATTTATCTTATGCGATGGAATTTCTTGATGCTTGTAAAAAAAATGATCTTTATCCTATTTTAGGATTAGAAGTGTTGCTCGATGATAAACCGGTTTTAGTCTATGCTAAAAATTATCATGGTTATCAAAATTTAATGAAATTATCGACCATACAAAGTGATGGTGCTATTACAATTGATACTCTTCAAAAACATCTTTCCGATACGAAAGTCGTTTTACCTTTTATAAGTGCCGATTATCATACCTTATTTGATAAAAGTGTTGATCTATCGATTGGTTATACGAATAAGGAAGAAGAGAAACAGGCTTATTTATGGACAAAGAAAGTCGTTTTTTTACCCGAAATTTTATATTTAGAAGAAAGTGATAAAAAATATCTTCCTTATCTTTGGATGATTCGGGATGGAAAGACGATTTCCGATGCTAGTTATACCATACAAGGACTTCATCATTTACTTCTTGATTCGCTCGATACCTATACCGATAATCAAGGAATTGTTTCTAGTAACGAATTTCGGCAACAATGTAGTATTACGTTTCCTAAAGCCGAATTGTTACTTCCTATATACGATGTGAAAGATGCGCCTAATCAGGAAGTTTATCTATCGAAACTTGCTCAACGAGGACTTGAAAAACGGTTGCAAGGAAAAGTTACCCCTCCTTACAAAGAACGTTTAAAATATGAACTTCAAGTAATTTTTGACATGGGTTTTTCAAATTATTTTTTAATCGTTTATGACTTTATTAAATATGCCAAACGAAAAGGAATTTTAGTTGGTCCTGGACGGGGAAGTGCAGCGGGAAGTTTAGTTGCCTATGCTTTAGGAATTACCGAAATTGATCCGATTCATTATCAATTATTATTCGAACGTTTTTTAAATCCTGAACGTATTACGATGCCCGATATCGATACAGATTTTCCAGATATATATCGGGATGATGTAATCGATTATGTCACTCAAAAATATGGTTCCAAACGTGTAAGTGGAATTGTTACGTTTGGTACGTTAGGAGCCAAACAAGTTATTCGAGATGTCTCTCGCGTACTCAATATTCCGCTTTATAAAGTGGATATGCTTTCGAAATATATTCCTTCGATGACCAAGGATAAATTAGCCGATATTTATCAAAAAAATGATAAGTTTCGTCTTTTACTTGAAGAAGATGAATCTTTGATGAACATGTATCAAATTGCGCTTCGTTTTGAAGGATTTCCTCGGCATACTTCGAGCCATGCGGCAGGAATTATTATGTGTCAAAAAGATTTGGACGAGGTCGTTCCTTTAATTAAAAGTGATCATGGTTATTTAACGGGTTATTCGATGGAATATTTAGAGTCGTTGGGATTACTTAAAATGGACTTTTTAGGAATTAAAAATTTAACGACGATTATGCATATCATCGAAGATATTCAAAAAGGAGAAGGGGTAACGATCGATTTTAATCAGATTCCACTTTCTGACCAAAGGACTTTACAATTATTTCAAGAAGCTAATACAACCGGTATCTTTCAATTTGAATCTACCGGTATGAAAAACTTTTTACGTCAATTGAAACCTTCTTCGTTCGAAGATATTTTTGCTGCTATCGCTTTGTTTCGACCGGGTCCTGCTACCAATATTCCTTCTTATATTAAACGAAAACATAACGAAGAAGCAATTACTTACTTGGATCCTTGTTTAAAACCAATTTTGGAACCGACCTATGGCATTATTGTCTATCAGGAACAAATTATGCAAATTGCCGTTTTGTTAGCGGGTTATTCCATGGGAGAAGCCGATCTTTTAAGACGTGCAATGAGTAAGAAAAAGATGGATATTTTAAAAGGGGAAGAAGATAAATTTATTCGTCAAAGTGTCGAACGAGGATACGACCGGACGATGGCGAAACAAGTATTCGATTTGATTTTGAATTTTGCGAACTACGGATTTAATCGTGCACACTCGGTTGCCTATTCGCTCGTTGCCTATAAAATGGCGTATTTAAAAGCTTACTATCCTAAATATTTTTTTGCTAATCTTTTAACGGGCGTCATTGGAAGTGAAGTAAAGACAAAACAATATTTGGACGAAGCGAAAAAGAATCATTTAGTGTTATTAAAACCGGATATTAATTTGAGCCAAGATCATTATTTGGTCGAAAAAGAAGGTATTCGTTTCCCGCTTAGTCATATTCGTAATGTCGGAGTGGTCGCTAGTCAAGCCATCTTAACGGCACGTGGAAATACTCCTTTCCAAGATATTTATGATTTTTTTGCGCGTGTTAATAATCGCAGTATTACAAGAAAGACGATCGAATCTTTAATCGATGCTTCTTGTTTTGATTCGTTTGGTTATAATCATCGGACCTTATTTCAGAATTTAGATGCGTTATTAAATTATGCTGAATTAGCGAAAGATTTAGATCCTACCTTTCTTTTAAAACCGGAAATGGAAATTTTCGATGAATTTTCGAAAGATGAATTGATGTATCGTGAAAAAGAGTTGTTTGGTTTTTATTTATCGAATCATCCTGCTAGTTTTCAACGTACTAAATATTTGGAAGCGATTCCAATCGAAGCTATTCCACAGCACTTTAATAAACGGATTGAGACCATCGTAATGATTGATCAGGTTCGCATTATCGAAACTAAAAAGAAAGAAAAAATGGCTTTTCTATCTGGTAGTGATGAGACCGGTTCTATGGATTTTACGTTATTTCCTAAAACGTATCAACTTTATTCGGAAATTGATCGGGGGAAACTAGTAAAAATTAAAGGAACGGTCGAAAAAAGATTAAATAAATATCAGGTCGTTGTTCAAACGATAGAAATATTGTAAGTTGTTAGAAGAAATCAAAAATAATTGAAATGATTTCTTCTATTTTGTATAATGAAATTAGATAATGGGAGGTTTTCTTATGAAAAAGACTAAAGTCGTTTGTAGTATTGGACCTAGTTCCAATAGTATGGAAGTTTTAAGAGAAATGATCAAAAAAGGAATGGATGTAGCTCGTTTTGATTTAGGAATGCTTCCTTATTCTTTTTGTTCAGAAACGATCGATAAAATTCATAAATTAGAAGATGAACTTGATTGTACGGTGGGAATTCTCTTTGAAAACCGAGGACCGGAATTACGTCTTGGTACTTTAAGTAATGGAAAAATCGTTTTACAGGAAGGCGATTTGGTTTCGATTACCGGTGATTCGGTAGTAGGAACGAAAGAAAAGATTTCCCTTAATTATCCTAATTTGTTAGAGGATGTCAAAATAGGAATGGAACTACTTTTCAATAGTGGACGCGTACGTATCAAGGTACAAGAAAAGAAAGAAGACGCTCTTGTAGGAATCGTCGAAGAAGCGGGTGCTCTTTTTAGTCACGATTCGGTACATATTCCTAAACTGGATTATTCGCTCGACTATTTAAGTTTAAAAAATAAAGAAGATGTTTTATTTGCTATCGAAGAAAATGTTGACTTTTTAGCTTTATCATTTGTTCGTAATTCGAACGATGTTTTAGATGTTACCGATTTGTTAATCGAAAAAGGAAACGATCATATTCAACTAATTACCAAGATTGAAAATGAATTTTGTTTAGAAGATTTAGAACACATTATCGAATTATCGGATGGTTTGATGATTGCTCGAGGAGACTTGGGAGTCGAGATGCCAATCGAGAAGTTACCGGGTATTCAAAAAAGCGTCATTGCGCAAATTCATCAAGCAAATAAACTAGGACTTATCTCTACCGAAATGCTTGCTTCGATGGAAAATCAAAAACGGCCAACTAGAGCCGAAGTGAGTGACGTTTACAATGCGGTCATGGATATGGCAGACGCCGTTTGTTTAGGACGGGAGACAGCGGTTGGAAAGTATCCTGTTATCTCTATTGAGACGATGGTAAATATTATCGAACAAGCCGAAAGTGAAATGGATTACGATCAAATCTTAAAAGAAATAAGAAGAAATGAAAAACCGGATGTTACTTCCTCGATTGCTCATGCGGTCGTGGATATCAGTAATCGACTTGAGGCAAAGGCTATTATTACAGCTACGAATTCGGGATATACGGCTAAAAAAATTAGTCGCTTTCGACCAAGCTGTCCGGTCATTGCTACTTCTCCTGAAAAAGACACCGTTCGGAGCCTCGTTCTTCATTACGGGGTTATTCCAAAATTATCTCATCAGTACGACTCGACCGATGAAATTGTAAAACATTGTGGCGATATTGCCAAAGAATTACTTTCACTTAAGAAAAATGATCATTTTATTATTACCGGAGGATTTCCTGCGAGCTTACAAAATACAAACTTTATGCGGGTGGAAGAAGTTATTTAATTTCATTTAAAAAAAATAGAAATTCGTTTTCAAATACAAACAAGATATGATATATTTATATGTAGATAGGGAAGTGATACCATGAAATTAAATTTTTGTGTAAATGATTATGTACTTACCTGGAATTTACTTTTTGGCCCTGCTATTTCTGAAGAAAGTTATCAATTTAAACAAAAACTTTGGAAAACTTACAAAAAACAGTACAACGCTTTACAAAATGAAAATAAATTAATGTTAAAAGATCTTAAGAATTTTATTCCGGATGACGATACTATATATAATTTTGTCTTTGAATCTTCGCTTTTTGAAGATTTGAAAAAACAAGCTGAAAAACATCGGGAGTTTCTATTACAAGTATGGGATGAGTACAAGAAAAATGTACTTATGTATCTTAAAGAAATTGTCCGTTTTCCGTACGACTCTTATCGAATTGTCGTAGTACATCCGAATATGGATACCGTTTATTACGATTTGGAAAACGAAGAAAAGAATATTGTTTGGGGAAGAAAAAACGATAAAAAAAATGGACTTGCTTCCTTGGTAAGTATTCTTTATGCCGTTACGCGGTATCAGGTTGGAAATGTGTATAAAGAAAATAAAGAAATAACGCAAGCAGTACTCGAATTAGCTATTAATAACGAACTTTATACGCGTTTAAATGGAAAGAGTAATTATTTATCCGGGGATCCTTCGTTAGGGTTTTTAAAAAGACAGATTTATCCTTACTGGTTGATGTATTTAGGAGCCGAACAAGACGATATGACAAGTTATATGATGCGTGATAAAATCGCTTTTGATATCGAACATTATCCCGTGGAAGAAAATTTAAAGAAATTAGATTTAAAAGGATTTATCGAATTTTGTATTCGTAATCAAAAACATATTTTAAGAATTAATCAATTAGAAATTATCTAAAGGATTTCATGTTTTAATGAAGTCCTTTTATACGAGGAGGATTTTGGATGGACGAGAAGATAAAGATTTTGTTAGAACAGATTAAATGGACGGACGAAGATCTTTTAAAACATTTTCAAACTGCCGTGTTAAAAAATGTTATCGTCCATCAAAAAGATGAGAGTTGGTCGTTTGTAATCGAATTCGATGAGAATTTGGATTGTGATTTTTATTTGCAATTAGAACAAAAAATGAATGAAGGATTTGCTTCGATAAAAAAGACACGACTCGAGATTGTTCCTCGTAAGGAAGATACGAGTAAGATTCCATCGTACTTTGAAGCGACGTTAGAAAAAGTAACGCCCCTTTTAAGTGTGGCTATGAATTTTAAAGATAGTTTAGTGGAAAACGATGGACAGTATCAAATTGAAGTACGTAATCAAGCTGAGTATCATCAAGTAAATAGTATTTTAGAAGCAATTAATTACTGGTATCGTTGCTATGGCTTTTCGCATCCTTTTACAGTCGTTTTAAATGAAGAGAAAAGAGCTAAGACAGTCGAAGAAATCGAAGCCGATACCAAAGAAATTCCGGTGGAAAAGATTGTTGAAAAGAAAAAAGAAGTGGAAGCCAAAACTCAGAAAAGCGGTGGAAAAGTTTACCGAAAAGGTTCCAAAGAAGAAAATCCCGATTGTATTTTAGGCAGAACTATTAAAGATACACCGGTTTCAATTCAAGGATTAATCGGTGAAGATAACGATGTTACCGTCGAAGGATATGTTTTTGGGGTCGATTATTTCGAATCGAGTAAATCGGACTTTAAAATCATCACTTTAAAGATAACGGACTACAGTGACAGTATTTATTGTAAAGTCTTTGTGCGCGATCAAGAAGAATATTTACGGTTATCGAAAGCCCTAAAGACAGGAAGTTGGCTTTTGATACGAGGCTATACAAAAAATGATTCTTTTGCGAAAGAACTCGTTCTCAACGCACGCGATATCATGAAAGTAAACAAAGAACAAGAAAGTGTTACGGATACAGCGAGTGAAAAAAGAGTCGAATTGCATGCGCATACCAAAATGAGTCAAATGGATGGGGTCATGGACGAAGTGGCTTACGTCAATCAAGCGATTCGTTTCGGTCATCGTGCTTGTGCCGTGACGGATCATAACGGATGTCAGGCTTTTCCACATGTCTTTAACACGGTTACGGCTTACAATAAAGGGAAAGAAGAAAAAGATAAATTCAAAGCAATTTATGGCTGTGAATTGACAATGGTTGACGATTCGGTTGACATTGTTTTACGTGGAACGGATGATAAATTTTTTGAAACCACTTTCGTTGTATTCGATTTTGAAACGACGGGATTTAATGCCGGCGGAGGCGATTCGATTATCGAAGCCGGAGCTGTTAAAATATTAAATGGAGAAATCGTCGATCGCTTTGACGAATTGATTAATCCGGGAAGAAAACTTCCTCCAAAGATTACGGAAGTTACTAATATTACCGACGAAATGCTCGAAGGAAAACCTTCGGAAGAAGAAGTTATCAAACGGTTTGTCGAATGGGTAGGCGATTTACCGATGGTTGCCCACAATGCTAAATTTGATGTGTCTTTCTTAGAAATGGCTTATAAAAAATATAATTTAGGTACTTTTAAAAACTGTGTAATCGATACATTAAAACTTTCTCAAACTCTCGATAATACTTTTGCTCGGCACAGTTTAAGTGCTCTTGTAAAACGTTACGATGTACCTTGGGACGAAGATGCCCATCACCGTGCCGATTATGATGCGGAAGGAACGGCCTTGGTATTTCATAAAATGTTAAAAAAGATGAATGCCAATAATTTCGAAACGATTCTCGATCTTAACCGATTAGTTTCCAAAGAAGAAATTTATAAATACGGTGTTACGCATCATATTAATTTATTAGTTAAAAATAAAACAGGACTTAAGAATTTGTTTCGTATTATCTCTTTAGCGAATACGAAATATCTATATAAATTTCCAAGAATTCCACGAAGTGAACTCGAACAGTTAAGAGAAGGAATTCTTATCGGAAGTGGATGTTATGAAAGTGAAGTCTTTAAAGAAGCGCGAAGTAAAGCGGATGAAGAATTAGTTAATATTATTAACTTTTATGACTATGTCGAGGTACAACCTCCTGATTGTTATACGCATTTGTTACAGATGCATGACTTTGACTCTTCGCAAGAAATTCTCGATCATATTAAGAAAATTGTGCGAACGACTCGTGAAGCAGGGAAGTGGATGGTTGCTACTGGAGATGTTCATCAGTTATTAAAAGAGGATAAGATTTATCGTGAAATAATCGTTAATCAAAAAGTTCCAGGAGGTGGAAGACATCCTTTGGCACGGAATGAGATTACGGAAATACCAAGTCAACATTTTCGAACAACTAACGAAATGCTTTCGGATTTTGCCTTTTTAGGTGAGGATTTAGCACATGAAATCGTCGTAACAAATCCAAATAAAATTGCCGATCTTGTCGATATTATCGAAGTTATTATCGATACGGGAGGAATTCCTTTCTCTCCTAAAATCGATAAAAGTGTCGAGACAGTAACCGAACTAGTATTTGGAAAAGCTACTTCTTGGTATGGAGATCCACTTCCTTATAATATTTTGGAACGAATCAGTAAAGAACTTTATGGAGATGGTATCTATGAAGCAACTCGTTATTTCGTCGAAAAAGAGGGAAAGTATTCGGATGAGTCATTAACCAAAGAGACTTTCAGTCGTTTGCAACAAACTTTATTAAAGGGATTTGATGAAGTAAAAGCCGTTATTAATCAATATCTTTCGCAAACGGTCGAAGGATTTTCTTCCATGGACGATAAAGAACAAGAAAAACTCCGAAAGAAAAAACTAGGAGGCGTTATCGGTGGTGGCTTCGACGTTATTTACCTCATCGCTCAAAAATTAGTAAAACACTCGAACGATGAAGGATACCTCGTTGGTAGCCGTGGTTCGGTCGGTTCTAGTTTCGTTGCTACGATGATGGGAATTACGGAAGTAAATCCACTTCCTGCCCATTATTTGTGTCGAGACTGTCATTATTCGGAATTTAATGATGAAGAAGGGAAACCTTATGGACTTCGTTACTCGAGTGGTTACGATTTACCTAGTAAAGAATGTCCGCATTGCCATAAGATGTTAGCCAAAGAAGGACAGGATATGCCTTTTGCTACGTTCTTAGGATTTAATGCCGATAAAGTTCCCGATATCGATTTGAACTTCTCAGGTGATAATCAGGCGAGTGCGCATGCGTATACGAAAGTTCTTTTCGGAGAAGATAATGTTTATCGTGCTGGAACGATTGGTACGGTTGCCGATAAGACCGCTTTTGGTTATGTAAAAGGTTACTGTGAAGATAAAGGAATATTAAATATGCGTACGGCCGAAGTGGAAAGAATTGCCATGGGTTGTACGGGTGTTAAACGAACGACTGGTCAACATCCTGGCGGAATTGTTGTTATTCCAGGTTACATGGATGTCTTCGATTTTACCCCTTTCCAATATCCTGCCGACGATCCTGCTAGTGAATGGCGTACGACCCATTTCGAATATCATGCCATCGACCAAGATGTTTTAAAACTCGATATTCTCGGTCACGATGATCCGACGGTGTTACGGATGCTTCAGGATCTATCGGGAATCGATGTAACGACTTTGCCGTTCGACGATAAAAAGATTTATTCGCTCTTATCGAGTCCTAAAGAATTAGGCGTTACCGAAGAACAGATTATGTGTCCAACCGGTACGTTAGGACTTCCTGAATTAGGTACGCGTTTTGTTATTCAAATGCTCGTAGAGACCAAACCTTCTACTTTTGCAGGATTAGTTAAAATATCTGGATTATCGCATGGAACCGATGTATGGGCAGGAAATGCAAGTGAGTTAATTAAAAACAATGTTGTTCCTTTCGATGAAGTTATCGGATGTCGTGACGATATCATGGTAAGTCTTATGAACTGGGGAATGGAACCTTTACGTGCCTTTAAAATCATGGAACATGTCCGTAAAGGAAAAGCTTCTAAAGATCCAGAAACGTGGGCTGGAATGGTCGAAGATATGCGCAAAGCAAAAGTTCCGGAATGGTACATTGAATCTTGTCATAAGATAAAGTACATGTTCCCTAAAGCACATGCTTGTGCGTATGTTATGAGTGCTTTACGTATTGCCTGGTTTAAACTCTATCAACCGATTAATTACTATGCCGCTTTCTTTTCGATTCGTGTCACGGATTTTGATATCGAAACTATGATTAAAGGATACGATGCGATTCGTGAAAAATTATTGTTACTTCAAACTAAGGGATTCGAAGCAAGTAATAAAGAAACCGCTATTATCGAAACTTTAAAAGTAGCGCTCGAAGCAACTGCCCGTGGAATTCATTTTGGAATGCTCGATTTGAATAAGAGTGGAGCTAGTAACTTTGTCATTGATACAGAACATGAAAATACTTTAATTCCATCGTTTAGTACTATCGATGGATTAGGAGGAACGGTTGCGCAAACGATTGTCGAAGAGCGTGAAAAACGTCCTTTCTTAAGTATTGAAGATTTCCAAAAGCGTGGAAAAGTTTCGCAAACTTTAGTAGATAAAATGCGACTTATGGGTATTTTGGACGAATTACCTGAATCTAGTCAAATGACTTTATTCTAAACGAGGTGATTATATGCAACCGATCGGATTTCTCGATTCGGGATTAGGTGGAATTTCTGTTTTAAAAGAAGTTCATGCCTTGCTTCCGCAAGAAGATTATTATTACTATGGGGATTCACTTCATCATCCCTACGGAGAAAAAAGTGAAACAGAGTTGTATAATATTGTAAATGATGCTGTAAAACACTTGTTAAGTAAGAATTGTAAACTAATTGTCGTTGCCTGTAATACTGCAACGACGATGGTTTTACCTAAAATACGTTTAGCTTATCCTCAAATTGCTTTTGTGGGAACTGAACCGGCGATTAAAGTAGCCCATGATTATTATCCTCATAAAAAGGTTTTAGTTTTGGCAACGCAAGGAACCATCGAAAGTGAACGACTTCATAATCTTCAAGCAACTTATCCCGTGGATGCCACTTTTCTTGCTTGCCCTCGATTAGCTCCGCTTATTGAAAAAGGAGATCAAGTAGAAATACAAGACTATCTTACCCAAGAATTAACTCCTTATCGCGGAAAAGTAGAAGTCGTCGTTTTGGGATGTACTCATTATGTGTTTGTCAAAGATCTCATTCAAAAAGTACTTGGACCCATTACCTTTGTGGATGGAAATCAAGGAATTGCTCAACGTGTAAAATATTTGCTTGAAAAAGAAGCCTTACTTACTTCTCAAAAAACGGGAAGTGTTACGATTGTCAATAATTTAAATACTGAAATGGAAAGACGAAGTTTGGAACTATTCCAAAACTAATCTTTCTTTTTTTTATCTTTTTTACGGGTATTATTTGTCTTTCTCAAAGAAGACGTGCTATAATTAAATTGGTGAATCCTATGACAATTGAGATTGGAAATATTCGAACAAATTACATACAATATGGTGAAGGAAAAGACATCGTATTACTTCATGGATGGGGACAAAATATTGAGATGATGCAACCTTTAGGCGATCGATTAACCTATTTTCGTATTACCATTTTAGATTTACCTGGATTTGGTCATTCGAGTGAACCGGATTCTGTTTGGACAATCGAAGATTATGCTTCTTTTCTTCATCAGTTTTTATCCGAATTAAAAATAAAAAAACCAATTGTTATCGGTCATTCTTTTGGAGGACGGGTTGCTATCTGTTATGCGGCATCCTATCCCGTTTCGAAAGTTGTTCTTTTTGGAGCACCTTGTATCAGAGAAAATCAAACATTAACGACAAAGCAAAAATTTTTAAAAACCGTTAAAAAACTTCCTGGAATGACCGGATTAAGTAATTTTGCTAAAAAACATATCGGATCTACAGACTATCGGCAAGCAACTCCAAGAATGCGCGATATATTAGTTCAAGTTGTAAATCAGGATTTAAGTGATAAAGCTCAAAAAATTTCGGTACCTACGTTACTAATTTGGGGAAATCAAGATGAGGCGGCGCCTTTAGAAGATGCCCAAAAGTTAGAGAAACTATTACCCGATGGAGGACTTGTCGTTTTGGAAGGATGTACCCATTATGCTTATTTAGAGGCGTTAAACCGTGTCGTTTCTATTTTAGAACAATTTTTATAGGAGGTAGTTTATGTTTTATTTATACCTTGCCATATTTTTAATTATTTTAATCTATTACTTTACGAAAACGAGAAGAGCACTTCATATGTTACAACAGAATTTATACAACGAGAATTTACGTTATTTGAAGTGGCTATTCAAAAATTTAAAAACTGCTTTTTGGCATCTCGACTTATTAGGAATTCTTTTAATTATTCCACTTTTCTATTTAAAAAGTGACATTTTATGTAATATTTTATTAATTCTTATTGCGGCATTTTATATCGTTTGTGAATATCGTACTATTATGCACGGAAAAAATGATCAGAATAAGAAACCTTTGGTAACGACGGCTCGAATTAAACGGTTGTGGGTTACTTTGTTAATCTTTTATATGATTCCACTCGTTTTAACTTATGTTTTATTAGAACGTGCGGCTTTATTTTTACTTGTTACTTCGATTTTAGTTGTGTTTAGTTATGTACTTGTTTATTTTGCTAATATTATTAACTATCCGATTGAACGACTCGTAACACTTCATTTTGCCCATAAAGCAAAACGTAAATTAAATCAAATGAATCATTTGAAAGTAATTGGTATTACTGGTAGTTATGGTAAGACGAGTAGTAAAAATATTTTAAATGATATTTTAAGTGTTAAATATATTAGTCGTCCGTCTCCTAAAAACTTTAATACTTATAATGGACTTATGATTACGGTTAATAATTATCTCGATAAGTTCGATGAAGTTTTTATTGCTGAAATGGGCGCCTATACGCGTGGCGATATTAAAATATTGTGTGATTTAGTGCATCCTAAATATGGTATTTTAACGACGATTGGAACTGCTCATCTATCTTCTTTTGGAAGTGAAGAGAACATTCAAAAAACAAAATTTGAATTAATTGAATCCTTACCGGAAGATGGCGTTGCTGTCCTTAACCGGGATGATCCGAAACAAGTTGATTATCCTCTTCAGAATAAAGTTCGTAAGATATGGATTGGTATCGAAAATGATGAAGCGGATCTCTGTGCTAAAAATATTCGTTGTACCAATAAAGGAACTTCATTTGATCTCTATGTAAAAAGTCGAAAAGAAACCTATCCTTTTGAGACCAAGTTATTAGGTTCTCACAGTGTATATAATATTTTGGCAGGAATTGCCCTTGGACTTGAGTTTGGAATTCGAATTCAAGAATTACAAAATGCTGTTCGGAAGGTAAAGACCGTAGAACATCGTCTCGAACTTAAAAAATTAGGTCCGATGTATCAAATTGATGATGCTTATAATTCGAATCCGGTCGGTGCTAAAATGGCTTGTGAAGTGTTAGGCATGATGGATGGAACGAAAGTAGTTGTTACCCCTGGAATGACTGAACTAGGTAAAAAAGAAGCCGAGTACAATCGTACTTTTGGAAAACAAATTGCCGAAGTAGCCGATTATGTTATTTTAGTCGGTAAGAAGCATACTGAACCGATTTATGAAGGTTTAATTGAAAGTGGTTTTAAGAAAGAATATATTTACCGATTAAATGATGTTCGAGAAGCTTATCCGCTCGTAAATCAATTGAAAGAAAAAGGACAAGATATTTATGCTTTATTTGAAAATGATTTACCGGATAGTTTACTTACAAATGAGGAGTGATGATTTATGAAAATTAAAGTAGGTGTAATTTTTGGTGGAGAAAGTGTGGAACACGAAGTAAGTATTATTTCAGCCATTCAAGCAATGAATAAAATGGATTCTGAAAAATACGATATTGTTCCCATTTATATTACAAAAGATCGGGAATGGTATACTGGAGAGGTTCTTAAAGATATCGAGACTTTCCGCGATATGGATTTGGTAAAACGATATGCAAAAAATGTCGTACTTTATCATCGAAATGGAAATTTTGTACTTCAATCGAAAGGATTCTTTAAACGGTTAGTTAACGATATTGATATTGCTTTCCCAATTGTACATGGAACCAATGTAGAGGATGGCGTACTTCAAGGTTACTTACAATCGATTGGAATTCCTTTTGTGGGAAGTGATATCTATGCTTCCGTTGTCGGTCAAGATAAAGTGTACATGAAACGTATTTTTGATGGAGAAAAGTTACCTTTAACACCTTATGTATGGTTCTATGATAGCGAGTATTTAGAAGATGAAAATCACATTATTGAAATGGTTGAGAAAAATTTAAAATATCCGGTTATTGTAAAACCCGCTACTTTAGGTAGTAGTATTGGAATTCATCCTGCACACGATGAAAAAGAATTAAAAGAAGCGCTCGATGATGCTATTCAATACGACCATAAATTATTAGTCGAAGAAATGGTACAACATTTAACCGAAGTTAATATCAGTGTTCTTGGTAATTACGAAAATGCTTCTACTTCTGAAATTGAAGAAGTAATTCCGGATAAAGATTTCTTAACTTACGAAGATAAATATCTATCTAGTAATGGTAAAAAAGGATCGAAATTTAAATGTTCTAAAGGAATGGTTTCTACGAATCGTTTAATTCCTGCTTCTATTAGTGATAAGTTAAAAGAAGAGGTACGTAAAGTAGCCCTTCAAGCGCATCGTGCTCTTGGTAGTAGTGGCGTTTCTAGAATCGATTTCTTAGTCGATAACAAAGCTAAAAAAGTCTATATTAACGAAGTTAACAGTATTCCGGGTTCACTTGCATTTTACTTATGGGATCCGATTGGTAAAGATTATACGGAATTGTTAGACGACATGCTAAGTATTGCTGTTAAAGATTATAAGAAACGGATGAGTAAAACGCATTCATTTGATAGTAATATCTTAAGTGGTTATAGTGCCGGAAGCAAAGGACTTAAAAGTCTCAAGGGAGTAAAAGGTAAATTACATTAATTATTTATTCCAAAAAAAAAGAAATCAAATGAAGATTTCTTTTTATTTGAAAGTACAATTTTCATTAAAACGATTTCCTAGTTTCATCAATTCTAGAACCGTTTCTTTTAATCTTTTATGACGTAGGTAAGCCCATCCTTTTTTGGCTTGCTCTTTTTCGGCTAAATCAGTTAATTTTGTTAATAGTTCAATTAAAGTGGTATAACCTTGTTCATTTCCATAGATTTGATTGAACCAGGTTGGGATTTCTTCAATTTCGCCATTAATTCGAAGATTTTCTAAAGTGGATAAAAAAGTTTTGTTCTCGAGTAATATTCGGGTTGCAAAGGTATGTAGTTGATAAGCATCCGAAGTATATTTACCATCGATGGAATTTTTTATGGCATATAGTGTATTTTGTAAATTTCGATCCGTAATTTCTTCGAGTGAGAAAGAAGCCATAATTCGAATAATTTCTTCGGTTTGTCGCGTGTTAATTATTTCTTCTAAAATATAACTATCTTCTTTTTTTAAAGGTTTTAAGTCTTCTTTTTGATATACTACTTTCGTAAGTCCGGTTCTTAACCAAAGATACGTATCATCAAAAGTTATTTCGTTACGATAGGCATTGATGGCATGATTCATTTCGTGAACTAGATTATCGATTAATTGCATTAAAGGGATATGATCATATCGATTTAAATAAATATGTTTTGTCGTTTCATAACCATGCTCGGTAAGTCTAGGAAAACTCGCATAGAACGCTTGGGTAATCGGATCTTCTTTTCCGGTAATAAAAATAGGAATATTACGAAAGCATTCAATAATAAAATTTTCTTTTTGATAACCGTATTTTAAAACAAAAGCAGGTACAATTAAATAGAGTAGGTGCTTTATATTATCCGGATAAGTATACTTTGCACTGATTTCATCAATAAAAGGTTCATATTTATCTAGTAAAAGGGAAAGATTTTCGTTCATAAGGACCTCCTTATTATTAGTTTAATCAAAAATAACTTCTTCTACAAGTTAAATTCTGTTTTTTCTATAAGGTATTGACAAGGAGTAGACTTTTTGTGTTATAATTAACCATGTAACCAAAGGGTTATATCGGGCTGTTAGCTCAGTTGGTAGAGCAACTGACTCTTAATCAGTGGGTCTAGGGTTCGAATCCCTAACAGCCCACCATGAGAAAACAAGGATAGTAAATATCCTTTTTCTAATTGCGAGGATGGCGGAATGGTAGACGCGCTACTTTGAGGTGGTAGTGGCTTATGGCCGTGGGAGTTCAAGTCTCCTTTCTCGCACCATAGAGATTGAAAATCGCCCCTTTGCGATTTAAAAATATAGGTTCATAACATTTGATGTTATGGGCTTTTTTCATTGCCTAGAGGCAAATTATTACGAAAACGACCATAGAATAATTAACTTTTTCCTATGAAATTAAAAACAAACTAAAAATAAAAGTTAGTAAAGCAATTTTAAATATTCAATTTTTATAATGATTAAAAAACGGGTTGTCAAACAAATGTTCTTATTGTATAATTTTCTTATCAGAGAGGTTAAAACGCAAGAGAGTAATATTATTTTATGTAAAACTGTAGGTTACCGAGTAAACTCTAAAAAGCAACAAAATTTAGAAAACGTGCTAATTGCTTATATTTGACATAAAATATAAAAAGTAAACTAATATTAGGTTAAAAACAAAAAATTATAGATATATTTTGCAAGAGGAGGAAAATGATGCTAGAGTTAAAAGTAGATAATCAAATTATTAATTATACTAAAATAAATGATGAGGATTATATTTCTATTACAGATATGCTTAAGTCAAAAGATGGAGATTTTTTTGTATCTGATTGGCTTAGGAATAGAAACACTATTGAATTTTTAGGAATTTGGGAGGAACTTCATAATCCTAGTTTTAATTACGGCGAATTCGCCATAATTAAAAGTCAAGCAGGTTTAAATAGTTATAAGATTAGTGTTAAAGAATGGGTTAATAAAACTAATGCTATTGGGATAATATCAAAAGCTGGAAGATATGGTGGAACATATGCACATAAAGATATTGCTTTTGAATTTGGCATGTGGATTAGTCCAAAATTTAAATTATTGTTAATCAAAGAGTTTGAAAGGCTAAAACAAGAAGAACAAAAACAGCTAGGATGGAGTGCTAAAAGGGAATTATCTAAAATTAATTATAAAATTCATACTGATGCAATTAAAAATAATTTAATACCGCAAAAATTAAGCAAAGATCAAATAAATTTTGTTTATGCTGAAGAAGCTGATGTATTAAATATGGCATTATTTGGAATGACAGCAAAAGAATGGCGAGAAAAGAATAGTAATTTAAATGGTAATATGAGAGATTACGCTTCTATTGATGAACTTATATGTTTAGCAAATTTAGAAAATTTAAATTCAGTATTTATTAATTATGGATTAACTCAAGCTGAAAGACTTGAGCGATTAAATAAAATTGCTATTTCTCAGATAAAAATACTGTCAGAAAATAATACTAAATATTTAAATAATAGTGAAAAAAGTTAACATGTTATTTGATAGCCATTATAGGTTATACCGCAGCAGAACTTATATATGAAAAAGTAGATTCTAATAAAGAACATCACGGACTTACAAATTGGAAGCGTTCTCCAAATGTTAAAATTATGAAATATGATATAGGTATTGCTAAAAATTATTTAAATGATAAAGAAATTAAAAAGTTAGAAAGTTTGACAACATTATTTTTAGACTATGCTGAAGATATGGCAAATGGGCAAAACTCACCAAGTAGATACCGAACTCGGAAAATTCGAGTAGGAATAGAGAACGTACTTGATAAAAGTGCGTTTTTATGTTATTATATATTTGTGCATGATACTTGCATAAAATAAAAAGGGAAGACTTAACTTTGCCAAGTTGAGTACTTGCCCTTAAGTGGTAAGCACTTAATCTATGCTAGATTGAGTGCTATTTCTTTATACATAGAATCAT
>CANRCR010000011.1 GCA_947629165.1 uncultured Bacilli bacterium
AAATTTAGAAATCTCGTGTCTTTTTGTTGTGCATATAATATCACAAAATTTTATTCTTGACAAATCTTAGAATGTCATTTTTCCATAATAAAAGCGAGATAGTAAGTAACTTTTATTTGGTTAGAATAAAGTTTTATCTCGCACATTCATTGTACCACTCTTTCTTAAAAAAGAAAAGACTATTGAGTTTGTCAACAGTCTGAGAGAATTAACGTATAATTCTCTTTTATTTTATGGTTTTTAATCTTTGGGACGAAAAAACAAAGCGAAGAAAAAAGTAAAGACAATCGCTACGACGATTCCGGAAGAAGAAAAATCAAACATTCCCATCGTTAAACCGACAATTCCAAAGTCGGCCGCTTTGGCCATCGCACCATGGGTAAGTAAATGGCCAAAACTAGTGATGGGTACCAAAGCCCCTGCCCCAACATAATTGACAATAATATCGTAGATGTTAAAGGTATCGAGAAATGCCCCGACAACAACAAAGATTGAGGTAATGTGACCGGCCGTGAGTTTCGTATTATCGAGAATAATTTGGGCAATCAAACAAACGGCACCCGCAAATAAGAAAGAATATAAATAGGTCATGTTCACGATACCACCTCCAAACTAATAGCATGGGCAATACTTAAAATCGATTGTTTTTGATAAGAAAAAGTAGGTGAAAACAAAGCTCCAGTAGCAACTAATAAAACACGTTTCATTTCTTTTTTCTTTAAAAGATGTAGGATATATCCATAGTTTACTAGTGCACTACAGACCGGTCCACTGCCACCCGCTAACACTTCTTTTTGATTGGCTAAATTATAAAGCATCGTTCCACAATCGTTATAATTAGCTTCGATATCGATTCCGTACTCGGTCTTCATATAATCCTTTAATATCGCTTTTCCATAGACTCCCAAATCCCCTGTAAGAATCAAATCATAATAACTAGGATTCCGTTTTAAATCTGTCAAATGACGATAAATCGTATCGGCCGCCGCAGGAGCCATAACGGCACCCATATGTAGAGGATCTTTTTGTCCTAAATCTTGAATAATTCCCATCGTGGAACTTTCAAGTCGAATGGAAGACTTTTGACGAGAAAGTAACATACTAGCACCACCCGTTGCCGTAAAAGTAGCCGTACTCGGTTTAGGTGCTCCATATTCGGTTGGATTTCGAAATTGTTTTTCACTTCCCATATTGTGACTCGAGGTAGCACAAATAGCATTTTCAACTTCCCCACTTTCGATAAAGTTTGCTGCAATAATTGCTCCTTCCAAAGAAGTGGCACAGGCACTGTAAATACCTAAAAAAGGAACTTTTAAAGGTTCTACAGCATAACAAGAAGAAGTAATTTGATTTAATAAATCACCCGATACAACGAGTTGAATTTGTTCTTTCGAAAGATGTGTTTTATGTAATAAAATATCCAAACTATCTTTTAACAATCGCACTTCGGCTAATTCCCAACTCTTTTCATGATTGTATAAGTCGTCGTAACTTTTATCAAAGTATTTTCCTAAAGGTCCCTTCGCTTCGTAAGGACCCGATACCGTGGCCGTATCTTGTACATACACATTTTTATATTGTTGTGTCATTGTTATCCTCCCATAATGATCAATCGTAATAATCCAAAAAACCAAGCCGAAACTACCCCGTATAAAATTACACTTCCAGCAAGTTTAAAAATATTGCTTCCAATTCCATAAATAGGCCCTTCTTTTCGATATTCGATACCAGCACTCGTCATTGAATGAGCAAATCCAGTAATCGGAATAATTAATCCACATCGTGCAAAAGTAACCCATTTATCAAAAAATCCTAAAGCCGTAAATAAAGAAGCAAAAAAGATTAAAGTGATAATCATAAAAGTAGAAGCATCTTTCGCTCCAATATGTAACCACCACGAATAAAAATCGACTAAAAATTGTCCCAAAAGACCAACGAGTCCACCGGTAACAAAAGCAATAAAGGCATTTTGGGCTCGTGTCTCTTTCGGTTTATGTTTTTCTACCAACTCGTCGTATTTCTTTTTTTCCATTTAAATCACCTAATTCTAGTATGTATAAAAATTCGATTCCTATACCGATTTTTCTTGAAAAAATAAGCATTTTGTGCTATAATAAGCGAGGTATTTAAAAAGGGGGAATATAAAAATGACAATCGATACGTTAAAAGCATTAGTAAATGGACAATATATCGAAGATGTAACAACCTTACTTACGCAGCAAAATTTTCAAAGTGACGAAGAAAAAATCGCATTCTTAGAATTAGTCTATACCTATAACAACCTTTTTATAAAAAATCATGAAAAACAAATTCGTTTAGCGAAAGAAAGAGAAATAGCAAGTAAAGTCGCTATCCCGACACAAAATAGTAACCGTCAAAAAGATGCTTTACTAACAACCGAAGAAAAAGAAAGTACCATCGATCCCAAAGTTCAAGAAATATTATCGTTACTCGAAATATGTGATTTAGAAGAAGTTACTACCCTATTTCCAGAAAGAAATAATCCTTCTTTTGATCGAATTATTAATCAAGTCATGGTCGCTTACTATCGAGAAATGGTATTTTTAAATAGTTACTTACACACACTTCAACTACAAGTGCCTAGTAAAGAAAAAGAAGAAATTCAAAATAGTTTGATTCATCGAAAACAAGTCTTTCAAATTTTAAAACAATTCCGGGCACCGGTAAGTGAAGAAAGTTACGATTTGACATTATCCGCTCCTTGTTTGATACATTTAGAAACGCCTAAAGGAGAATCGTACTTACAAAAAGATATCGAAAGTCTTTCACCAGAACTATATGTTCACTTTTTAAAAATTTATGAACCGCTTATTAAAGGAGAGCCGGTTGTTTCCCATTATATGAATAATAATAAATACAACAAACTAGTCGTAGTCAAAAATAAAATTCACCAAGCACGTATTTATACAGTGCATCTTACCGACAATATCCAAGTTATTTTAGGAGCATTAAATAAAAAACAAGATTGGGGAAAACAAGAAACAAACTACATCGATAATCGATACAGTAGTTTCTTTGCTCAGAAAGATAAACTATTAGAAAAAGTACAAGACGAAACTTTCTTAAAACAAAATCAAGAAAGAACACAAAAAGTACTTACCCTATTGAAAAGAGGTGCACGATAAGATGGATATCAAAGAAAAAATCAAAGAACAAATCAAAGCACTACAAGTAGAAGATACTCCAAGTGATCGTTTTCTTTTCTTTCAATCACTTTTCAAAAAGTATAATCCTTTAGAAATAGGCAAATTTGATCAACTTACCGAAGGAGAATGGTTAGGATTATTTTTAATCGTAAATAATGAGGATATTTCACTTGAAGAAGTAAAAGAAAGAATCGCCATCGTCGATCAATTTATTGAAAATAAGACACCCCATGATTTAAAAAAGTTCCTACTCTATTTCGAAATCATTTTCGATAAGGTAGCTATGTACGAAGAAACAAATAATTCAATTTTTACATTCTCACTAAAATCACAAAAGATAATGGGAGAAACGTACGATGCAAAATTATTTCGTTTAATCGATTCTTGTCTAAAAAGTCACGATGAACAAGCCCTCGCCGATTGGAAAGAAATCATTCGTTTTAAAGCAGACTATATCTATGGATTAGACTACATTTCAAATGAGAAAGATGTAGAAGCAAAAAGATTCATGGAAAAGAATTTAAAATTTAGATTGCGAAAAGTAAAAGGTGCTTACCATTTCACTCCCTTAATCCAAAAACTTCAAGAATATCAAAACAATTACTTAAAAGAGCAAGAAAGAAGAAAAAGAAAAAGAAGAATCTTAAAGCAACAGTACGAAGAAGTATTAAAAGCGCAAGAAAGCGGAATACCCTTCAAAGAAATTAAAAAAGAATGGAAGGCCTTAGCCCCCGATATTCAAATTGCTTTAATAAAACAAGTATTAAGTACTCAAAACGAACAAGAGAAAAAGCTCCAACAAGAAGAAAGAAATTTAGAGAAACACAAACTAGTTCACACTTTATTAATTGAACACGGCGTACATCCGAGTATCCTTGCCGAACTCGAAAAAGAAAACTTTGACGAAGAAAATTTAAAAGAAGTAGTAAACGCCTTAAGTCAAGCTTGCTTCCCAATGGAAAGTATCACGAATATCGCTACTTTAACAACCTTATTACAAGCAAACAAAGAAACAGTTAGTCACCTACTTTCATACGTAAAGACCGGTGCTATCACCATCGACTTTTTAAATAATCATCCGGAACTATTAACCGAAAAAGAAACAAATACAAAACGCGTTTTCGATTTACTTCAACAAGAAAACGGAAACTTTACGAGTGAGTACTACGATTCAAATTTACTATTGGTTGATGCTTCCATCATCGAAGAAAGAATCCGTTTAGCCAAATTTTATGGATTCACTTTAGGAACCGATGCAGAAACTTTTAATCTTTTAAGAGAAGAAGCTCTTTTTGATTTAGTAGACTTTGCTATTGAAAAAGAATTACCACTCGAAGAAATAATTAAAATAAAAGGAACTAAAGAAGAACTACAAATGATTCAAAAACGACTCTTCATCGCTCAAAACTTCGGTCTAGAAATAATGAATGACGAAGATGAAATACGTTATAATATTTTAAATGGAAGTTCCTTTATCGTACCGAACCATCTTTTAGATGAAGTAATCGTAAATGATACTTTATTCCATCAAGAAGATACTCAAGTTAAATTACTTGATAAAACACCTAGAAGAAACATCGTTGAAACGCCATGGACAAAAGCCCTCGATGAAACCTACCTCGATGAAGAAAAAGAATGTTATAACTTCCAAGGAGTTCGAATTTCAAGAGGTAAAATCTTACGTAACTTAGCGGTATTAAAAGAGAAAGAAGAAAACGAATCTACCTTAATCTATCAAGCCGCCCTTTATAATACTTTCCTTAGTCAAGAAGAAATAGATACCTTAAAGACCTGTTTATTTTCATCCAAACAAAAGAGAATCTAATATTAAGGTTCTCTTTTTTTATGCTACTAAACGATGTTGTAATTTCGTTAAAATTTTATTTTCACTACGTGACACTTGTACTTGAGACATACCTAAATCGTGGGATATTTCACTTTGTGTTTTATCGTCAAAATAGCGATATTCGATTAATTTTCGTTCTTCTTCCGGAAGTTTAGCAAGTTCGGTATAGAGATCTTGTATATCCGCATCGTACTTCTTTTCCTCGAAAGAGACCGTATCGAGTAAAGCTATTTCTTTTCCATCGTTATCTTCATTCAATGTAGCGTCGAGTGACAAAACAAAGTTTTTCGTTTGATCTGACATCAGAATACTTTCTTCGGGTATTTCTAAAAATAAAGATAATTCAGTAACGGTAGGCGTCCGCATCAATTTTTGAGCAAGGACTTCTCTTCCTTTATCAATACGACGCGATAACCGAATCATATCCTTACTAATTTTAATATTTTTATCTTCGCGAACAAAACTCAAAACTTCACCCCAAATATAGGTATACGCATAAGTTGAAAACTGGTTATCATACGCCTGGTTATAATTATGAAGTGCCTTCGAAAGTCCTAACATCCCCGCTTGATACAAATCATCCTTATCATAATATGGACAAAAACGACGAATAATCGAATAAACTAATTTTTCACAATCGACGACGGCTTGATCTGTTTCCATTTTTCTTTCTCCTTTACAATTGTACGACTGAAAAAACATTTAATTCATCTTTGACCCATTGCTTTGGCTTTTGCTTAAAACAAGATTCAAAAGCATTCCCGCCACATAAGATTAGTTCACCACCTTTAGCTTGAAGATGTTGATCAAGTAAATCAATTAATGTGATCCCCGTTTCATTAATCGATGTCACCTGTGAAAGATTGAGGCTAATATAACGAATCCCTACTTCCTCGATGAGATTTAATAAATAAGAAAAAACTTCTTTGGTCTCAAAACAATTCCCTTTTAATCGAAAAAATAACACACCTTTACGAAACTCCACTGTCTCAATCAAGGAAATCACCTCGCATTTAAATATAGAACAAACAAAGAAAAGAAGATACTACTTCGACAAAAGTAGTCAAAAAAAGAAAAAGACAAAAAGTGACAAAAAAAGAAAGAAATAATTTCTTTCTATTGATGGGTGGGATATTTCCCTAAACTTTTCATTTTTGAAACAATTTTTGATCGTCCTTCTTGATACTGGCGAATAGATTCTTTTTCATAAATGGCATTAATAATTCGAGCTAAATACTTAGAACAATCGACTTCCCGGTACCACGGTTTTTGTTTAATTTCTTCAGGAACATAAGTAACGTTCGTCGTATAAAGTTTTTGAAATTGTCCTTTTTGATACGCTTCATCGAAAGCCGTAACACTTTTTGCTCCTTCTGTAAACAAAGGAAACGTTGCTACTAAATAAATTTTATTAGCACCACTTTCTTTCATGCTAGAAGCGACTTCTAAAATCGAAGACCCACTAGCAATCATATCGTCGGTAATAATTAAATCTTTCCCCCGTACATCCGCTCCTAAAAAACGATGATCGACAATCGGATTTTTACCATCGACTACTTTGGTAAAATCTCTTCTTTTGTAGAAGGCACCTACATCGACGCCCAAAGCACTCGCATAATAAATAGCACGGTCCATCGCGCCCGTATCCGGTGCTACAATCATTAAATTATTGGGATCGTAATTTTCTTTTTCAATAAAACGACTCAAGATAGAATACGTAGGATACAAATTATCAAAAGAACAATTTTCAAGTGCATTTTCAATACCTGGATTATGGACATCGAAAGTAATAATCCCATCGACTCCCCGCGACTCTAATTCACGTAAAGCATCCGCACAATCGAGTGACTCACAACCTTTTCTTTTATCTTGTCGAGACTGATATAAAAGTGGCATAACGACATGTAAACTGTTCTCTTTCCCATTCATGGCAGAAATAACACGTTTAATATCTTGAAAGTGATCATCCGGACTACGTAAATAACTTTGATTACGAACCGTATAAACAGATTCTGGTCCATAATTACCAACATCGGATAACAAGAAAATATCTTTGCCACGAACCGAATCGACTAGTGTTGCTTTCCCTTCTCCATTGCTAAATCGATCGAGTTTAACATTTACAATGTTAGAAGTATTTTCATTACGTATTGTTTTTAACTTCTTGCCAACTAAATTTCCAAACGTCGTGATATTAGGCATGATAATTAACTTTAAATTATTCTCTTTACTCATAAAACACCTACCTTCACAAGCCTATTCTACCATTTAAAGGCAAACAATTCAATCTAGTTTACACATAAAAAAATCTAGTAAACTAGATTTTAATATTAATAAGTCTCTTTCTTGATAGCTACCTTAGAAGGAGGAGAAACATAGATAGAAAGCGTTTCTTGAAGTGGACTCATACCTTCCAAAGTCGGATCAAAATCCAATAAAGGTAACACTTCTGGGAAATCCTTTTTACCTCGATATGAAAAAGAACCGACACTAACCATATCAAACTTTCCTAAAATAAACGCATCGTTTAAAATTTTTCGATATAAATTAGAAGAAATATACTGCTGTTCCGGTAAAGCAAGTAAACAAGAAACATTTAAATTACTAAAAATCGTACTTCCTAAGTTGGAAAGATAAGCCATTTGAATTACCATTTTAGAAGCATCCATAGGATCTGTAAAAACAGGTCCATTTAAATGATGTCGATTAAAATAATCGTTAAAAGCTTGAATATGAAGGGTTAATTCTTCCCCATTGGCAAGTCTTTGTCCTTTTTGATAAGAAGTCACTTCAAAACCCCGAGCACTTGTTAGGCTTGGTGTAACAATAGTTAAAAAAGAATCAAATAGACCTGTCGTCATAGGAATAACCCTCTCCTTTTTTACGTTTCTTCATTATACCACAAAAGTGAAAAAAATGCAACTAAAACCAGTGCATAAAAAAACTAGTTTCAAAACTAGTTCCTTTTAATTGCATTCATTTTCGTAAATCAAACATAACTAAACTAATCTTTCTTATCTTTTAAATAGTTTGCTAATTCCCGGTAAGCATCGGTATTCCAAACTAAACATCTTTCATCATCCGGATAATTTCCCATGGTTTTATTATAACCTTCTGGAATAAAGATAAAGTCCCAACTCCAACCATAAGTTCCTGACTTTTTCTTGGCTATTTTACCTTTTGTAATCGACTTAAAAACAATCGGTTCCTTGCCATATTCGCAATAAGCAAAAGCTTCCATGAAACAAGCATTTCGGTTTTCGACACCTTTTAATAATTTCAAAAGTCCATCTTCGCCAATACGTTCATCAACATAATGCGTATATGGACCCGGGAACCCACCTAAAGCCTCTACATATAAACCCGTATCATTTTTTAAAACCGTTGCCTTTAATTTGTCACTGGCTTCTTTGGCGGAATGCATGGCTACTTCTTCGACCGTATCGGCCTGAATCTCCGTCGTTTCCATTTTTACCTGTTCTACTTCAATACCTAAAGGTTCTAAGATTTGCTTAGCACTCAAAATTTTAGACCAATTTCCTGTAACATAAATAATCTTTTTCATAGGCCACCTCTTTTGCTATATTATATCATACATTTTTAATTTTCTTCACTTTTTTATAGAAATTAGCAAGCGCCTATCATCCCTTTTAAAATTCGACCAAAAATCGAAAAGAAGCCAAGCGGTTGAACGGTTTCTTTTACGGTCACATCGTAAGTCCCTAACACTTCCCCGTTCGATTTTAATAATACTTTACCGACAATATCTCCCGGTTGAACAGGAAGCGAAAAACGATCTAATTGTAACTCGGTAGTAAGTTGATCTAAAGTGTCACTTTTTTTAGTGACTACACCAATATCCTGCGTAGCGACAATTTCGATTTTATCCCGATTTGCCATTTCCATTTGAACTTCCGTTAACACTTCTCCTTTTTGTTTTACTAACTGCATTTTATAAAGATTAAATCCATAATCGAGTAAAGCTGCCGTCTCACTATTACGTACTTTACTATTTTCTTCTCCAAATACTAAAGCGACTAAACGGAGCCCATCTTTTTTAGCGGTTACTGCCATACAGTAAAGTGCATCATCCGTATGTCCCGTTTTGAGTCCATCGGCACCCGGATAAGTACGAATCAATTTATTGGTATTGACGAGCCAAAACTTATTAGGTGTATCCGCTCTTAAATAGTCTTCATAAACCGAAGAAAATTCAAAAATTTGATCATGTTTTAATAACTCTTTTACAATAATACTCATATCACGTGCCGAGGAATAATGGTTTTCTTCATCTAATCCCGTACTATTCATAAAATGCGTATTCGTAAGTCCCAACGCTTGAGCCTTATCGTTCATCATTTGAACAAAAGCTTCTTCCGTACCACCGATACGCTCTGCCAAAGCAACGGTCGCATCATTGGCACTGGCCATCGAAAGTCCTTTCATTAAATCGCGAACACTCATAATTTCACCGGTTTCTAACCAGATTTGACTTCCTCCCATACCAGATGCATTACTACTGATGGTTAATTTCTCATCCCAAGAAAGATTCCCCGCTTCGATAGCTTCCAAAATTAAAATCTGACTCATCATTTTAGTCATCGAAGCAACACTAATACGTTCGTCTGGATTTTTTTCAAACAATATTTTTCCCGTAGATGCCTCCATTAAAATTCCACTTCTGGCATTCGCAATTAAATTCTCTTCCGCATTCGTAGTAGCCATCTCCTCATCCTCTGAAATCAACATAATATCCGAAGTGGTATCCATCGCCAAAACAGTTAAAAAAGGATACCAAAATAAACAAAAAGAAAAACATAAACACACTATCTTTTTCATATATTCCTCCTAGTTATCCCTATGCGATAGTAAAAGGAATCATGCTCAATTTGTCAAAAAAAAAGAAACGGTTGCTCGTTTCTTAAAATAATACGAATTTAATTTATTTTATTTTGTTTTTTTAAAAGAACGAAAGAACAAGTAACGCCTATAAAACTGATTACAAAGCAATAAAGCATTTTATCTAAAGAGTCAAAAGTATGTGGTGGGTCGATAACCGGTTCATCAACTACTTTCTCAAACTTTCCGACGATAGTAATATTATTGGCAGGCATAACAAATTTACCATCTTTTAAAAGAACATCTTGTACCGTCCAACCTAAAAATTTATAAGTGTCAAATGTTTCATCTCCTACGGTTGTATCGAGTGTAACCACATCTCCAACACGATATTCTGTTTCCAAAGGAAAAACAAAATCATTAGGCATATCTCCCTCAATTAAATAAGTTACCGTATAAAGTGGTTCAAATTCTCCTGTAATTACAACGTCGTGATCAGGCATAACAAACGTATTATCTTGAAGTGTTACAGAATTTGTACTCCATCCTTTAAAATAATAATGTTCTTTTGTTAAGTCCTCTTCTAAAGTAACCGTTTCTCCTTCTTTATAAAGAATTGCTTTAGGAACAGTAACATCGGATGGAACATCGCCATCAAGTTGATAACGTACATAATGTGTTTTAACAGCAGCTACTTGATAAGGATTTGCTTCCGTACCATTACCAGTAGTAAAAATAGCATCATTAGGTAACACGACTACTGGACGTACACTATATTGGTAATTAGGATCACTATCATGTCCACTTGCAAAAGTATCTTTTGTATCGCGCCAATCAAGATTACCTGTCCGTTCGATATTAAAGGTTGTAGTTCTACTATCCGAATCAAAATAATAAGGACTCATCAAGAAATAATAATGACCATTGTTAAGATAATAATCGTTATTGTTTGTATTATGTTTTCCACCAGCTAATATAGCTTCATCACTCGTAAGTAAACCAACCGGATATTGTAATTTTTCATTTCCATTTTTATTTCCTGTAACCGAAAAATTATCATTTAAATTCGTACAAGAAAGATTTGGTTGCGCTGAAACAGCACGTTGATAAGTACTAAAATACAAGTATTCCTGACTAGAATCCCCATTTAAAGGATCCCATCCATTATAAGTAGCAATCGTTCGATCATTACAAAAGGTAGCATTCGAATCAAGATAATCGGTATATGCGGTCATATGTTCCCGATACCATTCATCGACAGCCGTTTTAGCAAGTGAATTATTTTCGTTAGCAAACATATTATTAATAGCCGTCTCAATAGTTTCACCATTTTTCAATTCGATATAGAATGCAGAACGACTATCATTGGTATAAACAATATAATATACTGGATTACCTGCTCCACATTCATGACTCGTCGTAAAACAAGTGTAATGATGATTTTTAATCGTCTCACGATCTTTTTCCCAATTATCACGCCAATTACTATTCGCATCCGGATCGTCATGACCTGCACCATTTACAGTCGTCTTTAACGTATAACCTGTCGATTCATCATAAGTAACAGTAGTTCCAAACTTGTAATACCCATCACTATCCGATTTGCTTAAGTCATCGACATTTCGTTTATTAACAGAATACAAGTTTCCAAACATGTAACCTGCATAAGCTAAATTCCAATTATCACTTTGATAAGCAGTTAAAATATCGGCAGAATTCGTATTTTCACAAGTATATTTATCTCCATCTAGAACAGCTTCACCATTATAAATAAGTTTAATGCCACCATCTTCTGTTGTTCTAACTACTTGCCAACATACATTTCCAAATAAAACATTATTATTATCTACCTTACCACGATAATAATATACCGGATGCTCATCTTCTTTAGTAGAAGACATTAAATAAAGACCTCTTCCATTCGTCTCAGAAGAAATAGCACTAAAATCGATTTCGTCATCTAATTTTGCATCCTTTATCAATTCCTCATAAAGGTTAAAATATTTTTCCTTTGTAAGAAGCGATTCTTGATAGTTTATCCGTCCCGATTCCAACGAAAGTTTTTCAAAATAAGAAGCACTTGGAAGTAAAGCAAGGGATAAAGCGAAAAGAAAAGTTCCAATTTTTTTCATCATCATATACTCACCTCTATTATATATAAGATTATAATATGTACCTTGTCATAAAGTCAACTTATTGTTAATGAATAAACTATTATTCTTAAATAAATTAAATGAATTTTTAAAGATGATTTGAAATAAATTATGATATGATTATAGTAGGTGAAAATAAATATGAAAAAAAGAAGAAAGCGATTAATTTTGTTACTAGCTATTATACTCTTACTCATAGGAGGAGGATTTCTAGTAGTAAAATTGTTACCAAATAATACTCAAGAGAAAGAATCTCAAACAGAAAATAGTCCTAATCCTCAAACGGAAAGTACTCCTACTCCTCAAATAGAAGATAGTTCTACTTCGCAAACACAAGAAGATAAAGTTTTAAAAGAAAAACTAGCAAAACTAGAAAACATTAATGAAAAAATAGATTATTTTAATATGGACTATCTCGATCGTTATCTTGCCTATTTAGAGAAAAATCCAACTATGGATAAAAAAGATATCGTCACAAGAGTGAACATCGGTCTCGATTACGACTATTATACCCATACAAAAACGACTCCTTATCAAAACAAAATCTATATTTTAAGTAATAAATATATCTCGATGGGAGACTATGTTCCAAACGATTTAGAAAAAGTTTCCTCATCATGTAGTACAGGAACAAGACTCATGGTAAAAGAAGCAAGAGTTGCTTTCGAAAACATGTGCAATAAAGCAAAAAGTGACGGTTATACGATTCGAGCTATGTCGACGTATCGCAGTTACGAATACCAAGTAGGACTTTACCAACGATATGTCGATCAAGATGGGGTCGAAGAAGCGGATACCTATTCAGCGCGTCCTGGTTTTTCAGAACATCAAACAGGACTTGTTGCCGATATCGACAACGGTTCCACCGTCTACACCCAGTTCCATACGACCAAAGAATATCAATGGATGAAAGATAACGCATACAAGTACGGATTTATTGAACGGTATCCCAAAGGTAAAGAAAATATCACTGGTTATACGTATGAATCATGGCATTATCGCTATGTCGGAAAAGAAATTGCAACCTACATTCACGAACACAATATTACTTTTGACGAATACTATGTACAATTTATTGAAGGAAAAAAATAAAGTGCCAAAAGGCACTTTTTATTTGAAAGTATAATATTCGTTCGGATCCACAAACGGAAGAAGTGCTTCTTCTTTTCCGTACATTGTAAATAAGACATCCCCTTTTTGAACCTTTTCACCGACAAGATGATGAAGCATAATTCCCGTTCCAGGATCAATTTCATCCTCTTTTTGAAGACGACCGGCACCTAAAGAAATAGCTAATTCTCCCATTTTAAGAGCACTGATCGAATCAATTTCTCCATCGCAAGGAGCAAGGATATCCACTTTGTTGGAATTCAAAACAACTTGATCCAAATCGCCTCCTTGATCGTGAACGAAATCGACAAACTTTTGATAAGCCGATCCATCTTCTAAAGCAGCAAGGACTTCATCCCGCGCTACATCGTAGGAAAGATTTTTTCCCATCGAAACCATATGCGAGGCAAGCTGAACACATAAATCCGTCAAAGGAGATTTACTTTCCCCTTTTAAAACTGCCATTGCTTCTAATACCTCTACTCGATTTCCAATCGCATAACCTAAAGGCGTATCCATCGGAGTCAACAAAGTACGAACTTCTTTTTTATACTTTTCTCCGATTTTCTTCATGATATCCGATAATTTAATCGCCTCGGACATCGTTTTAACAAGTGCACCCTCACCTACTTTAATATCAATTAATATTTTATCTGCACCTCCAGCAATCTTTTTAGAAAGAATACTAGAAGCAATCAAAGGAAGGGATTCGGTCGTTCCCGTAACATCACGCAAAGCATAAATCTTTCGGTCCATCGGTACTAAATTGGATGTTTGAGAAGTTACAGCAAAACCATTCTTCTTTAGTAATGATAAAAATTCATCTTCCTTTAAATTGGTTCGAAATCCGGGAATACTTTCTAATTTATCAATCGTACCTCCCGTAATTCCTAATCCGCGACCACTCATCTTCGGTACGACCACTCCGAGAGATGCAACAATCGGTCCAATAATCATAGTTGTTTTATCACCGATTCCTCCCGTCGAATGTTTATCCACTTTCGGAGCATCAATCGAAGATAAATCAAGTGTATCACCACTACGTAAAAACAAATCTGTCAAATGAGTTGTTTCATCATAATTCATTCCATTAATACAAATAGCCATTAATAAAGAACTCATTTGATAATCCGGTATTTTCTCATTTAAATAATTTTGAAAAGCATAATCAATTTCTTCATCCGTTAAAGCATACCCATTCTTTTTCTTTGTAATTATCTCGATAATATTCATCTTATCACCCTACTCTAAAATAATTATAACGATTTTCTATAAATTATGCAATCAAACAAAAAAAGATATCTTACCGTATCTTCTTTTCAATTAAGGACACAAACCGTTTCGGATCTTCCATCACTTTTTTATACAATTCTTCATTTTTTCGAAGTTCTAAAATTAGTTCGATTTCTTCATTTGCCATCGACAAAGCATGTTTTTTATTTGGCGATTTAACAAAACTATCGCCTCCTAAAAAATAACTGTAATCCACATTAAAAACATTCGATAAATCAATTAATGTATCCACCGTAGGTGTTCTTGTACCTTTTTCATAACAACAGATACTCACTTTGGTAACATTAATCTGCTCTCCAAGTTCCTGTTGTGTCAGACCCTTTGCGAGTCGAAGCTCTTTTAAACGCTTCCCAAACAATAACATAAATACCACTCCATTTGTTAGTTTGTACCCTTATTATAGAAAAATACCAAACGTTTTAGGTCGAAGTTAACCAAAAAGAAACAAAGACAGAGTTTTTCACTCTGCCTTTGCTTTGGACTGATTAGAAGTTAAAAAAGTAACTTTTTCGGCAATGATTTCGGTTAGATACTTCTTTTCTTTCTCGGACGTGGCAATCCGTGATTGAAGTCTACCTTTAATTCCTATAATATCACCTTTTTTACAATATTGTGCTGTATTGGAAGCAACGACATCCCAGAGAACACAATCGATAAAATCGGTATCATATTCACCGTTCATATTTTTATAACCGCGAGGTATCGCCAAAGTAATAAAAGTCATTTTTTTCCCTTGTTCGGTATCTCGTAATTCTGGATCCTTGACAAGTCGTCCAACCAAAACCACATTATTTAACATTTTTCCCTCCTTTCTAAACTCACTATAACAAAAGAAAAATAGTCTTGCAAATCGCTCTTTTTAAGTTTTGAAAAGGAAAAATGAGCATAAAAAAAGAATTTTCCAAGATAAAATTCTTTTTTTGTTTCTTAGTATATTTTATTTATAAAAAAGTAAACTTTTATAGATTTTTTTTCAAAAGTTGATTTAATTCCACCGCATATTCCATCGGTAACTCTTCACGGAAAGCTTCGAGAAATCCTAAAACGATTAACTCTTGGGCACGATCACGACTAATTCCACGACTCATCAAATAAAATAAGTTTTCTTCACTCACCTTCGAAACAATTGCCTCGTGATTAATAGAAGAGGAAGTATTCTGACAACGGTTCACAGGAATCGTATCACTTTTAGATAATGAATCCAAGATTAAAGTATCACATTTTACTAATGCTTCACTCGAAATCGCTTCCGGTTTAATATCGACCTTTCCCCGATAAGTAGCATTCCCTCCATTTCCAGCAATACTCTTCGAAATAATTTTACTCTTCGTATGCTTTCCTAAATGAATCATGCGAGCACCGGTATCTTGCATTTGATCTTTCGTTGCAACACTGATGGTAACACAAGTTCCAGAAGCGTAATCCCCTTTTAAAATGCAAGCAGGATACTTCATTGTCACATAGGATCCGATATTTCCGTCAATCCACTCCATCGTTCCATTTTCTTCGACGAGTGCTCTTTTAGTAACCAAATTGTAAACGTTATGTGCCCAATTTTGAATCGTCGTATACCGACACTTACTGTTCTTACCAACAAAGATTTCGACGACTGCTGCATGAAGACTAGACTCACTGTAATCAGGAGCGGTACACCCTTCAATATAATGAAGTTCACTATCGTGATCGACAATAATCAAGGTACGCTCAAATTGACCCATATTACGACTGGCAATACGGAAATAACTTTGAAGTGGACGATCTAGTTTTGTATGAGGGGGAATATAAATAAAACTTCCTCCTGAAAAAACCGCGCCATTTAAAGCTGCAAATTTATTGTCGGCATTCGATACGATTTTTCCAAAATATTTTTGAACTAAATCCGGATATTTTTGCATAGCATCTTCGATTGAAGTAAAAATAATATCCTTTTTTTGAAGTTCCTCAATCATATTGTGATAGATGACTTCGCTTTCGTATTGGACGCCCATACCATCCATATGACTTTCGCTTTCCAAAACACCTAAATCATCCAATTCGTTTTTGACTCTTTGATTAATTTTATCCCAACTGTTTTGAATACGTTCTTCTTCACTCGTTTTATAGTAGATAATCGAGTCGAAGTTCAAATGAATGGGAGGTCCAAAAGAAGGCATCTTGAGAGAATCGAAAAGTTGATACGACTTTAATCGATAATTTTTTACCCACGCAGCTTCTTTTTTTTGTTTGGAAAGTTGTAATATATGTTCTTTCGATAGTCCTTTGATTTCCATCGAAAACACCTCGGTTCTATTTTTCAAATAAGGATGGATCATCTAATATCTGATGAATCGCCCGGAATGGTAATAACGCACATTTTTTTCGATTCGGTTGCTTATAAATTTCTTCATAAACAACTAATTCGTTCAATTTTTCTTCATCGTAAGGTTTTTCATCAATCATCGCTTCGTACTGTTCTAATAGCGATTTTGCTTCCTCGTAATTCTTCCCAATAAAGTTACGAATCATAATCGACGTTGCCGAAGTAGAAATTGCACAAGCTTCTCCATCGAAACGGATATCCTCGATACGACCATTCACCACTTTAATTAAAATCGTCAAATCATCGATACAAGATTCGTTATTCGTTCGTATCCGAATATAACCATCGTCATTAACCAATCCTTTATGCATCGGATTTTGATAATTATCAAGGATAATAGTTCTTCTTAAATTAGCATCCATAAAGGTTCACTTCTTTCTTTTATAGTACGACATCAAAAATATGTTCCGCGTCTTTAAGTACGCGTATCAATTCGTCTACTTCTTCTTTCGTGTTATAAAAATAGAAACTGATACGACAGGTATTTTTGACTTTTAACTCATCTTTTAAGATTTTAGCACAATGATTTCCTGCCCGAACACAGATATGATAATGATTTAAATAAACCGCCGTATCTTGACTAAAGACCCCTTCGATATTGAAAGCGACAATAGCACCTTCCGTCGTTTTATTATAAACAATCACTTTAGGCACTTCTTCTAATCGTTTTAAAAGATAACGTTTTAATTCTTGCTCGTGGGCATGAATTTTATCAAGTCCAATAGCCATAATATAATCAATTGCTTCCCCTAATCCGATTACTTCGGCAATCGGAGGCGTTCCAGCATCAAATTTAGTTGGCACTTCTTTTAGTTCAAATTCTCCCGTCGATTCAAAAGTAGTATTCATACCGCCTCCATAACAGAGCGGTTTGGTCTCTTCCAAAAGTTCTTTTCTTCCCCAAAGGACACCTACCCCAGTAGGTCCCACCATCTTATGACCGGAAAAAGCTAAAAAGTCCGCCTTCATTTCCTGTACAGAAACTTTCATATGAGGAACACTTTGTGCGCCATCGACGACAAAATAGATACCTTTTTCTTTACAAAGTTGTCCGATAGCTTGAACTGGACGAATATCTCCAATTACATTGGTAACATGGGCAATCGAAATGACTTTAGTACGCGGACTAAGTGATGCTTGCACGTTTTCCATCGTCACTTTATTTTCCTCATCCAAAGGAATATATTTGATAACGATGCCTTTTTCTTTTTCGAGTTCCATCCAAGGAAGAACATTCGAGGCATGTTCACTCTTCGTAATTAAAACCTCATCTCCAGGATTTAAATGATCTTTCATAAAACCAAAAACCACTAAATTTAAAGACTCGGTAGTTCCTTTCGTAAATACAACTTCAGAAGCATCCGGTGCATCGATTAATTGCCGAACTTTTCCACGAACACCTTCGTACAAAATATCAACTTTTAAACTGTTATCATAATCACCACGATGGGCATTCGCTGTATAGTTACTATAATAATCTACGAGTGCATCAATCACACATTGTGGTTTCATGGTAGTTGCCCCATTATCAAAATAAATTAAAGGTTCTTTAAAAATAGGAAAATCTTCACGATTCACTTCCCTACACCTCCATTACTTTTGTCATAGATGAATAAAAAAGTTGCTTCTCTTCTTCTCGAAGTGACATTTTACCAAACAAGAAACTCTGAATCAATAACTGATAACAAGTTGTTTGATCTAATCCTCGAGACATCAAATAAAAAAGTTCATCTAAAGAAAATTTACCGATAAAAGCAGCATGATTAGCAACGACATCGTAATTATCAATTCTTAAATTGGGAAGAATCGTACAGTCACTCGTACCGAGATTGATAATTTTATTATCTTGATTACAAACACAGGCATTTATATCTTTAGGAACAATTCCATCGACATCTAAAGTAGTAGCTCCTTTTAACACTACGACATGTTGATACATATTACTAATAGAATGAGGAGCCAAATGATGAACAGCGGTCTTTAACGAAACATCACAATCATTAATAGCCGCATAATGATAAGTAAAGGATGCCTTTTCCCCTTCTAAATAACAAGCAATCGTTCCTTTGGTCGAAAGTGCAAAACACCGAACGATAAGGTGACTTCCCTTCCCTAAATGATAAGAAATTTCTAAATCACTTTGTTCCCCAAAAAGGATAACTTCCGCATCCGTTTCTTCAGGAACTGAAAAATCTAAATTCACTTTTTCCTTTTCAAAAGAAAGAAATAATCGTTTTGCATCTTGAAATGTATAGTTCGAAGACAAGAAAGGAACTTTTTCGATTCGATTTTCCTCATTACTATCAGTTACTATTATTTTATTCATGAGAAACCACTCCGCCTATAGCATTCTCACTAAGATAACCTTCTTTTTCGATTTTTTGTGCAAGAGAAAAGTCACCCGTCTCAACAATACGACCCGCTTGCATCCGATGCACATAATTTAAAGGAAGATATTCTAAAATACGTGGATAATGCGTAATTACTAATACTGAAGTCTTGGGATGTTCTTTTAAATAGGTAGCAATATTTTCACAACAGATACGTAAACTGTCGACATCGAGTCCAGAATCTAATTCATCTAATATAATAAATGAAGGTTGTAAAAGTTTCATCTGTAAGATTTCGTTCTTTTTCCGTTCTCCACCGGAGAAATCTTGATTGATTGAACGAAGCATCATATCTTCATCCATATGTAAATCCTTTAAGGCTTGACGCATTTCTTGCATGAAAGGAAATAAACCGATTGCTTCTTCACGACGAGTATTGATAGCCGTTTTTAAAAACTCGGTATTCGTTACTCCCTCAATACTAATTGGTGATTGAAACGAAAGAAAAAATCCTAATTTTGCCCGTTCGTCAGTAGATAATTTCAAAATTGACTTGCCATCGACTAAAATATCTCCTTTTACGACTTCGTATTCAGGACTTCCTAGTAACACTTTTGATAAGGTACTCTTCCCTGTTCCATTCGGTCCCATAAGAGCATGAACTTCGCCCGCTTTAATCGTTAACGAAAAATCTTTTAATATCTCTTTTTTATCTTTCGTTACAACGGTTAGATTATTAATTTCAATTTTCATATAGCTCACCGCTTTCGTCTATTATTTTACCACTTTTTAAAAGGTTACACAAATAGAATATGAGTTACAAATAAAATATTTTGTCAAATTTAGTGAAAAAAACATTTTTGTATAAAAAAAATGAAAAGAAACATAATAAATAACGAATACACGCTGTATTCACAAAACAAAAAAACCGTTAAAACGGTTTTTCTTTTTTTTAATCTTTTTCTAATATTTTTGTCTCGGCAACAGCATCGGCATAGATTCCATTAAATTGCATACCGCCTCCAGAAGACTCATAGTCGATGGTATAACGTTTTAATATATTTTCCGAACTTTCAAAAAAATATTTAACGGCTTTCTCTATATCCGAAGATTCAATCGGTACGACATAAGGAACTTCACACTCGTGCAAAGTATCTTTTCCATGACCTTTTGCCTCTAAGACAATACGATTTAAAAAACCATTCTCATAGCAATGAAAATGAATATTGGAAATAGCAATATTAAAATTATCATGATAATAATCAATAAGAACGCGTCTTACTAAATCAGGATTCATAAAATAATTTTTAACGGTTCCCATAAAGCCATCTCTCCTTGGAATGGTTCCTATTATAACAATAAGAAAAGCAATTGTCAAAGAAAGCCTTTTTTTGATACAATGATAGAGGAGATGAAAAAATGGAAGATTGTTTATTTTGTAAAATTATAAAAGGAGAAATACCAAGTTACACCATCTATGAAGACGATTTAGTAAAAGTTTTTTTAGATATTAATCCATCGACCAATGGCGATTGCCTTCTAGTACCTAAAAAACATATCGTTACCGTCGAGGATTTAGATCAAGCATTGCTTTTACATCTACATGAAGTAATTTTAAAAATGAAAAAATTACTCGAAGATAAAATGCATTGTCAAGGATTAACAATTTGTCAAAACAATGGTCATGGTCAAGATATTAAACATTTTCATATTCATTTGACCCCTCGTTATTTAGACGACAATGTAACACATGATTTTAATAAAACGATATTAATTGACTTAGAAAAAGTATCAGAACAACTTAAAGAAGAATAGGAAAAAGAGGAAAATTTTCCTCTTTTTTAGTTTTAATCTTTTTCACCAGTAATTACGTATTCAGGGACTTCATCCCAATTCACTCCGGAAGAAGTAGAAGTAAAAATTTTATCTAACTTTTCTTTAATTTGATCTCTCGTAAAAGGTTTAGAAATATAGTCTTGAAAACCTATTTCTAAATAATGTGCTTTCGCACCTTGTATGGCATCTGCCGTTAAAGCAATCACTGGAGTATGAAAATTAGGATTTTCTTTTAATTTTTTTAAAGTTGTTTCTCCAGACATTTCTGGCATCATAATATCCATTAGAATCAAATCATATTTGTTGTTTGCATTAATTTTATTAAGACAGTCTGCACCACTTTCACACGCATCTACCATAATACCTAATTTTTCAAGAACTCTTTTTGCTACTTTGATATTCAATTTATTATCATCGACAACAAGGACCTTCTTATCTTGATAAATAACCGGTTGAGAAATGCTCTCCATGGTTTTAGAAAGATTCGTTATAGTAGTTCGTGGTTTTATTTTTTGAGGAATAGTTGCTACAAATAAAGATCCTTTACCAAATTCACTTTGAACATTAATCTTACCATTCATTTTGTCTATCAATGCTTTCGTAATAGCAAGTCCTAAACCAGTTCCTTCAATCGTTGTATTTCGATCCATATCAAGTCGTTCAAATTTCGAAAAAAGTCGTTCGATTTGCTTTTTTTTTATTCCTCGTCCCGTATCTTCAACACTAATCATTAAAAGGCAATTAGTTTCTTTATTTATGCACTTTATATTTAGATTAATATGTCCTTGTTCAGTATATTTAATAGCATTAGTAAGTAAATTATTAATAATTTCTTTGACGTGAATTCTATCCCCTATTAATTCTTCTGGAACGTCTTCCTGAATATTCAACCTAAAGTCAATAGGCTTATCCCCAATACGTGTAGTAGTTACTTTTACTAATTTAGTAATTTCTTCTCGAAAAGCATAAGGTTCTTCGACAATATCCATTTTATCACTTTCAATTTTATTAATATCTAAAATATTGCCTACAATTTCTAATAATGTTTGAGAAGCATTTTGAATATCTTTAGCATCTTCAATAACTTCTTGAGGAAGGTTCCCTTGGTAAGAAGTAATAGACTCCGATAAACCAACGATAGCATTTAATGGGGTTCTTATTTCATGCGACATAGAACTTAAAAAATCAGATTTTACACGATTGGCTTTTTCGGCTTGATTTTTAGCAATAACCATTTCATTTAATAACTTTACATCTGGATTTTCAATCGTAAAATACATAATTATAATAGTTAAACAAAATAAATAACCAATTAAAAAAGTAGAAGGAAGCAATATATTAATCACCAAGTTTAATATTCCTAAAACCATAAACGAGTAAAATGGAGTAAATTTTTGCCGAGCAATTTGTTTTCGATAACGGATACATAAATATATCTGGTATAAAATATGGATAAAGCAAAAGCCAAAAGCCAAATAAATAGAGGGCCCTCTCGGAACAATACTACCCGCATCCGATACAAATTCAATCGGAAGAAGCATAATTAAAATGACGGTTATAGTAGTAACTACAGTAAGTATTTTAAAGTTTGCTTTTTCATTTTTACAAACGGATAATAGATATCTTCCAAAAAGACTATTTAAAAGGACATAACAGGTAGGTACTAATTTCGCTCCTAATTTGTAAAAAATAGTTTCAATATCATTTCCCATACTAAAATAAATAGCTGTTGCGATTTCTAATATGGTCATGATAATAGAAACAATGAGAAGCCAACCATAAATTTTGGTTTCTTCATTTTTTACTTTCTTTTTACCAAAAAAGACAACCGCAAAAATTATCATAATAATAAGGGTACATAATGAAAAATAAAAACCTATCATAACAAACCTCTCTTATTATTTACATTATAACACACTTACCAATAGTTCTACAAAATAAAAGAGTCCTTTTAAAGACTCCTACATATTTTTTAAACGAACTTTTTTACTTTCTTCTAAACGAAGTTTCCCCTCTTTTAAATCTTGCTTATCTTTTTCTTGATAATAAGCAATATCTAATTTAGAATTCATCATACGTTTAAGTGGCTCATCATAATAAGTAATATCGCAAGGGAGCCAGTTAGGACTTAATTTTGTAGTAATTAAAGCTTTGAGGCGTTCTTCGAAAGAAGTGTAATCAATATTTTTATCGTATAGAGAAATGTGATAGCGAGGAACATATTGAACAATGTCATCGGGAATTGGAGTTACAACGACTTCTTTTACTTCTTTAAAGGTCGAAATTAATTCTTCCAATTCTTCAGGATAAATATTTTCAATGCCACTTACAAAATTTCTTTTTAATCGTCCGACATATTTATAAGTATTAGGCCCTACTTTTTGAAGATAATCTCCTAAATTACACCATTTAGTACCATCTTCGTCATAAGAAATAACTTTGGCAGTCTCTTCCTCATTTTGATGGTATCCTAGCATGACAGACGGTCCTGAAATATAAAGAAGTCCCGGTTGATCTCCTTTGATTTCCTTTTGTGTTACCGGATCAACCAATTTCATTTTAATGGTAGAAATAGGAGACCCAATAGTTCCAGGGGTATAACATTTACCACTATTAAGTGTAATAACAGACCAAGCTTCGGTCGCTCCAAGCCCATCTCCTAAAACTGTTTTACTACCACAATACTTTAAAGCTTGATTAATCGCATCATCAGTAGAAGTTTTCTTTGCTTCTCCTCCAGAAGTAGCTAAATCCAAATTAGCAAGAGAACCCTTTTTCAAATCGCTTCGAGGAACAAATTCATCTCCCCGCTTTTCAATTAACGAAGTCCAATGAGGAGGTCCCCCAACAGCACAATTAGCCTTGGTTCGTACTAATTCACTATAAAAATCAGAAGGCAAAGCTTTTACCGTTAAGGCATAGGTCATATTATTGGTCAAAGCAATATGCATTATAACGCGTCCATAGACCATGTGCCCAAACGGAATATTTCCTAAATAGGTTTTCCCTGTCCAATCATAATCATACATGTAACGCATTCCTTCAACCACATGATTGATACCCTCTCCAGAAAGTTCTACTCCTTTATGAACTCCGGTCGATCCTCCAGTAAAGAGAATATCCGTAAGTGTTTCTTTTTCAAAAGATGCTTTAGGAACAATTACATCATCCGTATTTTGTTTAAGTAAGTGTCCTAATTTTTTATCTCTCGATAATGTAAAATTACCATTTTTCAACTGTAATAGTTGATAACCTACTTTTAGTTTTAAATCGTCACTAGACATCAAAGGGGAATATAAAATAGTCGAAAAATTAAGTGCTTTTTCACTTTCTTTAAAGTTACTATAATTCATATCAACCGATATTACCATTTTTGGATTAGTCATAGCAATATCTTGCTTTATACGTTCCTTGCTATCAAAAGGACTATAACCGACGACAATCGCTCCAATCATATCTAAAGCATATAACAAATAGACCGATTCTGGTGTATTTAAAGTACAAACACCAATAACATCATTCTCTCTTATCCCTTTTTGATATAGCATCTTAGCATATTTTTGGATACGATCATGTAACTCTTCATAAGTTATGGTACGATCACCAAAAGTTAAAGCGGTTAAGTTCATGTATTTTTCGTTTTGTGCTAATAAATAGTCATATTTTCGATTATTAGGATTGGCCATAAAAATTCCTTCTTTCGTGCTTCAAAATTTATTGCTATTTTATCACAAAAATAAGTTTTTGTCATCTTCTTTCGAATAATATTTATCAATCATATAAAATATAGAAAAAGAGGAAAATTTTCCTCTTTTTTAGTAAGATGCTACACATCCACCTAAGATGATAGCGAGTAAGATATATAATACGACAATGATAACAAAACCGGTGCCACCTTTTGAAGTAGTCGTATTTTCATTATTTTGACATGACATTTTTACTACACCTCCTTATTAATTAAATCCAAGCACCAAGTATGATAACTAATAAAATAAATAATACTAAAACGATTGCTGCCGATGATACATTATTTCCCATAATCGATTCCTCCTTTTTCATGACTCACATTATTTTATGGGAAAGAACGTATTTTGGTGCTACTTCTTTCGGAAATTTCTTTGCTTAGTGTTGTATTTTAATTTGTTTTTTGTTATGATATTCTTGTATTTTGAAGGAGGAAATTATGAAAAAAATACTACTTTGTTTATGCCTCTTGTTACTCGTAACAGGATGTGGAAACGCCCCTAAATTAGAAAACGGACAGGATGCGGTGGTAACATTATCAAAAGCAAATTCGATTTCAGTAGATGATCTCTATGCCGAAATGAAAGACTCATATGCGATTGGAGTTCTATTAGATATGATGGATACTAACATTTTAAATGATAAATATCCTGCTTCGGATGAAGAAACCGATCAAGTAGAAGGACAAATCAATACTTGGTTAAGTGCTTTTGGTAGCGAAGAAGTTTTATTACAACAAGTACAAAGTGCTTTTGGAGTTACTTCGATGGACGAATTAAGAAGTTACCTCTCACTTCAATATAAAAGAGGAAAAGCGGTAGAAGATTATACAAAAGGATTAGTAAGCGACGATGAAGTAAAGAAGTATTACGATGAAGAAGTATTCGGAGATATTCATGCCCGTCACATTTTAATTGAAGCAGATATCACTTCTGATATGTCGGAAGAAGAAAAAGCAACCAAAGAAGAAGAAGCACTTCAACAAGCCAAAGATGTAATTACCCGTCTTAACAATGGTGAAGCTTTCGATGCCATCGCCAAAGAATTATCGGATGATGAAGATACCAAAGATGATGGTGGAGATTTAGGATTCTTTGTCAAAGGCGAAATGACCAAAGAATTTGAAGAAGCTGCTAAAAAACTAGCTGTTGGAGAATACACTAAAGAACCAGTAAAAACAACTTATGGATACCACATTATTTTAAAAGTAGAAGAAAGAGAAAAAGCACCTTTCGAACAATGGCAAGAAAAAATCAAAGAGACTTTAGCAAGTGATAAATTAACCGATGATCCAACATTACAAATAACAGCATTAATGGAGTTAAGAAAAGAATATGGTATGTACATCGAAGATGAAACATTAAGAAATCAATACGATGCCTTAATGACACAACAAAAAGAATCACTTACTACTTCCAGTGGATACTAGAATTTAAAAAGAGCGAAATTCAATCGCTCTTTTTTTTGTATAAACAAACGGAAGAATCATAAAGTTTTTCATAAGAAGAGTCTTCCAAATATTGTGCTAAAGGAATTGTTTTAGGAATTAAGTAATAATCAAATTGATACTTTTCAATAATGTTTTCATAACCGGAAGATAGATTCATTAATTGATAAAAATCTTTTAAATTGTAATCGGAATAGACGTCGGCACGACCATCGACAAAGACAGGTATATCACAATAAATTAAATAGCCCCCATAATCATAATAATTATAAAGTCGTTCGGGTTGTTCACTTTTTAATAGACGAATCACATTATCATCTAATAAAGGTTGATTGGTCTTTAAATACGCAAGCTTACCATTAGAAAACAAAGTCATACAAATTAAGAAAGTACAAGCAAGGGATAAAATAGGATACGTTACAAAAGCCACCTTCTTTTTCGAAAGACAAGGAAAGAAAACAAAGCCGAAAAGAAAATACAAATAAGGAGCAAAACGCATACTACGTAAAGTTAAAAAAGAAAAAAGAATCGTTAAAATCCAGGAAACCAATGGAATTTTTTTTCGGAAATAGATTACTCCGATAACAAAAGAAATCAACAACACAAAAATAGACCAATGTGAAACTTGAAAAATAGAAGGTGGTTGCCATTCAGTAATAATCTGTTGCATGAAATGATTTCCCATATTCTGATAAGGATAAATAAGTAAAGTGATCCCCTGTGGATTAAATAGTAAAGCAAACAACGATAGAAATCCTACTTTCAAAAAGGTATTCCCCACTTCTTTTTTAGCATTTATATAGTTACTTACTGCAAACACAAGACAAAGAAGATACGACAGATTCGAAGAACCTCCATGTAGATTTGCCCACAAAAGCGCAATTACCGGAAGAAAATAAATGCGTTTATGTTGGGAAAAACGATCGTAATCATAAAGTAAATAAAGAGTTACTAAAAAAAGAAAATTACTAATCATATGCGGTCTTGGAAGAAGTCCTAAACCAAAAATAAAAACACCTAAAAATAAATAACCTAAGGAAAAGAGTACATTCTTTTCCATTTCTTTATGCCAAATATAATAAATAAAAAAATAAGAAAGTGCCAAAAAGAATAAGCAAAAGAAAATAACGTGGTAGGAACCAAAAAGATGCGCCATGACAGCTAAAAGGACTTCGCTCAACCACTCGTGACTTACCCAAGGCAAACTTCCTTGCCGGTACCAAGAAAAAGGATCAACCGAAGGAATCGTACCATGACTTAATATATAGTTTCCGGTTTTAAGATGCCACCAATAATCGAACCCTAATGAAATAACCGGTAACAATAAGACAATAAAAGCAATAATTAAAAGAATAAAAGTAATCTTTTTAACCGTAGATTCCTTAATCATACGAAGTAAATCCCTTCTGATACATTTTCTGGCGAATTTTAAGTTCCAATTCCTTTCCTTCGTATTTGCGACTCAACTTTTGATATAGTTTTTCGTATTCCTTTTTTCGAATAGCCTCATCATCCTCTATTTTAAAATCATCTAATATCGATAAAATAAGAGAACGACTGTATCCTAAATGAATAAGATGTAAAACAATTTTTTGAAATAGTGCATTTCGACTCTTGGTTCGATTTGTTTTAATCTCCTTTTGAATTAATTTCGTCAATTTTTCTTTTTGCAAATCGATCGAAAAATCAGGCATTATTTCCCGAACAATCTTTTGATCGACTCCATTTTTTAAAAGTTGCATTTCAATTTTTTCAGGACCATCGTAACTTAAAAGAAGACGATCGTGCAAATACGAAGTTGCATATTGTAAATCGTTGATATATCCTTGCTCTTCTAACAAGTCAAGTGCAGCTATAACCGCTTCTTTCGCATACCCTTTTTTAGTTAAAGAAAGATATAACTCCTTCCGACTATAAATACGTCGACCTAACATTTTAAGAGTAAGATTGTAAATTACATACATTTGATTTTCTTGTTCAATTTGCTCCCATAAAGAAAAATCAAGTTCTTTTTTGATCAGTAAATTATATTTTAAAATTAAATTCTCATGAAGCGTATAATTCCCTTCATCGGTAATAAGTTCATACTGTCCATTTTTTAATTTTTTAAACTTTTGTATTTGCATGTCCATCACCTATTTTTATTATATCAAAAGACAAGAAAAAAGACTTAATCTTTTTTGACAACGATTAAGCCTGCTTCCACTTCTTCTAAAGAACGTCCGATTGGTTTCTTTGAAGTATATTCGTTCTCTGGCATTTGATAATGCCCTGTTTGAGCCATTTCTTTACTTCTTTTAGCAACAATATGAACTAACTCATACTTGGAATCAACAATATTTAATATTTTATCGATTGATGGAAATAACACGTTTTTATCACCTTACCCTTTTCTATTTTAAGAATAACCCTATTTACACATTTGTGCAACAGATATGACAAAATTAGACAATAATTGACAATGTAAACTTTTATCTTACAAAAAGAAAAGATCGAAAAGGTCTTAACAAAATGAATATATATTACTACAAATAATTTTCATATCAAATGTTATCTCTTTTTACTAAATTATTCCTCAATACAAGCATTTAGTAAGGTAATTACACTTATGAAATCATTATCCGTTAACTTTTCAACGAACTTTATTTCTCTTATCTCATAATCGATACTTCGAATATGCTCACACAGTACAGACCCATGTACAATTTTCGTATTTTCCAACTTATAATGCGTTGGAAAATCCTTATCATTAGAGGTAATGGGACATACAATAGCCATTTTGGTATTTTGATTAAAAACATTATTGCTAATTACCACAGCCGGTCGAAATCCAGATTGCTCATAACCTTTGATGGGATTAAAATTTAAGAAAACAACATCTCCTTGTTTGGGTATATATTTCTTTACCATATTTCTTTTCCTACACTTTCATCCCAAGAAAAAGTTTTAGCTAGATTTTCACCATGATATTCACTAAATCTTTTCTCTAACGATATCTTCTTTTTTTGAGGTACACTAATAACTATTTTGTTATCAGCTAGTTCTATATTTAATAGATCATTCGTCTTTAAATTTAAAGATTTTAAAATATTACAAGGAATTCTTATCCCCATAGAATTTCCCCACTTTTGAAGTTTAACTTCCATAGAATCATCTCCATTTGTTTATAGTATATACATTGTTTATACATTTGTCAATTGTTATTAGTTTTAAAAAAAAAGAAAAGACCTAAAAGGTCTTAACGAAATTGACAACATGATCCACATTGCATATTGCTACAAACATTTTCTTCGGAACAAGTGTAGCAAGGACGATATGTATGTTTATAAATATGATGATTTACAACACGGGTATGAATAGGACATACATGAGGCACTTCATGAACGAAAGTACGATTTACGACTCTTTCTTGAACAGGTCCAACGATTGGATTTTGTGCCATAGCACTATTCATTCCCATCATAGGCATATCTCCAAAATTGGAATCTACATTCATATCGATATCAACCGTATTATTATTTCCAACAAATTGTGTCGTCATATCATTGTCTCTATCATAACAACGATCTTGAAACATTTTTCATTCCTCCTATCTAACATAGAATATGAAAGATGAAAAAAGATACCTATCATGTTTGCCTAAATATTAGCGAAAAGTCCAAATCCTTTCCACAAAAAAATCCCAAAAGGGATTAGTTTTAAAAACGGAACAATAGCTACTTGTATAAGCATTAGAAAGGAAATTTCATCTTTCCACTTTGCATTTGTTTCATCATTAATTTCATTTGATCAAACTGTTTTAAAAGTTTATTTACTTCGGCAACCGAAAGCCCACATCCGTTTGCAATACGGGTTTTGCGACTTGCTTTAATGATTTCAGGATGACGACGTTCTTCCGGTGTCATCGAAAGAACAATAGCTTCTGTTCGAGCCATCAATTTCGGATCAATTTGAACGTTGTTAAGGCCCATTTTTTGTGCACCTGGGAGTAACTTTAAAAGATTTTCGATAGGTCCTAACTTTTTCATCTGTTTCATGGTACTTAAGAAATCTTCCAAGTCAAACTTTCCATTTTGCATACGTTTTGCCGTCTTTTCAGCTTCTTTCTCATCGATCGCTTCGGTCGCTTTTTCGACAAGAGAAACAATATCGCCCATGCCAAGGATACGACTCGCCATACGTTTTGGATCAAATAAATCGAGTCCATCTAATTTTTCAGAAACACCAATAAATTTGATAGGTACCTGTGTCAAATGACGAACAGATAACGCCACTCCACCACGGGTATCGCCATCTAATTTCGTTAAAATAACCCCCGTAAGTGGCAACTGTTCATTAAATCCTTGAATGACATTAATTGCATCTTGTCCCATCATAGCATCGATTACTAAAAGAATTTCCTGAGGATGTAAAAACTCGTTAATACGTTGTAATTCGAGCATAAGTTCATCATCGATATGAAGACGTCCAGCCGTATCGATTAAAACGTAGTCATGATGATTTTCGGAAGCATAGGCCAAAGCATTTTTGATAATTTCAACCGGATCTTTTTTGCCCTCTTCATAAACTTCGATATTAAGTTGTTTTCCAATTTGTTTCAACTGATCAATCGCTGCAGGACGATAGACATCACATGCCACTAAAAGTGGTTTCTTACTATGCTTTTTTCGTAAAAAATTAGCTAATTTACCAATCGTTGTCGTTTTACCAGAACCTTGTAGACCAACTAACATTAAAGTCGCAGGATGTCCCGTTATATTGAGTGGTTCACTTTCTCCGCCCAATAACTCGGTCAATTCATCCTGAACAATTTTAACGAATAATTCTCCTGGTTTGATACTCTTTTGGACTTCTTCTCCAAGGGCTTTTTCTTTTACCGTATTAGTAAACTCTTTTACGACTTGATAGTTTACATCCGCTTCTAATAAAGCAAGTCGTATTTCACGCATCATTTCGGAAATATTTTCTTCGGTAATTTTTCCATACCCTTTTATTTTATGAAGTGCATTTTGTAAATGTTCTCCTAAACTTTCAAACATATTCTCACCTAGTCCTTATAATCTTTATTATATAATAAACCATTCAAAAAGCAAAGAAAAAGAGCGATTATCGCTCTCTTTCACCCCTATTTATTCGAAGATTTAACTCTTGAAACATAACATTTCGTAGGAATATCTTCTACCGAACTATCTTGACTAAAAGTAAGATTTCCAGTAGCAATTCCTAACGCAAGTAATTTATCGACAGGATCATAATAATGAGTCCAAGGTGTTTTATCATTTCGAAAACCGAGATCAGAAACACGGAAAGGTGCGCTTTTCTCTCCTTCAAAATGAGCCGTTAAACCAATTTGATCCAAATATAATCGAACATAATTACCAACTTGAGTCAACGTTGATTGACAAAAGGTATAAGTACCAAGTAATCCTTTTACTTTTAATGTTGTATCATTTGCATAACGTTGTGCATCCATAAAAAGTGATTGTACATTATCGATAGAGATATTTTGCATTTTATCTTCCATACCAATAACCTCCTTAAAACGCTACTAATTATAGCACAAAAAAGAGAATCTGTCAAGAATTCTCTCTTTTTAACTAAATTGCTGGTTCCGTTTCTAAAGAAGTAGCACTTGCTTCTACAGGTTCCGAAGGGGCTACTGATGGAGTCGTATCAGAAGAAGCCTCTTCTTCTTTCGGAGGCGCACTTGGCTCTTCTTGTTTTGGTACACTTTCTTCTTGGATAAGTGGAATATCAATATTTTCTTCCGTCACATTGGCCGTAACTAACGATACCGGAGGTAAATCCTCTTCCCCGTCCGAAGAAATAAACTTTCGAACAGGAGCTTGCTTTTCAGGTGCCGGTGCAGGGGTAGGCGCTACCTTTACTGGTGCCGCCGTTGCAACCGGAGTTGCCTGTTGGAAAGTCCAACGATTATAAACATCCGCATTAGCACTATAAGGAGCGGGACTTGGCATTTCCATATGAACAATTAATGGAATCTTAAAGGCTGTTCCAAAAGCCATACAGTTACCAGGTTGTAAAGTCTTTTGCTTTTCAACAATTTCTTCACTAATATTAGGAACCATCTTCTTAATATATTCAATATCACGAGGGTGATTCATTTTAAAAATTAAGAAATTAGAGCACTGTGAAATAACGGTTTCACTAATTTCAACGGGACGTTGTGAAATAAGATTCAAAATAATACCATATTTACGTCCCTCTTTAGCAATACGATCGAAAATATTATAACCTAAAATAAATTCGTCGGTATCGTGTTGAATGTAACGATGGGCTTCTTCCAAGAAAATATTGAATGGAAGACTTCCTCTCTCTTTTAAAGATTTAGTAAATTCAAACAAAATACGAGAATAAATTTTAGTTAAAGTTTTCGCAAAACTATCGTCGACATCATCTAAGTTAAAGTTAACTACTTGACACTTGTATTTACCATCACTTGACATAATCAAAGATGAAATAAATTGTTGGGTAGTCATATAAGTACGACATTCAAAATACTTCGCATAGTTTCCTGTAATAAGTGAATGAAGACGTACTCGAATCGTTACGGCGTCACCATAGGTATTTTCATTACGTAACCACCCTTCGGAAATTAAAGTAAAGTTTAACGCTTTCTCTAAATCTTCCAAAGTAAAGAAGCATTTTTCTTGCGGTTCATAATTATCGAGTTCCGGTTGAATAAAGTTAGCAATATATTGCGTAATGAGAACACTTTCAGAGAATTGTCCGTTAGAATCGATAGCAAAGCATTCCCGGAATTTACGAACATATCCGATTCCTTGTACTTCGGATTCAAGATTAAATTCTGGAGTAGAACAACTTCCAATAATAGAGAAAATATCATTTCGTTTACTCGTTGACGTTTCATTCGAATACAAAACAGTCATAATAGCTTTGGCAATCAAATGGTTTTTATACATGTTGGCATTGACATTCTTTTGATTAAAGATGTAAACCAATTTACACATACGCTCAATAATTGGTAATTGCGAATGGGCAGTAACACCTAATAATAAAGCAAAGTCATCCGTATTAAGTAACCAAAGAGGAACTTTTAATTGTTCTGTATTCGGTTCATTATAGTTCGTCGTATAAAATTTAAAATGATAATTTGGATTAAGGTTATTGATATCTTTAAAAGCATTACGATATTCACCAGAAGAATCAAAGATAAAGAAATTTGACCGGAAAGGTATAAAAGAAGGATCGTTAAAAACATTTTGTAAAAGGCGTGCTACTCCACAAGATTTACCACTACCACTGTTTCCAAAAATCGCCATATGATTACTAAACAAATCATTGATATTAACACGAATAGAGCAATCATCATACAATGGACTAACACCTAATTTCATATTATCCGGACGTTCGACTCCGACAATTAACAACATTTCTTCCGGCGTAATAATACGTACCTTGGAATTAAGATTTGGTTTCCGAATAACACCACCGACAAAATGATCTCCTTGTAATTCGCCAAGGAAGTGCACCTTTACAGAATCATCCGTAATGTCGTCTACTTCCCCTAGTATCTTCTTCTTATCGTCTTCAAACACAACGTGTAAATTCATTAGATTGGTAGCTAATTGCGCATCTTTGGCCACTTGAACAGTAGCACCATCATTACTGATATAAGTAATTCTTTCAAACATGATATCGACCCCTTTTTATAATAGATTTTCGATTTTTTGAACAAGCTCCTTGTCATTAATTTTTTCTAATAATTGACTTATTTTTATTCTTTTTTGATAAAGCTGTAATAACGATTCAAAGTGAAGCAGCTTTTCCTCCACTTGTTTTAATTGATGATGAACTGCATTACGACTGACGCCATAATTGAAAGCAATTTCACTTAACGAAAAATCATGAAAGTAAGAAGCCTCAAAATAAGCTCTTTGCTTTTCGGTTAACAATTCTCCGTAATAATCGTAAAGATTATTCAAATAGATTTTCTGATCCATACGAACTCCTATAAGATATCTTTAAAAAGGCCATAAATATATTTTTCGATATCGAATACTTGCAAATCTTCTTTGCGTTCTCCTAAACCGATATATTTAACCGGCAACTTTACTTCTTCTTTAATAGCTAACACAATACCACCTTTCGCGGTTCCATCCAATTTCGTTAGGACAATTCCCGTTACAGGTGTAATCTCTTTAAAACTCTTCGCTTGACTAATTCCATTTTGACCAGTCGTCGCATCGATAACTAATAATGTTTCTTGCGGTGCCCCTGGAATCAAATTAGAAATAACTTTACTGATTTTTTCTAATTCTTTCATCAAATTCACTTTATTCTGTAAACGTCCAGCTGTATCTACGAGTACAACATCAAAGTTTTCTTCTTTCGCTTTCGTTACACCATCAAAAACAACGCTCGCAGGATCGACTCCTTCCTCTTTTCCACAAAAGGAAACACCGACCTTTTCACTCCATTCTTTTAACTGCATCGTAGCGCCAGCTCGAAAAGTATCGCCCGCAACTAACAAAACTTTTTTCCCTTCTTCTTTAAGTTTCCAAGCAAGTTTTGCAATCGTTGTCGTCTTTCCTACTCCGTTAACACCAACAAAAAGAATAACCGTTGGTCCTTCTTTCGCATATTGAATTTTATTAACCAACACTTCATCGTTAACATAAATGATAAACAGTTCATCGACAATAACTTCTTTTAAGTATTCCGGATCATCGATTTTTTCTTGTTGAACTCTTTTTCGTAGCCGATCCATAAATCCCATGACCGTATGAACACCAATATCCGCCATAATGAGGATTTCTTCTAATTCATCAAAATAAGCATCATCGATTTTCTTCGTTCGTGAAGTAAGATCAATGAGACGGGAAACAAAATTTTGTCTTGTCTTAGTAAGTCCTTTTTCGTAAACTTTAACTTGTTTTAATTCTTCCTGTCGCTTATTTTCTTCACGTTTTTCTTTCGCTTTTTTTAATCGTCGAAGTTCTCGGTCTTCCTCTTCTTGTTTAAACTCTTTTACAATAAGATCAACATCGACTTCTTCCTCTTTTACTGGAGAAGAAAGTTTAACCGCAACCGGTTCTTCTGCTTCCGAGGGAGAATCTTCGATTTGATCGATTTCTTCTTTATTAAATAACTTCTTTATCTTTTGAAAAAGTCCCATAAAATCACCTAGCAATCGAATGATACTATTATTATTATATCGTATTAGATAAGAATAATCAATTTAAAACAAAAGAAAAATTAAATACGTTTAGACGGTTTAAATTGACTTTTTAAGGTTTTTGTGATATAATTATGCAAATATAAAGAGGGGGATAAAAATGGAGTTAGAAAAAAAGTCGTACGATAGCCGATATTCTTTTTCGAACACATCAAGACTGGAAAAAATTGTTCCATCGATATCGGTATAAAAAACACGAAGATAAGACGACAGAAGAACTAATTCATCTGGTAACTCCACTTATCAAAGAAATAGGCTTGCTGAACAATAACATAAGATATTCCTATATCAGTGATGTTCTCTTAAAAGATAGTTTCTTTTATATTGAAACTAGAAGTAAGAGAAATGCAAAATAAAACTTTATATTAAAAAAAGGAGGAAATCTCAAATGACTAATCAAAAAGAAATTATTACTATTCCTGAAGAAATTATAAAACTTAGAGAACGTGAAGAAAAAAATAGAAAAAAAGAAATTGCTTATTTTAAAGATACGATTGATTCTTATTTTCCATTAATGAGAATGGCATCAAAACTAGTTCAAGAGTTAGGACTACCCGATAACAGTATCAGTTATTCTTATGTAATCAAATGGCTGATAGACGACGGAGTTTTTTCATACCAAGGATCTTTCCGTCATCAAGAAGATATCGACGATACGAGATATAGTACGGTCTTACGAGGAGCCCAAGTGTTATTAGGATATGGTTGTTGTAGACACGTAGCCAAACTCCATGAAGATATATTTAATCAGTTATGGTTACAAGGAGATGCTACTACTTGTGTAACTGAAAATGAAAAAGATGATTCTTTTCTTATAACTGGAAACCATCAAGTAAATGTAATAAATTATTTAGGTGTCAATTATATAAATGATATCTATAATGGCTTTTTTAGTTATTTTAAGGATGGTAAAACAATGGTATCGTATCGTCAAGGTTATTACCCACTTATTTACTGTCCTTATGGAGACATGGTAATCGATGGAAAAACCGAAGAAGAAATAAGAGAACAAATGATTCAATTTGAACAAAGTAGTAAACAAGTGCCAATCGATTACAGTCAAGTACTCGATATCATCCAAAGTACAAGTGATCGGTACAATCAAGGAAAATCGCTCATTAAAGACTTCAAACAAGAGTCAAAACCTTATGTCAAAAAGATTGTAAATGGTTTAACTAATCCTGAAAGAAACACTCGTCATAGATAATTTTAGGGATAGACAAAAACGAAAAACAAGCGTATAATCAAGTACGGTTAGTTCTTTTAATTATGAACAAAAGAAAGGAGTTATTTATATTATTATGAACAACAAAACCAGTGAAACAAAGATTATTGTTTTAGGTGGTTTGGGAGAAGTCGGAAAAAATATGTATTGTGTAATGCATAACGACGATATTGTTATTATAGATGCCGGTATTTGTTTTCCGGTAGGAGAACTTTTAGGAATCGATTACGTTTTACCTGATTTTACATTTTTAAAACAGAATCAAGAAAAAATTAGAGCACTTGTAATTACGCACGGACATGAAGACCATATTGGAGGAATTCCGTTTCTTTTACAAACGATTGATATTCCCGCTATTTATGCGCCTAATCAAGCCAAGGAATTAATTGCTTTAAAATTAGAAGATCGTAATATCCGCTATGATAATCTTTTTGTATACACGGACCAAACCAAACTAAAACTCAATTCGATCGAAGTTGAATTTTTCCGGACGACACACTCTATTCCAGATTCCCATGGAATTGCCATTACTACCGAAGATGGAACCGTAGTTACGACCGGAGACTTTAAATTCGACTTAACACCGATTGGACCAATGGCAGATTTACATAAAATGTCTGCACTTGGAAAACGAGGCGTTGACTTACTAATTAGTGATAGTACCAATGCCCTAAACGAAGGAATGTCAATTAGTGAATCGAAAGTCGACAATGCCCTATCCGATATTTTTGATAAGTACACGACCAACCGAATCATTATTGCTACATTCGCCTCGAATATTTATCGCTTAAAACATATCGTCGAAACCTGTTACAAACACAATCGTAAAATATGTGTATTCGGTCGTTCGATGGAAAACAATATTCAAATATCAATTAATGGTGGCTACATCGACCATAAAGAACTAATTATTACCCCGGAAGAAGCCAACCATTTAAAACCCGGAGAAGTATGTCTTCTTTGTACCGGTAGTCAAGGAGAACCACTCGCTGCCCTTTCACGAATTGCTGACGGAAGTCATAAACAGATCAAATTAAGACCGGACGATATCGTTATATTTTCTTCGAGTGCTATTCCAGGAAATGCCCTCAGTATCTCGAGAACCATCAATAAACTTTATCTCAAAGGAGTCAAAGTATTTACCAATACTTCCCTTTCGGAATTACACACCTCCGGACACGCCAACCAAGAAGAATTAAAATTGATGATTCGTTTAATTGAACCGAAATATTTAATGCCTTTCCACGGAGACTATCGTATGTTAAAACAACATGCCAACGTCGGAATCGAATGTGGTATTCCAAAAGAAAACACATTTGTCATTAAGAATGGTGACATACTATCGATGAAAAATCACGTGATTACTAAATCGACGGAAACTGTTCCTGCCGGAGACGTCTATGTCGATGGAAATCGGATTGGTGAAATCGGAAGTGCCGTACTTCGCGACCGGAAGATTATGTCAAGCGATGGTATTTTAGTAGTAATTGCCAATATTGACAATGAAAAACAAGAACTACTCATTCGTCCAAACATCACCACGCGCGGTTTTATCTTAATTAATGAAAATGAAGATATTATTCACAGTATTGAAAATCAATCGACGGAAATTATCAATCGTTGCCTTGCGCAACACGCAACACACACAGATATAAAAGCAACTTTGATAAGCGAATTAGTACCTTACATTCAAGAATTAACTGGAAGACGTCCAATTATTCTACCTGTCATTTTAGACATTAAAAAGCCCGTTACTATGTAACTGGCTTTTTTAATTGAATTTTTGAAGAAACTTCTTTTGATAAGAAGAGACTTGTTTCTCTACCTGTGGATAAGTCATTAAATCATAATCCGTTAAGACTTGTGCAATCATTGTTTTACGCATCGTATCGTCATTTGCTAAATACGAATACATATCCATCTCAGTCATAACTTCTAAATCGTCTACCCAACGTTTCGCTTCTTCGTCCAAAGGTAATGACTGTAAAACCTTTTGTTTATTAATCGTGTAATAAAGCGTTAAAAATTCCTTGGCACAGGCACGAAATAAAACGGGATTTTCTTTTCCTAAATCTTCTAGTTTATCCGCTAATATTTGAGTTGCTTCCGTTAAAGATCCACCCTGTTCTTGAAACGTTTTTCCAAAAAGATAAAATTCCAAAAAATGATTTAATGAATAAGCAATCAGTTGATCTCGAATATGTTCTTTTTTCATCCAATGCTGATACATTAGATTTTCTTTTTCATAGAAAGGATGATAGGCCTGATATAAATCTTTTCCCGTTGGATACAATTCACTTTCAAGGGGTTGTTTTAAAAAAGAAGATAAAAGTTCGTAAGGAAATGGTTCATCCGTACTATAACATTCTATTTCATTTTGCACGAGCGTTTCAAGTATCGTCTCATCATCCAAAGCTAATAAAACAAATTGAGAAGGTGGATACTGTAAAATAAGTGGTGCTAACGAAGCCTTTTCCTGGTCGTATAAATTTAGCATATAATTAAGTGCCATCAAAGAAATATACTGATAACAATCCTCTTCTTTTTCCTCATCGGTTTCCATCGTTTTAAGCATTTGAACCACATTCCAACTTAAATCATCGTCGATAGGTAAACTTAAAACGCCATCCACTTCCTTTTCAAAAGGAGAAAATAAAAGTTTGCCAAGCATATCAAAATAAGAAACTTCATCCATTTAATATTCCCCCTTCATCTTCTGTTGCATCGTTTTAACATAGGAAGTAACCGAGGAATTCGCACTCGAAGCAAGCTCTTTTCCTTCGTAATGTAAAACAGCCGTTTTTAACATTTGATTTACGTAAGGCATATTTTCATCCACTTCGAGAAAAGCAAATATTTCCTCTTTTGATTTCATTTCACAAAGCGATAATAAATCGAGATCGAGCGAAGTAACGGGTACATTTAAAAATTCTTGATTCTTAACAATCGAGTAATAAAGCGGAATTAAATGAGTCAATAAATCCGTTCGAAGCGAAGGATTACCATCTTTATAACCATCAAATTTAAAATAGAGTTGATCGAGCGCATCTACTTCATCTTGAAGTGCAAAAGATAATACATGATAACTGAGAAATAAGGAAGCTAAATCCGGCGTATCTAAATCATTAAAAGCTTCAATTTTTTGGTTTCGATCTTGATAAGCTTTAAAAGAATCGAAAAAAACTTCCGGTTCGGGATGATATATTTGGGCAATATCCGTAATTAAACTAGGATTTTGTTGATAAACGTCATTAAAAAATTCAAAAGAGTACGGATCTTCATAATCATCGATAATTTCATCGAGCAAAAGAAGAAAATACATCTTTCCATTTTCCGGATCTAAAAAGAAATTACTAATTTCTTCCAAATCACGCATCTCTTCGATCAACTCAATCAAATCATTGTCATCGATAAAGTTTTTATATTTAACATAGTAGTCAAAAACTAAAGTGCCTACCTGTTCGTAATAAGTTTCCATTTCGATAGCCGCCGTATCCATCATTGATTCGTAAACGAAATTAAGTAACTTTTCACGATCGATATCAGGATGTTCTTCCTGAAAAGAAGTGTAAACTTCATAAAGACAACGGCGGGTAATCGTTGCAATATCTTCTGGTATTTTTTCCATAGTAATCCCTCTTTAAATGGTTATTATAACTAAAAAGAGCGAAAAACGAAAGTGTTTTTGCTCTTTTATTACAATTATTTAATAACTTCTATCTTGCTTCTTCTTGAGCCCTAGTCTCACGAACGACTGTAACTTTAATCGTACCTGGATACTGCATCGTCGATTCAATCTTCTCTTTGATATCACGAGCAATTTTATGCGAAGTCAAATCGTCTACTTCTTCTGGTTTTACAATAACACGTAATTCACGACCTGCTTGAAGGGCATACGTTTTATCAATACCCGGCATATCGGCACCAATTTGTTCTAATTGCTCTAACCGTTTAATGTAGTTTTCAAGAGAATCGTTACGTGCACCTGGACGAGACGCAGATAAACTGTCGGCAATAGCTACGATTACGGCAATTGTACTCTTTGCCTCGGTATCGCCATGATGAGATGCAATCGAATTGATAACCACTTCATTTTCATGATATTTTTTCGCAAGGTCGACACCAATCTCGACGTGGCTTCCTTCGACTTCGTGATCGATGGCCTTTCCGATATCATGTAAAAGACCAGCACGTTTCGCCAACGCAACATTCTCGCCTAATTCACTGGCAATGATACCCGATAATTCGGCAACTTCAATCGAATGTTGTAAAGCATTTTGACCATAACTTGTACGGAAATGCAACTTACCGATCACTTCTACTAAATTAGGATCAATTTTAGTAATTCCTAATTGGAACAAAGCATCATTACCATACTCGATAATTTTCTCTTTCATTTCCTTACTTACTTTGTCATATAACTCTTCAATTCGTGTAGGATGAATTCGTCCATCCTTAATTAACGTCTCCAAAGTTACGCGAGCAATTTCTCGACGTAA
>CANRCR010000012.1 GCA_947629165.1 uncultured Bacilli bacterium
CTATAATTACATTTTAACTATATCATATTGCTTTTTATTTTTATTTATTTTTGTCTCACATCATTTACAATTATACAAAGGGATTATTTCCCTTTCTTTTCTAATTTGTTTAATACTTCTTTTACTACTTTAATAGCTTGCGTACGAACATCATCGGCTGCTTTTTGTACGACAGGTGTACCTTTTTCAACGGCAAGTTCAACTAATTCATTCGCTTTCTCTTTGATTTGATTTCCTTTTTCTTTTGCTACAGCAAGTACTTTTTCTTTATCGAGCTCACTTAATTCGTATTTGATTTCTTCGATTTTATCTTCAATCATTTCTCTCACTTCGTCAGCATCGATATTTTTTACTTTTTTTACTAAATCATCCATCTTGTCTTTTAAAAGTTTTCTTGTTTCGCTTCCTTTACGAGGGGCAAATAATAATCCGAGCCCTGCACCAACCGCAGCACCTAAAACGAATTTACCTACACCTGACTTTTTCTTTTCTTCTTTACTCATTTTCTTCTTCCTCCTCTTCCTCTATCATTTTCTTTTTAAAAAAACGAGTTACCATTTTACTAATCGTACCAGCTACATTATCCGTAAAGGTAGATACGGCAGTCGATACAGTGTTGATGATATGAAACAAAGAATCCAAGCTGTTTACTTTTTCCTCTACATCATCTAATATGCGATTCATACGCGTAACAGAACCAATTAAATGAATTCCTAAAATAATTAATACTACTAATAGGATAGCACCTAATACATATAAAACAATAGGTAAAGCTTGTAATAATATTTCCATATTCTACTCCTTTTCTTCATACATAGAATCGATTAAATCAAATAGATTATCTTCAATCGATTGATCATCCTTCTTTTCTTCTTCATCGGAAGGAACAGTAACTTTACTTGGAAGATCATCGATATCACTCGAAATAGGGGCTTCACTAGTATGAGAAGAAGCCTTCTCTTTCGCTTGATCTTTATAATCTACATTATATTCTAACCCAAGATCTTCAAAATATTCTTCGGCATCTGCAATCGTTACTTGTGGAACGGATGGAGTACTATCACGATCACTCATATCGTAAAGTAAATTATCTACCGGAGGAGATATCGGAGTTTCTTCTTTTTTAGGAGCATCTTTTTCCGGTGTAGATAGTCCGTAAGCTTTTTCACGAACGGTATCCAAATCTACTTTATGAACATAACTACTCGCTGTCCTTTGACGTTCTTTTTTATCGACGATATCTTCTTTCGAATAATTTTTATCTAAAACGCCATAGATGGGAGAAATGATTGGTGTCGGATGAAAAGTCTTTTCTTTCGGTTCTTCCCGATAAACTTTATTGAAGTTCGTTTGATAAGCTCCGCCATAAGGTTCTTTTTTGGTCGGTACCGAAGCAGGATCAGAAGGAATTTCTACTTTGGTAGGCTCTTCTTTTGGAGCTTCTTCTACAAAATCATCGTCTTCAAATAATTTAAAAGATGCATCCGGTTTTAACAATTCTTGATCCGATAAATTAGCAGGATCGTTTTTAACTGGCTCCTCGTCGTTCAAAACCTCAGTATCGTCTGGTTCAATCAAATCGATATGCCGTTCTTCACGACGGGGTGTTTCTATTTTTTTTGCTACAACTTCTTCTTCAGGTGCCTTCTCCGGTACTTCCGTTTTCTTCACTTTTTCAGGTTTCTTCGGTTTTTCTTTTTCTTCTACTTCTACATATTCTTCTTCAAAAAATACATTTTTTAGCTTGTCCAATAGCCCCATAAAGAGCACCTCTTTCTATTTTATTTCTTCGTCCATTTGAATTTGATCTTCCGAAGGAAGTTCTCCTTCTTCGGCACGGTAGATATACTCCTGTTCGTATTCCAAAAATTCACTTTCTTCTCGTTTCGGTTGGAAAATATCGATACTTTCCTCGGTATAGTTCAAGATGTTATCACCAATTAAAGTAGCTAATACTTGATCGTTAAACGACACGCTCGATAAGACTAACAACATATTTGTAACGGCGTCTTTCAAGTCTTCTTCTTCGACCCATGCCTCGATTTTAGCATAATGATACATCACTTCGACAAAGTACTTTCCATTGGATAGATTGATCTCGATATAACCTGTTTTACCATTGTAATCGAGCCGTTTAGAATAGTAACTTTCCTCGTTGACTTCATAGTTATTGGCAACTTCGTGCAAATAAGAAACGACATCGACATAAAGATAATAATAATGATTTTGATCGTACAAGATGGCATTATAATCCGATTTGTCGACGAGCGATACACCTTTAGGAAGATAATACTTATATCCTTCAAAAGAAACATTCGCTAACGAATGATCGCTTTCTAAAATCGAATCGATGATGCCTTGTAGACTTTGATCATCAATTCTAACCACATTACAACCGGTAAGTAGTAAAGTGACTAGTAGTAGTATTACGATTTTTTTCATAACTCACCTACTCTATATTTTATTATAACAAATTTTTAAATGAAATAAAATGATTTTTACAAGAGTTTACTATTTCGAAGAAGACTTTTTCTTCGTTACTTCGACATAGTAAATAGGACATCCCATTTGAGAGAATTTGGTTTCAAATTCCGTCGTAAAAGGAACGTCTCGGTCCTTATGGAAATCCAAACTGATATCTTTTAATGTATATCCTGCTTCACTAAAGCAAAGAAGCGAGTATTCAAAAAGATTTCGATTATCCGTTCTTTGATAGAGATGAAAATCATTTTTAAAAAGAGACGCATATTTGGAAAGAAAAAGAGGACTTGTAAGACGACGTAGAGCATGTCTTTTTTTAGGCCAAGGATCGGAAAAATTTAAATAAATCGTATCGATTTCTTCCTGAAACATAGAATCGATTCCCATCGCATTCCCACGTATAACATAAAGGTTTTTCAAGTCCTTAGGAATTTTTTCTAAAGCGCGCGCAACCACACTATCATATTTTTCGATACCGACAAAATTGATCGTTGGATTAGCTATTGCCATCGCAATTAAAAATTGTCCTTTTCCCATACCGATTTCCAAATGAATGGGATGATCATTTTGAAACAAAGCATGCCATTTACCACAATATACTTTCCCATCCGGTATTAAAAACGGACTATTTTTCATAATTTCTTCTTTACGAGGTACGTTTCTAAGTCGCATCTAGACCACCTTTCTTTATTATACTAGGAACCAAATCATTTTGCAAAACATATATTAGAATGAAAAGGAGAATGAGGAATGAACAACAATCAAATGCCTTATGGATGGAATCCGAACATGGGAGGAAATCCAATGATGCCATGGCCTAATAATAATCAAGGAAATTGCAATTGTAGCAATGATATCCGGAATCTAGAAGGAAGGATAAACCGGCTCGAAAGACAACTTCGAAGATTAGAAGAACGAGTTTCGAGAATGGATGCCAATTATCCTACGGCAACCCCTTATAACGACAGTAACTACGGAAGCAGTAATAACTATTCTCAAGGATATAATATGATGTAAAAAATATGGAGTTTTCTTCCGTATTTTTTTTATGATATAATGAAAAAAAGAAAGGGAAAAAGAATATGAAGAAAAAATATTTATTATTAGGACTCCTTTGTATAACCGTAATGTTATTAGTCGGATGTTCGACTAGTAAAACCGTAATTTCGACCAATCAATTTATAGAAAAGGCCACGAGCAATGGCTACACGACCAAGGATGCAAAAGATCAATTTTCATCGTACGATCAAATATTAGAGGCGACCATAATTGATAAGGCCGATAATTTTAAAGTTGAGTTTTATGTCCTAAATTCGACCGATGATGCAAAATCGATGTACGAAACAAATAAAGAAATCTTTGAAGATAGCAAAGAAGGAACATCGACGAATACGACGACCACCATCGGTAATTATGCCGACTATACCCTAGTAACGGGAGGAAAATACAAACACCTTTGCCGGGTAGATAATACCCTACTTTATGTAAATGTCGATACCACTTATCAAGAAGAAGTTATTAAATTTATTGATAGTTTAGGTTATTAGTTAAAAAAAGAAAAGGAGACCATCATGGAAATAAGAAATTTAACTTTACGTTTTGGCTTACAAACAATCTTTGATAATGTATCCTTATCTTTACCCGAAAAAGAAAAAATAGGTATTATAGGCGTAAATGGTGCCGGAAAAACTACTTTTTTTAAACTCCTTTTAAAAGAGTTAGAGCCCGATCAAGGAAGTATTTATTTTCCCAACAAAAGACGTATCTCTTACCTTCCTCAAGTAATTACAGATGAAATACCAAGTCTCGATATAACCGTTTTTGAATATCTTTTAAAGGCGCGTCCTATCGAAAAATTGCAAAACAAAATCGCCGAACGATATACCGAAATGTTAAATCAAAATGCAAATGAGCAAAATAAAACGCTTCAAAAGATTGAAAAGTTACAAACAGAACTAGATTACTTTGAACCTTTAAAAGCCGAAAGTGAACTTTTAAAATTAATCGATGGAATGTCGATAGATGCACCGCTACTCGATCAGACATTAAAACAGTTGTCGGGAGGTCAAAAATCTAAAATTGCTTTTGCACGATTACTTTATAGTAAACCGGATCTCATTCTCTTAGATGAACCGACCAACCATCTCGATGAAAAAACGAAGACCTATGTCACCAATTATCTCAAACAGTACGATGGCAGTATCTTTATCATTTCCCATGACATTCCTTTTCTGAATGCGATTACGACCAAAACACTCTATGTAGACAAGCAACATCATTCGATGGAACTTTTCGATGGAAATTATGACAAATTTCAAAAAATAAAAGTAGCACGGGAAGAACGGCTTCAAAAAGAATACGAAATACAAGAGAAAGAACGAAAAAAACTAGAAGAAATTATTGCCCGATACATCCACGGAAATGAAAAGAAAGCAAAAATTGCAAAGGATCGCCAAAAGAAACTAGCACGTCTTTTAGAAAATGAAATTATCATTGAAAAACAAAATAAAAAGACCCATCTTGACTTAACCGCGGAACGAGAAAGCACGCGTTTCCCTATCCGTCTAGAAGAAGTATCTTTTAAATACGATAAAAAGGCCAAACGGAATCTACTCTATAAAATCAGTTTTGAAATACCGCGAAAAGAACGATTCTTAATTGTCGGAGAAAACGGCGTCGGAAAATCAACTTTGCTCAAATTAATTATAGGTGAGTTAACGCCCGATCAAGGAAAAGTAATCTTAGGTCCTAAAACCGATATTGCCTACTACGCTCAGGAGCATGAACTATTGGATCCCGAAAAAAATTTAATAGAAAACTTAGAGGAGTTTAATTTATCGTTTCAAGAAGCACAGGGCGTGCTCGGAAAATTCCTTTTTGGTAAAGATGAACTCTATAAAAAAGTAAAAACTTTATCTCCTGGAGAACGTTCTCGAATTGCCCTAGCGAAACTCACTTTAAAAAAAGCCAATGTGTTATTACTCGATGAACCGACGAACCATTTAGATCCGGACACTCAAAAAATTATTGCTGATCATTTGAAAACCTTTGATGGAACGATTATTTTAGTTTCCCATAATGCCGATTTCGTCGATCAGTTAGGAATCAATCGAAACCTCATTCTTCCTGAAGGAAGACTTGCTTATTACGATAAAAAAGTAGTTTCTTATTTTGAAGAAAAAAACAAAAAAGATTAAGGTCTTTTTTGTTTTTGATTGTTTCTGTGATATACTAAAAAGAGGTAAGGTGATAATATGCGATTAGTAACCGAAATCGATGAACAAAAATATGAAGACTTTGTTAAAAATCATCCCAAAAGTCATTTTCTACAAAGTTATACTTGGGGACAATTTGAAGCCAAAGTAATGGATCGAACTCCTTACTATGTAGGACTAGTCGATGAACAAGATCATTTGGTAGCAGCCACTCTCCTACTTCAAAAAAAGCTCCCTTTAGGTTACTGCTATTTCTATGCTCCACGCGGTTATGTAATCGATTTTAAAAATAATACGTTACTGACAGAATTTACAAAAGAATTAAAAAAATTTGCCAAAAAGAAAAAGGCCCTTTTTATTAAAATAGATCCCGATATAAAACTACATACCCTCGATCCCGATGGAAAAGTATTAGATGAAGAAGAAAATAACTATGAGATGGTCGAAAACTTAAAAAAATTAGGATATCGACACTTTGGTTATAATAAAAATTTTGAAAATAGTGAACCCCGTTATACTTTTCGACTCGATTTAACACCTTCGATTGAAGAAATTAACGAACATTTTCATCCGACAACGAAAAAAATTATCAAAAGAGGAAATCCTTTCCATTTAAAATTAGAAAAGAATGAGAACGCAAAAATAGAAGACTTTTATTTGACCATGATGGAAACGGCGAAAAGAGAACAAGTACTCTATCACGACCAAAACTATTACGAGGCCTTTTATCAAACATTGCACGAGAAGAATGAAAGTGATCTATATGTTGTATCGATCGATATAGAAGAATTAAAAAACGAAGAACAAGAAAAGATTCGAGAACTAAAAGAAAAAATTGCTTCCTTCGAAGGAAAAGACGACACAAAGAATCAAAATAAAAAGCAAGAATTAGTAAATCAGTTAACCAAAAAAGAAAAATCTTTTCAAGAAATTGAAAAGATACAAGAAAAAGAATTGGTACTATCATCGATTCTTACAGCAAAGTATGGAAACAAAGTATGGACGGTACACGGAGGAAATCATTCCCTTTTACGTGAATTAAATGCCAACTATTTTATCTATTACGAAATTATTAAAGCCGCCAAAGAAGAAGGATACCAATTAATTGACTTCTTTGGAACCACCGGAGATCCAAAAGAAGATAATCCGATCTATGGAATTCATCTTTTCAAAAAACGATTAGGAGGAGAATACACCGAGTTTATAGGCGAATTTGATTTAGTAACCAATCGTTTTATGTACTTCATCTTCCAAAAATTGATTCCCTTTTATCGCAATAGAAAAAGAAAAGAAAACAAAAAAAAGAACGATTAAATTAATCGCTCTTTTTAATAACTCTTTTTATAAGCCTTTCCATAGAATGGATATGTTTTATGACTGTCAAAGTTCGATTTTTGAGCAGTCTTTTCATCGTTGATAACCATTTCTGTAACCATGGCTTGTTTCTTTTGTTTCGAAAAACACATACTGTATTTACCTGCTTCAGTTTGAGTACTAATTAAAACATCGCCTTTACGGTTCGTCATCACAATACCATCGAAGTTAGCATTATTCCATTCGAGAATAAGACGATCCGAACTCGTTTGATCAATAAAACGAAATTCCATTGGACTTGCTTCTTTTTGAATACGAACAGAATCGTATAATTGCTCTAAAGCCATTTTAAATTCATCGTAAAACTTAGGACTTTCTTTTTGAGATAAACTAAAAATATCAAGAAAAGCTTGTTGGGCATTATCTCTTGAAAAATCATCATCACTTACTAAATAACTTCCAAACAAAGCAACGACTTCATAACCTATCATTGTTTGAACCCCCTTTGATAAATAACGTGTCCATTATAACACAAATAAAGAAAAATGTCAAACATTTTAAAAAAAAGGACCTTTGTCAAATACAAAAGTTCTTTTTTAATGACGTTTCAATTTCTTTAATAATTCATAAAAGCGATTAAAAGAAGTAACTGGTAAAGTAAATTGACCAATATATTCAATCACCTCTCCACCAAAGCCTTTTTTAAACTCATAAAGGCCATAAAAGGGATTGTTTTCTTTCGTAAAATTACCACTTATACCATAAAAGTTACAAGCCTTAAATCCCTGTTTATAGGCATCTTGTATATGTTGATCATACATCGCATATTTAGGTGTAAAACTGTGATATTCGACAAGACTTCCCGAAGTTAAGGTTAAATATTCGTTACCACTTCGAAGAGACAAAAGGCAACCGATAGCCCGACCTTCGGGATACTGTTTTTGAAACGCTTTCGCTTTTTCAACTTCTTCCTTATATTTAGTTATCAAATGATCACTGGTCTCTTTTTGTGCCTTTAACTTAGCCCCGACCATGCCACTTTCCATTTTATGAAGTATTTCTTGTTGTTTTTCCTCTTCTTCTTTTAATAGCTGTTCACTATGAGAAAGATAGATAGCCGGATCCAAATAAGCGATATAAATCGTCATGAGATCATGCATATAGGTATACATCTCTTTATAATAAGATAGATCTCGGAAGAAAAAATCTTTACGTCGCGCCGTATTTTCAAATAATTCCTCCATAACCGGCAAATCATCGATGGTCCCTTTTCGAACCGTTAGCCCTTTCTTATAACAAGATTCCATATTTTTACGGGTACTTTTCGAAAACTTAGTCTTTTTTACTTCGTAAGGTTCATCGAGCGTTAAGCGATAGGCATAACGTACTTGCATGGCCTCTAAATATTGATTAAATCCAAAATGTTGATAACCTAAATCGATTAAGTTTTGAAATGCTTCATTGTCCACTTGATCGGGATCGAGTAAATCCCCATCACTCGTCCGAACACGATATACTAAATTGGGATCGATAATGACACGAAATCCTTTTCTTTTCTTAACGTAATCCTTTAATTCCTTCGTAAAAAAAGTTAACAATTCCCGATCATGATAATCGATTAAAAAACCACGAGGCGCGTAAAAAGAACGTTTCCCCAAAAGAACTTTATGCTCTTCTAATAACGTTGCCGCCTTGAGTACGCCTTCATCTTTTACCCCGACATAATGAACTTGATAACCTTGATGTTCTTTCAAGTGACCTAAATAAGTCGTTTGCATAAAACTTTCTTGGGAATGGTTACTTGCAAATGCTTCAAATTCTTCTTCCGTTAAATTAACGAACTCCATGACATCACCCTTTTCTAACAATTTTGTTTCGTTTATTTTTCTTAAAATTCGTTCCAAATATTTTTTCTACTACTCTATTATAACGCATAAAAAGAAAATAACAACTACCTCCTATGGCAGTATAGAGTATTAATATGAATAGGCTCTCGATTCTTCCAGAGGTAGCAAAAGGAAGAATAAAACGTGCAACATATAAAACACCAATCATCAAGATGGTTCCTTCAAAAATAGTAATCAAGCGACGAATGGTCTCTTCGAAATTAACATGAAGTTTTTTATGCAAGAAGAACAAAGCGATAAAACTAGGTATAAGATATCCTAAAATCGTCGCGGTAATACTTCCATAATAACTTGGAAGTGCCATCTTTGTAAAAGCGTACAACAACGGAATATTGAGTAATACTTTGGTAAAGAATCCGACCAAAAGGCAGATGAAAACGGCCTTGTACTCTTTGATCGCCTGTAGAATCGTCATCGTCGAAGTAAATAAAGTCATTACTAAAGCGACAAAAACGTAATACTGATAACAGACTGTACCATAGGTAAGACTAGCTTCCGATCCATAGAATAAAGTCCAAAGGGGCGAAGCTAAAAAAGATAATCCAAAAACCATCGGTACCGCTAAAAAGAAAAGCATTTGTATCGTTTGGTTAATTTTAGAACGAACATCATCGTAATCTTTTTGAACGAAACTAGCCGTTAAATTAGGAATCAAACTGACCATGACACCCGTCGTAATGGCAACGACAATCATATTTAATTTTAATCCCCAAGTAGAAATGACACTCATGATACTTTCCGCCATACTAGGCGTATATCCAAGTCCATTCACTAATGTCCGTACTAAAGTGACCACATCGACCGTATTATAAAGCGATTTAAAGATATCGATCATAATAAAAGGAAAAGCATAAACTAAAATCTTTTTTAAAAGCGTTCGGTCCGATACCTTGGGTTCTTCGATCGCCTTCGTTGTTTTTACGAGTTGTTTTTTATTTTTTTGAACGACAAAGACCAAATAAAAGTATGAAGCAAAAGCCCCAATAGAAGCAGCAAAGACAGCAGTTCCAACAGCATCTCGAAGAGATAAACGAAAGACATTTAAAACGAGAAAACTACCGATAACAATGATTAAAACTCTTAAAATTTGTTCTAATATTTGTGAAATAGAAGTAGGCGTAATAAACTTATGTCCTTGTAAATAACCCCGATAAACACTTAAAAGTGGAACCACTAATAAAGCCGTCGACACAATGCGTAAGACAAACGTCACATCTTCGACGGTATTTCCTCCACTGACATCTCCGATAATCAATTGGGCAAGAAAAGGAGCTCCTAAAAATAAAATCAAAAACATGATAAGTCCAAAGAAAAATAAGGTCTTTTTTCCTAACTGAAAAGCCCTTTCTTTTAATCGATAATAACCTAGTGCTTGATATTCACTCGTCACTTTAGAAATAGCTAAAGGAATACCCGCTTGACTAATACTTAAAAAGATAGAGTAAATATTATAGGCATAACCGTAAAGCGCCCCTCCGATAGGACCGATCACCGAATAAAAAGGGATAACATATAAAACTCCTAACAATTTACAAAGAACAATGCCAACAGTCGCAATAAAAGCACCTTGTACAAAGGAATTCTTCTTCATTCGAAAACCTCCTATCTCTTCTTATTATATGATACCACAAATTCAAATATTTGACACATTCGGGCAAAAAAAAAGAGATAAATCTCTACTTTTTATAGATAACTGGTTTTTCAATAAAAATGTAATCATTTAATGCCCCAACTACTTCATCGGTATAATAAGTAACATCTGGCATTGCTTTATGATCAACTGTTAAATGATAACCTAAACCGGCTTTTTTATAAACGGGTGTATTATCTTTCGTCGCATAACTAATAGCCTTTAAAGAGCGATTGATTCTAGGTTCTCCTAAGAAATTTTGAATGTTATCGATGTAAGCATTTAAACTACCATTTCCTTGATAAGAAGATTGGTTCATCTTTAAAAGAAGTCCATCGTAAGTCGTATAGTTTGTACCAAATTCGAGAATGACATCTTTTCCACAAATACCTTTACGCATAAGCATCTCTTGACGAACAATACGAGCATCATCATTCGGTAAAGCCGAATAGCCTAAAAAACGAATTTGAAGATCCATCGGAACGTTTTTAGAAAAACGAACCGGTGATCCTTTCGGTGCTACCGCATATAAAGTAGTTATCGTGTATTCCTCATTATCTATATTTCCTGAAAGAATACGAATTCCCTTCTTTTTCTTATCTTTTTCAATTCGCACATACGAACCATTTTCATCTTTACCCTCTAATTTTGATTGATTTTCTTTTAAATCAAAAGTACGTAATCCCGAAATTAAATCACCCAAAACATCATGAAAAGTTAATATTTCATAAGGTAAAAAAGAAACTAATTTAGTTACGTTTCCATATTTATCGTAATCGTAATGTGCTTCATCTAAATATACCATTTCATGAAACCCCCTTTGAAATATGCGCCTATTGTACCACAAAAGTGATTTTTTTTCAAGTATTTTTTAATTTCTTTTTGCGGTAAATAATCATAGCTGAAAAACAGTAAATCTGTTCTTCTCCAAACATCGAACAACTAACATCAAACTTAATATCAACTACATCGATATTTTCTTGCTCTTCAAGGAAAGTATTAATGGCACTTTCTAAATCTTTTTCATGCGCTTCGTCAAACAATTTTACTTTCATTTTAATCACCAAAAAAATGATATCAAATAATAAACGCGCATTTTGTCAAAAAAAAGATTAGGTAATACCAAATCTTATTTACAAGTATAGTTCTGACTCTCAAAAGTTTCTTTCATCTGATCGTAAGTAGAATCATCTTCTAATCCCAAAGAAGAACGATCCGAACTACTAATCTTTTTAAAATCGACATTAATAGAAAGTACCGTAGCACCTCCTTCAGTATAAACATCCACCGTCGATCCACGATCTTCTCCAAGATCATATTGTTCGAAAGAATCTTCAAATTGATTTACAATATAATCTGTATACTCCGACATATCTTCGTCGAAAGAAAGAGAGGTATCCATTTTAAGATTAGTTGCCTTATCATCTTCAAAACGAATAACAACATCTTGTTCTACAGTATATCCATCTTCATCAAGTACATAATTACAAGTAAGATTCTTTTCTTCCGGTGCAAGAATGGAAGAAGTTCCACAACCCGTAGTAAAGAGCACTACAACAAGAAGTATACCAATAAAAGAAATAGTTTTTTTCATAATTCACCTCCCACTTTACTAGATAATTCAAGTATAACATATTCGAAATTATAAAGATAGTGAAAAAAAGTGAAGGCTAAATAATATCCTTCACTTTTTATACTAACTTAAAATACAAAATCTACTTTAATACTATCAACAATAAATATTATTAATAGTTATCAAAATCAAAACTTTTAAAGAAATCACTTTGTTCTTTTTTTATGTGTTTCTTCAAACCATCATTATCTTCCAATAGCATAGATAGCCAATATAGCCAATCATATTCCCTTAAAGATATTGATTCATCAACTATCTTTTCAAATACAGGTAGTAATTTTTTATAATCAAAATTTGTTAGTCTTTGCATTATTAATTCAGCTCCAGGCCAATTTAAGTCTCTAATCCACATTAGCATATTAACTAAATAAGGTTCTAATTCTTGGTCACTTTTACTAACAATAATTAGAGCACAATTATCCCACACTGCTTTGCCAGTTTTATATAAAGGTTGAAAAAGTGGAGAATAATCTTGCCATTGATTTATTTTAGTAATTGATTGTTGTACTTCTTTTTCAGTACAATCCCAACTTAATCCTCCTAAAATATCATATAAATCATCAATTTTCTGTAAAAGTTTGGGATCAATAATTTTTTCAACTACAGGATTATCATATGATAAAAACACACAACACGAATCAAGAAGTCTAAAGTTTTTTTCTGCTAGAGCTTTTTTTAATGCTTTTTCAAGAGGAATCTTTAATAATTGAGGCTCAATCTTTCTTAATCTTTCACAAATTATCATGCATCCATCATTTCGAAAGCAATATTTTTCTTCTTCAAGCCACTCAAACATATTGGTTAAATATGAATCTAGTTCTTCATCACTCTTCTTACATATAACTTTAGCACAATTTTGCCAAACGTTTTTACCAGGATAAGTAGGTCGAAATAAGAAAGAAAAATCTGGAATTTTTTCAGCTTCAGCGATACCTTTTTCTTGAATAGCAGAATCATTATTTAAATCAAGCATTTCTAATATCTTATTATTTTCATTCATTTTTAGCCTCCTACATTGGCAACTTTTTATCTATAATTCTTTTTAAATCATAACACACTTTGATGATTATTCCCACACAAAAAGTAAAGATTATGCTTTGCTTCTAAATTAAAATTACCACAAAAAATAAGAGGAAAACTTTCCTCTTATTTAACCACAATATTTACAATACGTCCTTTAATAACGATAATCTTAACGATTTCTTTTCCTTCCAAATGACGTTTTACATTTTCAGCGGCTAGTGCTTTTTCTTTAATAACCTCTTCGGTATCATCGATATGGACAGAAATCGTTGCCCGAACTTTACCATTTACTTGAACGGCAATTTCTTTTTCTTCTTCAACTAATTTACTTTCGTCATAGGTTGGCCAAGTGGTATAGGCAATCGTATCTTGATGTCCAAGCACCGTATGCCATATTTCTTCGGTAAGATGTGGCGCAACTGGATTCAACACTTGTACAAATCCATCTGCATACATCCGAGGGAATTTGTTTAATTTATAAATCGTATTTACAAAAACCATCATTTGACTGATTGCCGTATTGAAACTTAATTGATCGTAATCTTCGCTTACTTTCTTAATCGTTTGATGATATACTTTTTCAATTTCTAAATCATTTTCATCGACCAATGGAATTTCTTCAAACATACGCCATACCCGATCAATAAAACGTTTACTTCCTTCGATACCATTTGGATCCCAAGGTTTACTAGCCGAAAGTGGTCCCATAAACATTTCGTACATTCTTAAAGCATCGGCACCATAATTTTGAACCATTTCATCCGGATTAACGACATTTCCACGCGATTTACTCATTTTTTCGCCATTCGATCCTAAAATCATTCCTTGATGGAACAACTTTTGGAAAGGTTCTTTGGTTGGAACAATGCCACAATCATATAAAACCTTATGCCAGAACCTTGCATAGAGCAAATGAAGTACGGCATGTTCGGCTCCACCGATATAAAGATCCACAGGAAGCCAGTGCTCTAACAATTTAGGATCGGCAATCGCTTGATCATTGTGAGGATCAATATATCTTAAATAATACCAACAAGATCCTGCCCATTGTGGCATGGTATTCGTCTCTCGAATTCCTTTCATTCCATCGATTTCAACTTCCAAGAAGTCTTGGCAATGAGAAAGTGGACTTTCTCCCGTGGCACTCGGTTGATAGTTATCTGTTGCTGGTAATTCCAAAGGTAATTCGGAAATATCGACCGTACGCATCGTACCATCTTCCATGTGAATAATCGGAATTGGTTCTCCCCAATAACGTTGTCTTGAGAATAACCAATCACGTAATTTATATTGAACTTTCGCTTCCCCAACGTTATGTTCTTTTAACCATTCGATCATTTTAGCAATAGCTTCTTCTTTATTTAAACCATCCAAGAAAGAAGAATTGATATGAAGTCCATCACCCGTATAGGCCGCTTCTTCGATATTTCCTCCTTCAATAACCGGAATAATTGGTAAATCAAACTTTTTCGCAAATTCATAGTCTCTTTCATCGTGCGCAGGAACTGCCATAATAGCACCCGTTCCATAACTTGCTAAAACGTAATCCGAAATCCAAATAGGTATCTTTTGATCATTAACCGGATTAATAGCATAAGCCCCCGTAAAGACACCGGTCTTGTCTTTGTTTAATTCCGTTCTTTCCAAATCACTCTTCGAAGCACATACTTTTTGATAATCAGAAACTTCTTCTTGATGTTCTTCTGTCGTGATTTCGTTCACAAAAGGATGTTCTGGTGACAAAACACAGTAAGTTGCTCCAAATAAAGTATCACAACGTGTAGTAAATACGGTAAATTCTTTATCGGTTCCATCAATTTTAAAGATGACGTTGGCTCCTGTACTTTTACCGATCCAGTTTTTTTGCATTTCTTTCGTTGATTCAGGCCAATCGACTAACTCCAAGTCTTCAAGTAAGCGTTCCGCATAAGCCGTTATCTTAAGTACCCATTGGCGCATTGGTTTACGAATGACAGGGTATCCTCCACGTTCACTTTTACCATTGATAACTTCCTCGTTCGCTAATACCGTTCCTAATTCTGGACACCAGTTTACTGGGATTTCATCGACATAAGCAAGTCCCTTTTCATAAAGTTTCAAAAAGATCCATTGTGTCCATTTATAATACGCAGGATCCGTCGTCGCAATTTCACGATCCCAATCGTAAGATAATCCGAGTGATTGAATTTGACGTTTAAACGTTTCGATATTTTGTTTCGTAAATTCGGCCGGATGATGTCCCGTCGTAATCGCATATTGCTCTGCAGGAAGTCCAAAAGCATCCCAACCCATCGGATGAAGTACATTATATCCTTGCATCCGTTTCATTCGAGCAACGATATCCGTCGCCGTATAACCTTCGGGATGTCCGACATGTAATCCTTGTCCTGAAGGATAAGGAAACATATCCAAAATATAGTATTTAGGGCGAGAAAAATCCCACGTATCTGTTCGAAACGTTTTGTTTTCCTCCCAGTATTTTTGCCATTTTTCTTCGGTCTTTTTAAAATTATACATGTTTTTTCTTTCCTTTCTTCGGTTTTGCTTTTTGATAATGTTTTCCAATAATTTGAAATGAAATAAGTATCAAGAGTATAGCTAAAATAAAGCCCACAATTAATTGTAAAAGAAGCCATGGTAGGAAGCTCACAATCGTTACTACGACAGCAATATCAAAACTAGCTACCAGTGCAATAAAATAAAGTAATTCGCGATAAGATATCTTATTTAAATCAATCTTATACTTTAATACTAAATAGGATACTTCCGTAGGAATATCTTTTTCTTCAATCTTTTTAATCCGTTTCGAAGAACGTCTTTTTTTCACCTTTTCCGGTTGTTCTTGCAACTTTATTTTTAACAGTTCTACTCGAATCGTCGTAAAATAATAAAGTAAAAACGCAAGTAGATAAACAGCTATAAACAATAGCACTTGTTCCATAAAAACCTCCTCCAATAAAAAACGTCCTTATTTACATAAGGACGAATGTATTCGCGGTACCACCTTAATTCATAGTAAAAACTATGCACTTTCTACTCTTAACGGGAGTTATGCGTATCGTATTTTTATAAAAGACAAGTTCAATTTCGATTTTCCTAGTTTACACCATCCACTAGGTCGCTTTAAAAAATCAACCATTTACTACTTCTTTTGATACGTTTTTCACATTTCAGTTATTAGTATATTAGATTTCTCCCAAATATTCAAGCAATTTTAAGAATAATTGCATATATTCTTTAGTTAGACCACGTTTCTTTAATTTACGAATTTCGATTCGTTTCTTCTTAATTGGTAAATCTGAAAACATAATCGAAGAAATCGTTTCTTTCAAATAAGTATTTATCTGTAAATCCATTAGGATACTATCGATATCATCATTAATTACACGAACAGCATCGATTTCGATATCTTTTCCACGACAGTTAATCGTTAATTGACCAACCGAAGGAACATGTCCAACTTCGACGATAAAGTCATTTTGCTCGACATGAGACTTCGTTGGAATATTGGTACTATTGAAATAAGCAACGATCGAATCGGCAGCTTTCGTATTACGGAAACGAATCTTATAATCACGATATTCCGGTACTAATCCACTCTTTCCTTCAATCGAACGAATAATTAAAGTGTAATTACTTGGTAAATAGTTATAATCGATTTGTGTTTTTAAATAATAACCGTCTTGATACAACGAAGTAACACCATCGTCTTCGTAAAGATTATACGTGTTGTTTTGACCTGGGAAGACGTGAATTTCCATTTCACTTGGATTTCCTATATTGTTTTGATTACTCTTATTCGAAAGTGGAATAATACTTCCACCACGAACGAAAACAGGATAATCTTCATCACGGAAGAAAGAGACATGCTTCCGATTACCTGGGAATTTCTTTCCGGTCGTAAAGTCATACCAAATACCTTCTGGAACGAAGAAACGATGAATGGTACGGTTCATGACAACATCTTTTTTCGTAAGAATAGGCGCAATCATCATTTCGTCTCCAAAATAGTATTGGTTACGATAGTTTTCATCGTCGTATACCCAAGGTACTTCGTAATAGAGCGGTTGTACCAAAGGCTTTCCAGTAATAGAATACTGATAACTTGCCGTATAGAGATATGGAATTAAGCGGTGCCGTAACCGTAAATAGTTATCAACTACCGACAATGTCTTAATATCCCAACGCCATGGCTCCCGTTTATAATATTTTCCACGAGCTCCATGGAAACGTAAAATCGGACTAAAAACACCTAATTGTACATAACGAATATATAATTCTGGATCCTCAATACCACCATGGTTACCACCGATATCGTGACTCCACCAAGAAATACCTGCATTGGCAGCCTGTTGATTTAAAAGTGGAAGTTGCCGTAAGGTTTCCCAAGTAGATTCCGTTTTGCCGGAATAAAGAACCGGATAACGATGTGGTGCAATCAAAGCTGGACGAGATAGCAACATACCCCGTTTAGCTGCTGCCCGACCGACATCGAGGAATAGATAATGATTTAAAATCCATAACTTTTGAGTTCCTGATTCAGTTTGATCGTAATCGTCCCAGAAGAAGTCAACACCTTTAGCTTCGAGGGAATGCAAAAATAATTTCATATATACATCTAAAAAGACAGGATTTAAAGGATCAAAAGGAATAACACTATTCTCAGGAACTTTCAAATAACTAATCGCTTGTTTATAAAGTTCTTCGTGTGGATAAATGCCTTCTCCAGGATCAACTCGAACACCCACATGAATATTCATCTCATGTAAGGTTTTTAAAGTCTCCTCTGGTTTTGGAAATAACGTTGGATTAAAGGTGTATCCACCTTTTAATTTTGTTTTCTTTTTATCACCTAATTCACGAATATGCCAATCTTTATCGAGCAAAATAACCGAAACTGGAATATTGTGATATTCAAAATCACGAGCAAGTTGAATTAAACTTTCGTGATCATATGTCGTATTGCGACTCCACCAGTTTCCTAACGCATAACGTGGAATAAATGGTGGTTGACCGGTTAAACGGAAATAATCTTGTAGGCAAAGTTGGAAATCTTCTTTATAAGCAAAAAGATAGATATCGAGTGACTTCTCTTCCCGTTCGTGAAGTGTTCCATCCGCTTCAAATAATAAAGAATTACTATCGTCAAAAGAAACAAAACCGTCGATTGAATAAAGTCCTTTATAAGGCGTTTGATTTCGTTTATTACCATCGAACGAAGTAAATACGCCGCGATAGTTACGTGCTTCTGGATGTTGATAGTACCAAGTGCGATCAGTTCCAGCAATCGTTACCTTTAAATGATTCATTGGTACGACTTTACCAGAATCAAACGAGGTCTCTTTTAAATATTCAAGTTGAAAATACTTAGTTTGAATATAGAGGTATTTTTCATCCTGTTTCGCTTCGAATGGTACCACATCAAAATGACGAAAGATAGCAAATTGACTAGGGGCATCGTAAAAAATTCCTTTTGGACTATATTCCATACGAATTAAACGTTCCGATAAAACAGTAAAACGATAAGTTTTCCCCGCTAAAATAGACTGTCCATCCGCAATTCCATTACGCATATCTATTTGAAATTGTTTTCCTAAATCATACATGTCAAATCACCCTATCTATTCTTATTATTTCTCTACTATATCATAACATAAAAATATTTTAGATACAATTATTTCCAAACGAAAAGAGAAAAGATTTTAAATCTCTTCTCCTAATCCTCCAAATAATCCTTGAAAAAACTGTATGATAGATAAACTATTTATTTCAGTTTCGAGTTGAAGTAATTCTTCTTCCGTTAAACGATCGATATCTTTAGCACTTTCCATAGCACTATCTTGCACAAAAGGAGGTGCTTCTTCGAAAACAATATCGGTTTTTATACCAATATCGAAACTGATTCCCTGACTTTGAAATGTCATCTTACCATCGATATAATAAGCATAAGATAAATCATTTGCTTTCTTTCGAATCGTAAAGTCAAAGGAATTACTGTTTTCTTCGTCTGGGAAAGATAATTCTACTTGATAAGCATCCTCAAGGGGTGTAATCATTCCATCCATAAGTGGTTCATCGTTAGAAAATAAAGTAAAAATAGTATCGGTATCCCCCGTTACCCAAACGAGTTTGATAGTATCCTTATCATCCGTAATCACGAACGCATTATTTCCTTCGATTTGATAATAACATAAATCAGTAGGTCCTTCTTCTAACTCCCATCCGAGAACCTCATTCATTCCTCGTACATAGATACTGTAAGAAAAATCGGTTCCCTCTGGAACAGTCGAAAGCGTTTCGAAAAAACTGGTAATAGCTTCTTCCTGATCTCCTACAAAAGAAGAAAGTGATTCCATAAATTCTTGATCATTCTTTAAGGATTGTACGAATTCATCACAAAATGCCTTGTAATCTTCCTCACTGAGTGCATAGGTATATTTCTTTGCTTTTATAGGTTGGTCTTTTATCGAGGTTACTTCCGAAGAGGTAATCACTTTATCATCAATCTTTTCTTTCAATAACGAAACATAATGATTCACTGCCGATTGTAAAAAGGCATAATTTTTATCGGAATAAAGTGAAAAATAAGTACCCTCACTAAAATAGTAAGAATCCATTACTTCGGGAAGACGGAAATAATGTTTGGTATCATCCATCATACCATCCCACTCAAAGATTGTGTCTTCTCCGAGTGCAAAATCCATATTATACGTATTTTTAGACAGATTTTGGTAATCGTTAAATTGAAGATGATAATTGATCGAAGATGCATCTAACCCAAAAGCTTCCGGCAAAGTTAATTCAAGTTTTAAATCGAGTGTCGCAGCGTCTTTCGACGATAAAAATTGCTGTAACTCATCTACATTCGATTCGTAATATTGGGTTATATTTTCGCTCCATTTCGTAAGACTCGTAAGCATCAAATTTTTAGGACTAGAAAGCGAACGAATCACAAAAAAGATTAGAACTCCGACCAAAATCGTAATTCCAATAATAACAATGGCTAAAAGTGGTCCCCGATTTTTCTTTTTAGGATAAAAATAATCCATATCTGCTTTCGTAACCGGCTGCCCACAATTAGGACAGGTTGTCATAGTTTCTGTTAAATCTTGACCACAAACCTTACACTTCATAAATACTTCCTCCTAAACATCCAAAAACATCATATAATATTCGTCAAAAGTTAAATCGTTTTGCTTCATATAAGTAGCAATTTCAACCCCGACATAACGGTAATGCCAAGATTCGTAACTGTATCCGGTAATTTTTTCTTTTCCTTTCGGATATCTTAAAATAAAACCATATTCATGGGCATGTTTCTGTAACCATTGATATTCATCTGTATTTGCAAAAACACTCGTGTTACTTTCGGCAATATCGATAACAAGTCCCGTTTGATGTTCTGAAAATCCAGGACGAGCCGCAATCTCATCTGCTCTTTTTGCACCATAGCTCGAAACGTATTGATTGTAAAGATCTTCCTGTTGCTGGTACGTCCGATAAGAACTTCTTGCCTTCATCGTCAAATCTTCTTTGGCAGCATCTTCTACCATTCGAACAAAGGCTTCTTCCGCTTCCCGTGACATAAATTGTTCTCCGTTTAAAGAGTACTCTTCTGGAATTTTAACTAAATCGAGCGGCACGTAACTTTCACTCAACTTACGATATTTATTGGCAAGAACATCGATAGAAAAATCAGAAATTAATATAGCGTTCTCGTAAAAAGGATGATCGAGTCCAATATTAACACGTATAACCGCATCCTTATCCATCGATACATTTTGTGCTTGATAACTTTTATAACGATCGTAATTTGCTAAATGCGCATAATCGTACTGCAAATAACGAAGCACATTCGTCTCATAATCCTTTTCGATAAAAGCTTGGACTTCTTCATCATTACCCGTTGCTAAAATACGATCAATTTCTTTATCACTATATCCTTTTTCAATTAAACGATTAATATTACTCGTAAAATGTTCTTGATCTTGATAAGTGATCTTTTCATAAAAAGCTAAATTCTCTTTTTTAAAATCCGAACTTGAAAAAACAGCATCTAAAGTAGGACTATCTTTATGCATTTTGATATAATCTTTGAGTCCTTCTTTACGAATCGTCTCCACCGCTTTAGGGGAATAACCGTAAGATGCAATCTCATTTTTTTCCATTTCGGTTAAGACAATCGGAACAAAAATAATTAAAAGAAGTGCAAAGAGTCCTCCTAAAAAATACATTCCCGTTCTCGATAGTCGAACTTTCTTCTTCACGGCCATTAAGACCACCTCAATTCTACCTAAATTATAACATAGTACCTTTGATTATGCTATAATAATTTTGGGTGAAAGAAATGGAAAACAAGTTCCCTTATAGCAACGATAATAAACGTTATCATACCCTCAATTACGAATATCAAAAAAAATATCATTCCAAAGTATTTAAAGTAAGTCTCAATCTAGGTCTAACTTGTCCCAACAAAGATGGTACCAAAGGATATGGAGGATGTATCTACTGTGCCAATGGAAGTGGTGACTTTGCAGGAAACCAAGAAGATGATCTAAAAACACAATTTGAAACAGTAAAAAACACATTACTAAAAAAATGGCCAAATAGCAAATACATTGCTTACTTTCAAGCAGGAACGAACACGTATGCTCCCCTTTCTTTTTTAAAAGAAAAATGGGAAGAGGTATTAACCTATAAAGATGTCGTAGGAATAAACATTGCAACAAGACCCGATGCCATCAATCAAGAATGTTTTAATTATTTAATTGAACTAAATAAAAAGACAGATTTAACAATCGAACTAGGTCTTCAAACCATACATCCTAAAACATCGAAATTAATTAATCGAGGACACGATTTAAAATGTTTTGAAACAATGGTAAATCGTCTTCGTAAAGAAAATATAAATGTCGTTGTTCATATTATTAATGGACTTCCTTATGAAACGAAAGAAATGATGATAGAAACAGCAAAATATTTAAACACTTTGGATATTCAAGGGATCAAAATACATATGCTCCACGTATTAAAAGGAACGGTTTTAGCAAAAATACTACAAGAGGAAGGATTCCATCTATTAACCAAAGAAGAATATGTCGATATTGTTATTGCTCAACTAAGAAAATTAAGACCGGAAATAGTTATTAATCGAATTACGGGAGATCCCAAGGAAGAAGATTTAATAGAGCCACAATGGCTTATCAAAAAATTTGGAGTACTGAACGAAATCGATAAAGAAATGGTTCGTCTCGATTGCTATCAAGGAGACGAGTTATAAACTCAAAAGAGCTGGTTATACTAAAAAGAGGAGGTTAAAATTATGCCACTCTTTTTCCTTTGTTTAGAAGTCTTTTTTGCTCGTATTATCGATGTCTCATTAGGTACTTTTCGAACCATTATAACGGTTAAAGGAAAATCACTCTATGCTGCCTTAATTGGTTTTTTTGAAGTACTTGTTTGGTTTTTAGTTGTCAAAGAAGCATTAAACACCACCGAAACAGGTATTTGGATTGGAATTAGTTATGCCCTAGGATTTGCTACGGGAACTTATATCGGAAGTGTCCTATCACAAAAATTAATAAAAGGAAAACTATCCGTACAAGTGATTACAAGTAGTCATAACGATACGCTAATCGATGCGATTCGAGATGCAGGATACGCCGTATCGGTAATGGATATCGATGGAAAGAATAAAGCCGAAGATAAATATATGTTATTTATCGAAATCGACGATTATAAATTAGAAAAATTACAAGCGATTATAAGACAAAAAGATAAAAGAGCATTTCTCGTCGTAAACGAAACAAAATATGTACAAAATGGCTACTTTGTAAAGTAGTTTTTTTTGACAAAAAAATCCTAGTTTTAACTAGGATTTCCAAACATGTCACACCAGTGTGACAATTATATTATATGTATTTTTAATAGTTTAATACCTTTATTTAATAATAGAATTATCATCGTCCGGACCACTCTGATTAAATTGATTTAAAGTCGATAGTATCTCATTTCCTAGACCTTGTCCTTGAACACGATAGTTATTAGCACCGCGCATAGTAGGACTCGATAAACCTCTTTCTACTTTGACAAGATCATCTTTCGTTTTAAGATTACGAATCGCAGCTTTCGTTTCCTTCTCGTAAGCGTGACGAGCATTGATATTTCGATAACGTAAATACATAATCAAAAAGTAAACAACGCCGGTAAGTAAAAATATTCCATTAATCGAAATACGGATACGTTGCATTAAGAAAATACCGATTAGTTCGAACAAGATAGACATAATGATTAATTTTGGCATATGGATAGGAACACTTCCCATCGTTTCTTTGGTCCGAGCATTGACCGCAACGTAATGCAAAATTTTTTTATCCCCAGAAACCTGTTGATAACTATAAAGCCAAACCGGTAAATAAGCAGCTTTCCATTGTTGTCCGTTAACATCCAATTGTTCATCGCGCCAAGCGACACCACGATCGTATTTTTTCAAAGAAGCATTAGCTTGAAATCGTGCAATATCTTTGGATTGATCGTCTAAATACGGTTTTATTTCATCTACATTCGTATCGCGTCGTTCAGAAGTATAGCCTTTAAGATAATTGGAATTGTAAGGAACACAATTTTCAACGTCAAAAGGCATGATGGAATTGATAACATTGTTCGTTTTATCCGTAAAAAGAGCACTGTTTAACTGATCCGATTTCGACTCGATCGTTAAACCATCGATGACGATATCAAAATCTCGTTCCACATTGTATAATTCGGCATCGTAATACGTCACATAATGGTCGCCTTCTTTTTCCTCATACGACCGAAGAAGATGTTCCCCTTGCCCTGCTAAATGTGCATGGGCATTCACATCGACAATCATATAAGGAAAATAAACACCCATAATATTATCTAAATTAAATTCTTTTTTAAACGTTGGATGTGCAAAAAATTGACGTTTTTGCACAAATTTTTTAATTTCCTGATTCGCTTCTTCCTTCGTTATGTGGAAAGGTAAAACAACATCGGGAATACTTCCGTTAGGAATTTGCTGGTTAATCGATAAAACATTCCGGCACCAGTGGCAACGTGCTTGCGAAGAAGAAGCCGTATCAATAACGACTTCTGCCCCACAACTTTCACACTTTAAAGTTATGACATCGTTGGTATCGGTTTGAATATCTTTTACACCAGCACCTAAAACTTCACCTTTTAACGATGTTAAATCGGTTACCATACCTTCTACTTTTTTAGGTTCAAACTCATAGCGACAGAAATTACAACGTAATTTACCCGTCGCTTCGTTTAAAGCAATATCGGTAGAACCACATTTCGGACACTTATCCTGTCCTACTTTGGCATTTTGATCGGTTGTTACAACCACGGCTTCCGATTCGTCTTTTTTCTCCTCCGTTTGCATGATTATAATCCTAACAATTGATTCTTTACTTTATCGTAATCTTCTTGGGTAATTGCTCCCGCATCTAATAATTTTTTCATTTCTAAAAGACGGCTACTAACATCTTCTTGTGATGGTTGAGCGGATGCTTGTGGTTGTGGATTAGCAGGAGCTGCTTGATTGAATCCCGGTTGATAACTAGAAGCATTTGCCGGTTGTTGAACAGCACCCATCATACCGCCACTAGCATTCATTCCCATACCCATGAAAGCCATGGCACTTCCACCACCATTTTCACCGGCAGATTGAATACCACGAGCCACCGATTGTTGCATGAATGAGTTTCCTCTTGCACCCGATAAAGCATCGGCTTTTTGAACATCCTTCATTAATTCTTTCGTAGACTCTTCGTACTCGATAGAAATAATAGCCGTCGATACGATTTCAAGTCCACGTTCACTCTTCCAATGATAAGCATTTTCTACTTCTTCCGACATAGCTTGCGCAAGTCCTAAACGATCCATTTGAATTTGCGCCATCCGGTTTCCTTTGTTTGGATCATTAGAATAACGAGCAAAAGCACCACCTAAAGTACCAATTACTTCATTAAATAATTGAGATCCGGCATCATTATTCATATCGGCAAAATCAAAATCCGGTCCCTCCGCTTGTAGATAAGTAGCAGGAACAAAATTCTTAACAAATAAAAGTGGATCTACTATTTTTAACGAATAAGTTCCACGTAAAACCGCTCCTACTTGTGTACCAAAATAAGCGTCATCCCAATAAACTGGACCTTGTGTACCAAAACGATTATTTGGAATTTCTTTTAAATTAACATAGAAAGCCGTCTGCTCACTACCTGCCATGCCGCCAAATTTAAAACGTTCCCAAGAAGTAGTAATCGTCGATGATAAAATACCATCTCCGGCAAACATTGATTTCGAATTTTGATCCGTAGAAGAATAAATGAATCCTCCTGCTTCAGCAATCAATCCAGTAATGGCACCATCTTGTAAAGTGACCAAAGCCATTCCTTCGGGTACGACAATCTTACTTCCATTCGTAATGATATGTTCCGATCCTTTCGTATTTTCTCCACGTCCGTTATTCGTTCCATAAGGAACAGCTCTCGAAAGTGCAACCGTTGCAGAAATGCCTTGTTTAGGAGCATAGTAATCTTTCCATTGATCGGCAAAAGTACCTCCTAACGCACCTGCAAAAGCTTTAATAAAACCCATATAAACATCTCCTTCTTTAGCCTTCGCTATTCTTATATATTTATTATAAAATAATTAAAAAAGCGATTCAAGTTTTTTAAGTGTTTCTAGTCAAAAAAAAAGTAACTTGTGGTTACTTTTTCTTTTCGGTCGATGCCATGGTCTCTTTAAGAACTGTACCAAAGGTTGCTAAATTTTGAAGTTCACTTGGAACAATTATTTTAGTAGCTTGCCCGTTGGCTACTTTTTCCATAGCTTCATAACTCTTAAGTTTTAAATAAGCTTCATCGGCTTTTGCTTCCCGAATCATTTTAATTCCTTGCGCATTTGCTTCCTGTACGCGAATAATTGCTTGAGCCTCTCCTTCAGCTTCCCGAATTTGCGCTTCTTTTTTTGCATCGGCTCTTAAAATAGCACTTTCTTTTTCTCCTTCGGCAATCAAGATAGCCGCTTTCTTTTCTCCTTCAGCTTTAAGAATTGCTTCACGACGTTCCCGTTCAGCACGCATTTGTTTTTCCATCGCTTCTTGAATATCACGTGGTGGAATAATATTTTTTACTTCGACACGAGTTACTTTTATTCCCCAAGGATCCGTAGCTTCATCCAAAATAGCACGCATCTTAGAATTGATAATATCACGAGACGTTAGTGTTTCATCGAGTTCTAAATCACCGATAATATTACGCAACGTAGTAGCGGTCAAATTCTCGATAGCACTAATCGGATTTTCTACTCCATACGTATATAGTTTAGGATCGGTAATTGAATAGTAGACAACCGTATCGATTTGCATCGTAACATTATCCTCGGTAATAACAGGTTGGGGATCAAAATCTTGAACAATTTCCTTCAAACTGACATTCGAAGAAATACGTTCTAAGAAAGGAATCACATAGTGAAGTCCGGTTTGCATAGTACGATGGTATGCTCCTAAACGCTCGACAACCACCGCTCTCGCTTGGGGTACAATACGTACTCCAGAAGCAAAAATAATTAATAAAACAACTAGAATAACCCAAATCATTTTTCCTCTTCCTCCTTGATTTCTTTTACTACTAGTTTAACGCCATCAATTGCAAGTATCTCAACTTTACTATCTTTTTTAATTTTCTTATTGGCAATGGCCGACCAACGTTTTCCATCGACTTTTACTTCGCCCGGTTCTAAACGCGTAATCGGTTCGGTGACAAGTCCTATTTTTCCAATAACACGATCTAAATTTGTTTTTTCAACCTTCGGTAAAATATATTTATGTGCAAGTGGACGAATCGCCAAAAAGGCAAGAATACTCGTAACGACAAATACACCTACTTGAATAATAATTTGATCGGTAAAAATAGAAACAATCGATGCTACCAAAGCACCAAATGCAAACCAAACACTAACGAGATTAACCGTCGTAAGTTCGATGATTACTAAAATGAGACAAAAAACAATCCATACTTCTGCCATTTTTTCACCTCTTTTCATCGTATGAAATAGGATAAAGAAAAAGAAGCGCATAAAATCAAAGGTATATCCTTTCATTTTACACACTCCATCACCTCATTTATGGCCTTATTATACTACTTTTTTATCGAAAAGAAAAGATTTTATTGTCCGACACTAACTGTTTCTGGAAGCGTACTTCCTCCATCGATAACAAATTCACTTCCGGTAATATAACTAGATTCTTCACTAGCTAAAAAAGCAGCCAATTCACCTAATTCGTTAATCTTACCAAGTCTTCCCATCGGAATAGCTTGACTGATAGCATCGATGACACTCTTTGGATCCTCTTTATTAGAGTCTTCCGCAATTCCTTGTACCATCGGTGTTTTAATATAGCCAGGCAAAATGGCATTAACATTAATATGCGAAGAAGCATACTCCCGAGCTAAAGCTTTTGTAAAACCAATCAGTGCTGCTTTGGTTGTCGCATAGGCCACTTCTCCAGGATCTGCAACCATCGGTCCGGTAACAGACGATAGATTAATAATCTTTCCATAATTATTCTCTACCATGTAAGGAAGAATCGCTTTGGTAACATTCCAAGCGCCTTTAATATTAATATCGAAATGATAATCTCTTGTTTCATCACTCATAGTAAGAAAAGGTTCTATTTTGGCAACACCGGCATTATTGACTAAAATATCAATTCTTCCGTATTGTCGAATAACATCCGTAACCGATTCTTCAATCTTTGCTTTATCACGAATATCTAAAAGATAGGCTTTAACCGGATACCCTTTTTCTTTTAATACTTCTTCTACCTCAAAAACACGTTCGTTATAGTCGGCAATTACTACGGTAGCGCCATATTTTAAAAACATTTTAACAACGCCTAAACCATTTCCCATAGCACCACCCGTAACATAAGCAATTTTTCCATCTAATTTCATTTTTATCCTCCTTTTACAACATATTCTTTTTCTTTAAAATCCAAGTAATAAGTATGGATATTAACAAAGATATAACAATCATAATCGAAACCGACATTGGACTTGTTCCAAGTGGTCCAAATGGAATATTCATTCCAAAGAACGAAAAGATCATCGTCGGAATTGAAATAACAAGCGTAATCGAAGTTAAAAACTTCATTACATTATTTAGATTATTAGAAATAATGGTAGCAAAAGCATCCGTCATACTACTTAAGATTTCTCGATAAAGACTAGCCATTTCAATGCCTTGTCGATTCTCAATAATCGCATCTTCTAATAAATCTTGATCTTCTTCAAACAAAGGAATAATATTCCCTTTCGACATCTTTTCTAAAACCACCTCATTTTCTCTTAAAGAAGTAGAAAAATACACAAGGGTCTTTTCCAAAGAAAGCATTTTAGCTAAATCCTGATTCGAAGTAGAAGAAAACATCAAATCTTCCGTTTCTTCCATCGCTTGATTAATCTGCTTTAAACAACGTAAATAATAAAGGGCTACTTGATATAAAATCTGAATCACAAATCTACTTTTATGATCGGTATAAAAACCTTTTACTTTATCTTCTTGGAACTCGGTCATAAAACGAAATTCCTGCTTTGAAATCGTTAAAATGTACTGATTTCGTACTAATAGAATTCCTAAAGGATTAGTTTTTACTTGAGATGCTTCATGACGTATATAATGTTTTGGAACATCAATAATTACTAACTGACATTCATCGTCTTCATCGAGACGAGGTTGTTCTTCATCGTCGAGAATCGACACTAATAAACTAGAATCGATTTTTAATTGATCGGCTACGAGTGATATTTCTTCTTCCGTAGGATTGGTTAAATGAACCCAACAACCGGATTCAATTTTTTCTAAAGTATTTAATTTTTTATGTTGTTCTAATTTTTGATAAATCTGTATCATAGGCACCTCCATTCTATATATAAGTATAGAACGAAATAAAAAGAAAATCAATCAAAAAGGGCACGGTATTTCGTAACCGTAACCCATTATTTTTTCTGATAAGGTGCCTTTCCACGCTCCATAGAAGTATCGGCTTGTTCTAAAAGTGAAAGTTGCTGATCGATAAGCGCACATTGTTCTTCCGTAGGAACCTTTCTTTGCTTTGGTAAATCGAAGGTCCGAACCGATTGAAGTGCCACTTTTGGAGTTAACAACCGACTCTTTTCATTTGTTTTTTTTTTCGAAGAAGAACCTTCTTTAAAAGTAGTTAACTGAACTAATTCCTCTTTTCGATTTTCCCTTCGTAACCGAGCGTTTTTCGATACGGCAAAAAGATCGACAATCGAACACGCATCCGCTAAAACCGAAAAGACAGGAAATAAGTAGTTGCCCGATAACTGATATCCATAACGAAGACCACTGATAATTGCAATCGACATAGGCCACATCTTGGCTTTTCCATAAATCGTTGGAAGCATACCATCGCCTAAAAAGAAAGGAGGGGTCTTATCTTCCGTTTTTTCACCTTGAATCGTTCTTTTTTGAATTTTAAATTTGCCATCTTCTAATTTATCGATGGCGGTAACCGAAGCAACATAAATATCACGAACTATAGTCGGTGCTAATAAAAGTAAACTAGTAACGGGAAGTACGCCAGTGAATAAAAGCGTGAAGGCAATCCCCCAATTGAATACTTTATCGGCAAAAGCATCCAAGGCACTTCCTAATTTGGAAGTACAATGAAAATGTCTTGCAATAAAGCCATCGAGTGTATCTGTTAAAACGATAGCACTGGCAAGAAGGGGTAATACCCACGCCGAAGTGATACCAAAAAGAGTCATTGGAGTAAGTCCAAAGGCAACGAGATGGGTTATTAAATAAAAGGTTCCAAGAATTCGAAGGGACGTCAAAAAATTTGGCACAGTAAGTAATTCTTTGGTAAGCCACTCGTGGGACGTCATCGCTTTGTCCATCTTTGTCTCCTCCTTCGTTCATTCTTTTTTATATTACGACTTTTCCTATCTTTTTGTCAAGAAAAAAGCCCTGATTAGGCTTAATTTTAAAAGATATCGCATAACTATTCAAACACTTGTAAAGAGGTCTTGCTTTTATTCTTCTTAAAAACCGTTAATTTCTCATTACTATCACAAATAACTAGTAGCAAATCTTCGATATTGTCGTAGCCTTCGTTTTTTAAACGCGTACACAACCACGACCGATCATGTTTAATCATCGTTAAATTCTGATCCATAATATTACCATCAATGACCAAATTTGCACAAAGCCCTTGATAATTCGCTTTTATTTTTAAATCTTTTAAGGTGGCCGGTTGATATTTGCTTTTTAATAGGAAACTAATTTTACCATTTCCTTCCATTAAAGCAAATTCGACTTGAGATAAATCGAAATAACCATTATTACGTGCTTCTTGTAACAAATCGTTAATATCGATTTTAGCTACTTTCAAATTCTTCATTAAAATTTCGCCGTTTTGAATTAAAATAAGTGGACTTCCAATAAAAAACCGACGAGATTTAATACTTTTCATCGTAAGTATTGAAATGAATAAAGCTACCATCGCATAAATAACGAGTGAAAAAATTCCCTCAAAAAAATTTATTTCTGGATTTAAAGTCATTTCAGCAGCAAGTGATCCGATCGTAATACCAATAACATAATCGAATAAATTCATTTGTCCAACTTGTTTTCGTCCCATCATTTTAGTAAGTAAAAATAAAACGATAACCGAAACTAAGCCTTTTCCCAAAATAAAAAGATAACCCTCCATACAATCACCTAGGATTATCTTTTCCCAATAAACGTTTTTTATACTAAAATAAACCTTTTATTTTTCCATCAATACAATCGATTTGTTCGTAATTAGGATGTTGAGGAAGTCCTGGCATAGTCATCATATTGCCTAGTAAAACCGTTATAAAACCAGCTCCCAGATATAGAACAACCCCCGTAACTTCTAACGTGTAATCCGTTGGATTTCCTAACTTTTTAGGGTCGTCTGATAACGAATATTGTGTCTTTGCAACACAAATTAGAAGATTATTTTGTTTTATTTCGTGCAAAAGAGCAATTTGATTGAGAGCTTCCGTACTGTAATGAACATGATTAGCATGATAAATCTCTTTTGCTAGAATAGAAAGTTTATCGGTTATATCAGATTCAAGGGGATATAGATACGAAAAGTGGGAAGGCTTTTCCATAGAAGTAAGTACTTTTTGAGCAAGGTTGATAGCACCCTTTCCTCCGTCGGAATAACTGGTACAAACTTCAAAAGGAACCTGTGCTTGTTGACAAAAAGAACGAACTAAATCAACTTCTTTCTCCGTATCCGATTGATAACGATTTAAAGCAACCACCACCGGTACACCAAATTTTTGAAGATTCGATAAATGCGCTTCTAAATTACAAAGTCCTTTTGAAACAGCTGCATCATTTTCTTTTAAAATTTCTTCCTTCGATACTCCTCCATGGTATTTTAATGCTTTAATCGTTGCAACTAAAACCATGCAAGAAGGTTGAATATTTCCGGTACGGCACTTGATATCACAAAACTTTTCAGCGCCTAAGTCCGATCCAAATCCTGCTTCGGTGACAACATAATCCGAAAGACGCATTCCAAGTTTGGTAGCTACCAAACTATTACATCCATGCGCGATATTAGCAAATGGTCCCCCATGAATAAGCACTGGATTATGTTCCAACGTTTGCACTAAATTCGGTTTAAAAGCATCTTTTAATAAAGCGACCATAGATCCACTAACATGCAAATCTTTCGCATAGATAGGTTTTTTATCAAAAGTGTAACCGATAAAGATTTGATCAATTCGTCTTCTTAGATCTTCCAAGTCCGAAGCCAAGCAAAAAATAGTCATAATTTCACTCGCTGCCGTAATATTGAAATGATCCTTACGACGAATTTCTTTCGAAGAAGATTCGCCAATCGTAATACTACGTAAAGCACGATCATTAACATCGAGGCATCGTGCAAAAGAAATAGTAGCAGGATCTAATTGTAATTCGTTGCCAAAGTACAAATGATTATCGATAGCAGCACATAATAAATTATTAGCCGAAGTAATTGCATGAAAATCACCGGTAAAATGAAGATTAATATCTTCCATCGGTACGACTTGACTGTATCCTCCTCCGGTAGCGCCTCCTTTTAAACCAAATACTGGCCCTAAAGAAGGTTCCCGTAATACAGCTAAAGAATCTTTTGTTAGTGCACATAAAGCATCGTGTAGTCCAATCGTAACAGTCGTCTTCCCTTCCCCATACGGAGTAGGAGAAATAGCCGTTACCAAAATAATTTTTCCTTTTTTATCTTTATCTACAAAAGTAGGATCCACTTTAGCCTTATACTTGCCATAATATTCGAGTGCATCTACCGTAAGGCCTAACTTCTTTCCAATCGATGAAATTGGTTTCATATCCTTACTTTGAGCTATTTCGATATCAGTCATAATAATCGCCTCCATTCTTATTATATAATGTTTTTGTAAAGATAACTAGCAAAAGAGTGCTTCAAAAAATTTTTTAAAAACTTATAAATATAAATTATAAGACAAAATAAGGTAATAGAAATAAAAAAAGGTACGGGACTTTATCATTTTTTGAATATAAAACAACGAAAAATCTAAAAAAAAGCGATTTGCAATCCTTTTCATGACCTTTTATAGTAAGGCACATCCGTTTACAAAAAATGGATAGAAAAGGAGAAAAAATGAAAAAGAAAATTTTAATAGGTAGTATACTTGCCCTACTTCTTTCCTTTTTTGTTCCAAATTTAGTTTATGCTTCTACAAAGTTTAAAGAAGGAGAATATATTCCAAATTTGTGGATAAACAAAGAAAAGAATGGACGAATTCGTTACCAACAAGCGCGTTTTTTAAGAAGACAAGATGGACAATTTGTCTATTGCATCGAACCCTGGGCAGAAGTCGATGAAGGAGTAACGTATGAAGATGCAATCGATATTCATTCGTTAAAAGAAGAAACACTAAATAAAATCGCCTTAATTGCTTACTATGGATATCAATATGGAAATCATACGGATAGTAAATGGTACTATATTACTCAAGTGTTAATATGGCAAGAAGTAGATAAAGAAGCAGACTTCTATTTTACCGATCAATTAAATGGAAATAGAACCAATCAATACGACACCGAGATGAAAGAAATTAAAGATCTAGTAAAAGCCCATCAAACATTACCTAATTTTAATCAAACAAAATTAACCTTGGCATTAGGAGAAAGTATTACTTTAAATGATTTAAATAGAGTGCTAGCGGATTATCAAGTAATATCGAATACATCCCATATAAAAATAGAGAAAAAAGAGAATACGCTCAAGATAACAACAAAAAGTGTTGGTAAAGAGACAATTACCTTACAAAAGAAAGACCAACGATTCGATACGCCTCCGATTATTTACCGACATCCTGAAAAACAAGACTTTTTATCGATTGGAAGTTATGAAGAATTAAAACTAAGTATTCCGATAGAAATAAAAGGAGGAGAAATAAAAGTTAAAAAAATAGATCAAGATACCAAAACGAATCAAGCACAAGGAGATGCCGAACTGAAAGGAAGTATCTTTGATCTATACGATGAAAAAAATAATCTAATTCAAAGTGTAACGCTCGATGAGTCCTTAGAAGCCTCCTTTAAAAATCTTAAAATTGGTACTTATATTCTGAAAGAAAGAACAAGTGGGATAGGATATCTTCTAAATGACAAAACAATTACCATAACGCTTACCAAATCAAAACAACAACAAACGGTTTTGTTTGAAAATAAAGTAATTGAAAATAAAATTAAAATTATAAAATTTTATGGAACCGAAGAAAAAGGTTGGAAAAAAGAAGAAGCAATTACCTTTGGTTTCTATAATCAAAAAGGAGAAAAAGTATTCGAAGAAACGACCGATCAAAATGGTGAACTGGAAATTACTTTACCTTATGGAACGTATACAGTAAAACAACTAAATGGTCCAGATAATTATGAAAAAGTGGAAGACTTTATAATTCAGGTAACCGAAGATAAAAAAGAGCAAATATTTTATAAATTTAATCAAGAAAAACAAGGAACAGGTATCCTATATAAAATCGATCAAGCGACAAAAGAAAGAATTAAAGAAAAAAATATTACTTTTCTTTTAAAGGAAAAAGAAACCGGCAAAGTAATTGGCACTTATAAAACAGATAAAGAAGGATGTCTTACCATCGAAAATCTTTCGTATGGTACGTATCTTCTTGAAGAGCAAATGGCTCCTACCGGTTACTTATTAAATACAGAACCTTTTGAATTTACGATCGATGATAATCATCGCCAAGTAATTATCTATTTTGAAAATCAAAAACTAGAAGAACATACCGTTGAAGTACCCGATACAGGATTAGAAGAAGAGGATCAATCGATTCATGTTCAAATATCTATTTCGAATACTCCTTGGAGCACTCCTAATACTATTGTTAACAATGAACAATACCGTCGAAAGAAACGAAAATAGCATACAAAAGATTACTTGGAATGGAGTAACTCCAATCAAAGAGGAGATAGAAGAGAAACCACTAGCAACATTAGTGATACCTAAAATACATTTTCAAAGAAATCTTTATGCTAAAAATAGTAAAGAAAATGATTTATCAAAAAATATAATTTTCTTACCTACTTCGGATCTTCCGGATCAAACACCTGGAATCGTTCTAATAGCAGGTCATTCTGGAACAGGAGCGATGGCCTACTTTCAAAATTTAGATCAAATACAAATATATGATATATTGCTCCTTTTATATAAAAATAACACCTATACCTATAAAGTAGTCGAACGTTTAAATGATCCCAAGACAGGGTCCATTCATTTCTTTACCAATCCGAAAAAAGATTATCTGATACTGACTACTTGTATGCCCCATGAGAAAGGAAGGCAATTAACTATAATTGCCGAAAAAAAGAACTCTGATTAGAGTTCTTTTGTCGTTACTACAAATTGATTGTTTTGGTAATCGATGGTGACCGTATCGCCATAATTAATTTCATTTTGAATTAATTTCTTAGAGATAATAGTTTCAATCGTACGACTGGTAATTCGTTTTAAAGGACGGGCTCCATAAGCGACATCATATCCTTGCTCCAAAAGATATTTCCGAGCCGAATCGGTTAAGACGAAATGAATATCTTGATCGACAAGACGTCTTTCGATATCTTTCATAATTTTATCCAAAATAAGAGATAGATTTGCTTCCGTAAGCGAGTTAAAAACAATTACCTCATCAATACGGTTAATAAATTCAGGACGAAAATGTTGTTTTACTTCCGCTTCAACTAATTCCTTATGTCCTTCTAAAATATGTTCACTACCTAAATTACTTGTCATAATAATAATCGTATTTTTAAAGTCTACTGTACGACCATTCGAATCGGTAACACGACCATCATCTAAGATTTGAAGTAACAAATTTAATACTTCTGGGTGGGCTTTTTCTACTTCATCAAATAAAACGATACTGTAAGGATTACGACGAACGGCTTCCGTCAATTGTCCTCCTTCTTCATAACCGACATAGCCAGGAGGAGAACCGATCAAACGAGAAACACTAAACTTTTCCATATATTCGCTCATATCAATCCGAATCATGTGTTTTTCATCATCGAAGAGTTCATATGCTAAACTACGTGCCACTTCCGTTTTACCGACACCGGTAGGACCTAAAAATAGGAACGAACCGATAGGTCGATTAGGATCTTTAATACCACTTCTACTACGCAAAATAGCATCACTTACAAGACGAAGTGCTTCCTCTTGACCAATGACTCGTTTAGCTAAATTCTCTTCCAAATGTAAAAGTTTCTCTTTCTCACCACTCATCAATTTAGTAACCGGAATATTCGTCCATCGAGAAATAATATTTGCAATCGATTCTTCATCGACCGTATCACTTAAAATTTGATTTTTCTCCTGTTGCGTCAATTTATCTAATTCCTTTTCTAAAACCGGAATATCGCCATGACGAAGACGAGCGGCCTTTTCCAAATCATATTCATTTTCCGCTTGTTCTAATTCAAACCGAGCTCGTTCTAGTTCACTTTTCTTCTCTTTAATTTGTTCGTAGACAGCTTTTTCATTTTCCCAGGCTTCTTTTAATTCATGTTCTTTTCCACGTTTCGCATTTAACTCAAATTCAATTTCATCAAGACGTTTTTTAGAGGCCGCATCTTTTTCTTTTTTGATGGCTTGTCGTTCAATTTCAAGGCGCATAATTTCACGTGTTAGGCAATCAAGTTCAGTGGGAACAGAATCCATTTGAACACGAATAGTAGCACAAGCTTCATCGACTAAATCAATGGCTTTATCGGGTAAAAAACGATCCGTAATATAACGGTTGGATAACGTAGCAGCCGCAACTAAAGCGCGATCACTTATACGAACACCATGATGAATCTCAAAGCGTTCTTTTAATCCACGTAAAATAGTAATGGTATCGAGGACGGTTGGTTCCGATACTTTTACCTTTTGAAAACGTCGTTCCAAAGCGCCATCTTTTTCGATATATTTCCGATATTCATTCAAAGTAGTAGCACCGATAACATGGATTTCACCACGCGCTAGTAATGGCTTCAAAATATTCGAAGTATCCATCGCCCCTTCCATATTACCCGAACCTACAATCGTATGAATTTCATCGATAAATAGAATGATATTACCATCACTTTTTTTCACGGCATCGAGTACTTTTTTTAAACGTTCCTCAAATTCACCACGATATTTTGCTCCAGCAATTAAAGCCGCCATATCGAGTTCAAAAATCATTTTATCTTTGAGTGAATTAGGAACATCTCCTTTAATAATACGTAAGGCTAAGCCTTCGACGATCGCTGTTTTACCAACACCAGGTTCCCCAATTAATACGGGGTTGTTCTTTGTTTTACGAGAAAGCACACGTGTAATAGAACGAATTTCTTCATCACGGCCAATAACCGGATCAATCTTTCCAGATTTAGCTTGTTCTGTAATATTACGTCCATACTTTTCGAAAACATCTTCTTCTTTTTCTTCATTGGAAAACATAGTATCACCCTTTCTTTCTACCCCTATTATACGCCTTTTTTAGCACTTGTCAACATAGAGTGCTAATTTTCTTTTAAAAAAAAGTACTTACTTTTCTGTAAGTACTTCAATGGCTTTATCTAACTGGGTATCCTTACCATTTACGATATCTTCACTCGTAAGGGATACTTCGATATCCGGTTTAATTCCTTCTCCGTTTATCCAGTTTCCATTCGGTGTTAACCATTTTTGAATTGTATATTTAATTTGAGCTCCACTACTTAAAGTACGCGTAGTTTGTACCGTTCCTTTTCCAAAAGTTGTTTCTCCCACTAAAGTAGCGCCGTAAGACTCTTTTAATGCTGCAGCTAATATTTCAGAAGCGGAAGCACTTCCACGATTCATTAAAACGACCACGGGAAGTTTAAAATCCGATACATGGGTAGAAAAAATGGGTTGTTTAATACCTTTGGTTTCCAATTGATATATAATTTCACCTTTTGGAACAAATAAAGAAGCTATATTTTCGACAACCGATAGATGTCCACCCGTATTACCACGTACATCGATAATCAAAGAATCAATTTCCTTTGTTTGCAACCGTAATAATTCTTGTTCGAACTGCGTATAAGTGTTTTCAGCAAAAATATCGATTACAATCATACCAATTTTATGATCATCTCTTTCGATTACGTCACTCGTTACAGAGGGAATATCTACTTTTCTACGAACAAGCGAATAAACCTTTGTTTCTCCATCTCGAATAATAGTCACATTGACACTGGTACCTTCAACACCTTGTAATAAGTCTGAAATATCATCGAGTTCCATACCAGTCACATCTTGATCTTCTACAGCGACAATTTGATCTTTTACTTTTAATCCAGCATTGATTGCTGCCCCATTATCAAATAAAGTAACAATTTGAATCGTTCCGTCTTCTAATTTGGTAACCTCAGCACCAATTCCTACATAAGAACCATTTACTTGCTGATTAAATTCATCAGATTCTTCTTTATCCATATAAGTAGAGAAAGGATCTCCTAAATAGTCAATCAAACCAGCAATACCGGCTTCCATTAATTCTTTTCCATCAATTTCATCGTAATAGTTCTCTTTAATCTCATTATAAACTTGAATAAATTCCGCTAATTCACTAGGAACACTTTCTCCAGAATCTAACAATGGAAAATCATTTTTATTCGCAGAAGATACGATAAAAGCACCTACAAGTCCACCCGCAATTAAAGTAATAATCATAATAATTACAACTTCTATAAAGTTAAATCCTACTTTTTTTTCAACGATTACTTCTTTCACTTTTTCTTCTTCATCTATTTTTTTTACAGGTTCTTTCACTTTCGTTTTTTCAACTACTTTTTTTTCAGGCTCTTTCACTTTTTTTTCTTCAACTGCTTTTTTTTCAGACTCTTTTACGTCTTTCTTTTTCACAGTACCACCTCTTTACTACCTACTCATTATCATATCATACTTTTTATAAAATACCAAAGAAAAAAGGAACAAATCAAATTCGTTCCTTATATATACGATGGCGCCCCAACTAGGACTTGAACCTAGGACCCCTTGATTAACAGTCAAGTGCTCTAACCAACTGAGCTATTGAGGCAA
>CANRCR010000013.1 GCA_947629165.1 uncultured Bacilli bacterium
ATTATCATTTTTACTATATCATATCACTTTAATTTTTTTTACTTTTTGGTCTCACATCATTTACAACTACACATTTTAAAAATTTTCTTCTGGTTTTTATTATATACAATTTTTTAATTATTATAAATTATACTTGTGTCGGATGAAATATTTCGTATATAATGAGTATGGTTAAAGACAAACAGATAGAAAGGGAGTAAAAAAATGTGGTTTATATGTACATTAACAACTTTGATTAGTTGGGGAGTTGCCGATTTATTTTATAAAAAGGGAGCCAACGAGAAAGAAAAATACAGTCATTTAAAAACATCGATGATGGTAGGCCTCGTCATGGGAATTCATGCAATCTTTATGTTACTTACAACGAACATGAATTATAATTTCCAAAATATCTTAATTTATTTACCAGTTTCATTTATGTATATGTTATCGATGACGATCGGTTATTATGGATTACGTTATTTGGAATTATCGATTTCTTCTCCGATTCAAAATTCTTCGGGTGCTGTAGCTGCCTTACTTTGTCTCATCTTTTTGAATCAGACGTTGGATACCGTCAGTGCTGTTGCAATTATTTTAATTAGTGTAGGAATCTTTATGCTCGGTGTATTCGAGAAATCAAAACAAGATAACGAAGTGGATAGTAAGAAATATAAAATCGGTTTTATTGCTTTTTTAATTCCTATTTTTTACTGTATCATCGATGCGTTAGGAACGTTTTTTGACGCGTACTATTTAGATAGTATTGAAACGACTCCGTTAGTACAAGTAACGGAAGGAACCCTAGAGAATGTAGCCAACACTTCGTATGAATTAACGTTTTTAATAGGAGCGATTTTAATATTTATTTTTCTTCGTTTTATAAAGAAAGAAAAGATTGAATGGAAAAAACAGAAAGAGAAAGGTGCGGCAGCGATTTTTGAAACTTTAGGACAATTTACTTATGTTTATGCCCTCGAAGGAAATGGAATGATTGCATCGGCAACGATTTCGGCCTATAGTATTGTGTCGATTATACTTTCCCGTATTTTCTTAAAAGAGAAGTTATCTTGGAAAGAATATTTTGTGATTGCCCTGGTCATGATTGGTATCATTTTATTAGGAGCAGTTAATCTGTAAAAGTAAGTAGCAAGCTTACTTTTTATGTTATAATAAAGTAGGAGTGAATGTTTATGGCAAGGGCACTTTTAGATACTTATACGTTACAAGAAGAAAAACTGATCGCATACGGATTTGTAAAGAACGGAAAACAATATGTATTAAAACAAGATTTAGATGAAAATCTTTTTGTCGTCTTTACGATTGGAAAAGATCAATTTGATACACAAGTTTTTGATAAAGTAGATAAGGAACCGTATATTTTATATCAAGTAAAAAATGCAGTAGGTGCCTATGTTGGCGAAATTAGAGATAAAGTTGAGACTTTAAAACAGGCGGTTTTAGTAAACTGTTTTGAAAGTAATGCTTTAAGACAAGAAATTATTAATTATATCAAATCAAAATATCAAGTGGATATCGCTTATCCTTGGGAAGATGAGAAAACTTCCGGTACGTTTAAAAACAGTCAAGGAAAATGGTTTGGACTGATTATGAAAATAGCTTGTAAATCGTTAGGAATCGAGGGCGAAGAAAAAGTCGACGTTTTAAATTTAAAAGAAGATCCACTCGTCATCGAAAAACTGATTGATCATAAAAATTTTTTCCCAGCTTACCATATGAATAAAAAGTATTGGTTGACGATTCTACTCGATAATCATATAAAAATGAGTCAAATCGAACCATTAATTGACGATAGTTATCAACTGGTGAGTCACAAGTAGACTTGTTTATAAAACGAAATTCGGGTATAATAAAAGAAAGAAAGGAAGATAAAAATGGAAAAAGCAAAAGTATATTTTACGAGAGATTTATCCCCTGAAAGCGTCGTTAAGTTGTATCAAAAATTAGGACGTGAGTTACCGGGAAAAGTCGCTGTAAAGGTACATTCTGGAGAAAGGGGGAACCAAAACTATTTGCGTCCCTTATTTATGAAACCGATGATTGAAAAGGTACAAGGGACTGTCGTAGAATGTAATACGGCCTACGATGGGGCACGGGATACGACTGAAAAACATTTGGAACTAATGAAAGAACACGAGTGGTCTACGTATTTTAATGTCGATATCATGGATAGTGAGGGACCGGACGATGTATTAGAAATTCCGAACGGAAAAGTAATCAAGAAAAATTATGTTGGAAAAAATTTAAAGAATTATGATTCGATGTTAGTACTATCGCACTTTAAAGGACATCCGATGGGTGGTTACGGAGGTGCTTTAAAGCAACTTTCTATTGGAGTTGCGTCAGGTAAAGGAAAACGTTACATCCATTGCTGTGGTAATGATGGATCTTACGAAGATATGTTCCGTCAAGATCAAGATAAATTCTTAGAGTCGATGGCCGATGCCGCATCTTCGGTAGTGAATCATTTTAAAGATCATATCGCCTATATTAATGTAATGTGCAATATGTCGGTCGATTGTGATTGCTGCAATGTTGCCGAAGATCCTTGTATGAAAGATATTGGTATTTTAGCTTCAACCGATCCCGTAGCAATCGATCAAGCTTGTATTGATTTAGTTAAATCTTCGGATGATCCAGGTCGTGACCATTTACTAGAACGGATTAATTCAAGACATGGAACGCATACCATTGATGCGGCCGAAGAACTAGGAATCGGAACAAAAGAGTACGAACTAATCGAAGTAGCTTAGTAAGAAAGACTAATTTTTAAAATTAGTCTTTTTTTTAAAGTAAAGAGTATGTTATAATTAAAAAGATAGGACGTGTGATGAAGATGAAAAGATGGTTTTTAGTAGTAATTGCCTTTGTAGGTGTTATATTTCTTACCGGATGTGAAAACGGATTAATTCGAAATAACCAAGAAGATGCGCGTAAATTTAAAGAAGAGTACGAGAAGTTAAATGAAACATCGAATAGTTCAGGACAAGAACACCGAACAATTACGATTAACGAAAACAATCCATTTGTCTATGCGACGACAGAAGAGATTGTAGAAAAGATAAATAACAATGAAACTTTCTACGTTTATTTTGGTTCTGCCTACTGTCCTTGGTGCCGTAGTGTAATTGAAAAAGCGATTGAACAAGCGAACGAGAAAAAGATTGAGACGATTTATTACGTCGATATTTGGGGTGGAGATGATCACACCGAAGTAATAAGAGATGTGTACGAATTAGATGAAGATGGAAACCCAGTCGAAGTATCGAAAGGAATTGGTGCTTATCATAGAATATTAGAAAAGGCGAGTGAGTTCTTATCCGATTATCAATTGACCGATGCCGATGGAAATACAGTAAGTGTCGGCGAAAAAAGAATTGGTGCTCCTACCTTTATGTATGTAAAAAAGGGTAAGGTAGCGAAAGCAGAAACAGGTATTTCGAAGAATCAAAAAGGTTCGAGAACCGAGCTTACCGAAGAAATTTTAAACGATGAACAAGAATTATTTAATCAACTCTTTAGTGAATAGAAGTAAATCTAAACGATTTACTTTTTTTATTTACAAAAACAGTTGACAACACCCCTAGGGGGTAGTATATTGAAAGGGGTGATAATATGAAAGATTATAAAACAAAAAAACGTTCGGAAGAAGATAAACAAAAAATGATTAAACGGTTAAAGACCATTGAAGGGCAAGTGCGTGGTATTACGAATATGATTGAGATGGATCGTTATTGTGGAGATATTTTAATTCAAATGTCGGCCATTGAAAAATCGTTAAAAAGCGTAGGAAATGAAATTTTAAGAGAACATTTATCGACTTGTGTCGTCGAAGAAGTACAAAAAGGAAAAGTAACCATTATGGATGAAGTGATGGACTTAATTAAAACGTTAGATTAGAGGGGGAAACGATGCAAAAAACAATTTTAAAAATTGGAGGTATGAGTTGTAGTGCCTGCTCGGTAGGACTTGAAAAATATTTAAACAAACAAAAAGGAATTCATAAGGCTACGGTTAATTTAGTACTACAACAAGCTTTTATTGAATACGAAGGATTAACATTAAAGGATTTAGATCGTTTTGTCGAAGAAGCGGGATTTACCAGTTTAGGGGTATATGATCCTAAAAAAGAAGAAAACGGTAAGAAAAAATCGTTGGTTCCTTTAATTGTTTTTGGTGTTTTAGCGGTATTTACCTTATACATTTCGATGGGACCAATGGTAAATTTACCAACGCTTCCTTATTTAGATCCGATGAAATATCCACTTAACTATACTTTTACGTTATTATTTTTAACGCTTATCTTTTTTATGTACGGAAAAGATATATTTCAAAGTGGAGTTAAAAACTTATATCATAAAACCCCAAATATGGATACGTTAGTATCGATGGGAGTAATCGCTAGTTTTGGTTATAGTCTATGGTCCGTTTATGGTATTTTAAATGGAAACCATATGCTCGTCCACGACCTTTACTTCAAATCTTGTGTAATGATTTTATTCTTTATTAAATTAGGAAGGTACATCGATTCGAAAAGTAAAGAAAAGACTAAAGAAGCTTTAAAAGAATTAGTTCAAATTACGCCTTCGATGGCTTTGTTAAAAGAAGGAAAAGAAACCAAAGAGGTCACGTTGGATGAGATTACGAAAGGAGCCATTTTAGTCGGGAAGACCGGTATGAAAATTGCCGTGGATGGGGTCATTACCAAAGGAACCGCGTATTTGGATGAAGCATTTATTACTGGGGAATCGATGCCCTCTAAAAAAGGAGAAGGGGATACGGTTTTAGCAGGAAGTATACTTGTGGACGGAATGGTGGAGTACGAAGCTAAGCGAATTGGAAAAGATTCGACCATATCCGAAATCGTCCGTTTAGTAGTAGAAGCTACCAATACGAAAGCACCGATTCAAAAGTTAGCAGATCAAGTAAGTTCATATTTTGTTCCTACGATTATGGGGTTAGCTCTCCTTACATTGATCGGGGCCTTCCTTCTAGGAAATTCTTTTCAAAATGCATTTACTTCGTTCGTCAGTGTTTTAGTGGTGGCATGTCCTTGTGCGTTAGGTCTTGCAACCCCACTTGCCATGGTGGTAAGTGAAGGAAGATGCGCCAAAGAAGGTATTTTAATTAAACAAAATGAAACCCTCGAAAAAGTTCAAAAAATCGATACAGTAGTATTCGATAAAACGGGAACACTTACGTATGGTCGCCTAAAAATAGCTGCCTTTTACAAAAAGGGAACCGTATCTGACCAAGAAATATTAAATAAAGTAATTGCGCTTGAAAAAAATTCTACCCATCCGATTGCTTCTGCTTTTATCGAAAAAGAAGGAACAAACGAACTTCCAACAGTGACCGATTTTCATACGATCGAAGGAATTGGTTTATCGGGTAAAATAGGAAAGACGGAAATTCAGGTGGGAAATAATAAATTACTTTCAAAATTAAAACTTAAAAATCCTTTTGCAAAAGAAGAAGAACAACTCTCTTTACAAGGAAATAGTTTGGTTTACTACATCGAAAACAAAAAAGTGATTGCTCTTTTTGGGGTAAGAGATGTCGTAAGAGAGAATGCTAAAAAAACGATAACGGCGTTGAAAAATCAACACAAGCAAGTAATTTTATTGACAGGAGATCATCCGAATACGGCCACTATCGTTTCTAAAGAAGTAGGAATGGATAAAGTGATTGCCGATGTTTTACCGCAAGAAAAAACAAAAGTGATTCAAGACCTCATCAAAGAAGGACACCAAGTGATGATGGTAGGCGATGGAATCAATGATGCACCGAGTCTTGCCTTAAGCGATGTCGGAGTCAGTATTCATAGTGGAACCGATATTGCCGCAGATTCTTCCGATGTCATTTTAATGCAAGATAATCTCGAAAAAATCCCGTTACTTTTTACAATTAGTAAAAAAACAATGCGCAATATTAAACAGAATCTCTTTTGGGCTTTCTTCTATAATATGGCGATGATTCCGATTGCGATGGGATTCTTTAGACCACTTCATATTGAAATGAATCCGATGTTTGCAGGACTTGCCATGACCATTAGTAGTTTAACCGTCGTTTTTAATTCGTTACGTCTTCGTAAATAATTGCGGTACCAATGATCTTGTGCTATAATAAGCGGCACGAAAGAAAAAATAAAAAATAGAAAGGGGCTTTTTCATGGAAAGATATCAAGAGATTGAACGAAGTATTATCAAAAAGTTCCGTCGTGAAATTTGGAGTAAATTCATGAAGTCGGTACAGGAATGTGAATTGATCCAAGAAAACGACGTGATTATGGTTTGTATTAGTGGAGGAAAAGATTCTTTTCTATTAGCCAAATGTATTCAAGAATTGCAACGCCATGGAAAATATCCTTTTCAAGCACATTATGTAGTAATGGATCCTGGTTATACCGAAACGAATCGGAACAAGATTATCGAAAATGCTAAAATTTTAAATATTCCGATTGAGATTTTTGAAAGTGATATTTTTGAAGTGGTATCGAAGGTAGAAAGTAGTCCTTGTTATTTATGTGCCCGGATGCGTAGAGGTTTTCTCTATAGTAGAGCACAAGAATTAGGATGCAATAAAATTGCATTAGGACATCATTTTAACGATGTGATTGAAACGACGTTACTATCGATGTTCTATGGGGCTGAAATTAAAACGATGATGCCAAAATTACACAGTGAAAATTTTGAAGGACTCGAATTGATTCGACCATTGTATCGCGTCAAGGAAGATTCAATTATCGCTTGGGCAAAATTTAATCAGTTGACTTTTTTAAACTGCGCTTGTCGTTTTACCGAAAAAAGTGCTATCGATGAAGAGATGAGTAAACGTAAAGAGATGAAAACATTAATAAAAAACATGCAAAAGAAAAATCCCGATATCGATTACAATATTTTTAAAGCGCTCGATAACGTTAATTTAAATTGTGTAGTAGGAACGAAAAAGAAAGGAAGTTATCATAACTTTTTAGAGGATTACGAAGAAACAAAAAGATAACTATTGACGCTTTTAAAAATAATTTTTATAATGAAAGCGAAGGGAGTAAATGTGATGTTTTGTAGTGAGTGTGGACAAGAAATTTCAAAGACAGCTAAGTTTTGTAGACATTGTGGGGCAAAGGTAGAAGTCGAAGAAAATGTGGTGGAAAGTACGTCGCCAACAACGGTGGAACAACCGAGTCCAACCGTGGTGACCCAAACCGTAGTAGTACCTCCTAAAAAAGGTTCGGCGGTATCGAAAGTGTTCTTTTTTGTAGGACTTGCAGCCATTCTCTTTTTTGCTTATTTACTTTACGAAGAAGATAAAGCATGTGGAGATACAGGACTCTTTAAAAATAGTTGTATGGATTTATATTATGCTGCTAGAGGGGATTCCATTTTAAATGATCCGTATATCTTTTTAATCGTAGGTGCCATTGCTTGGGTCATCAGTTTAATAACCAAAGCTAAAAAATAATCGTATTTAAAACAGTTTTTATAAACTGTTTTTTTGTTAATTTTTACTAATTTAAGTTTTCATCTTTACACAAACAAATGTTTGTATTAAAATGAAAGTGGTGATGGAGATGGAGCGAACTTATCTTTGTATCGATCTAAAAACTTTTTATGCTTCTGTCGAATGTGTCGAACGTCATTTAGATCCATTTAAAACGGATTTGATCGTTGCAGATCCCGAACGTTCGAAAGGAGCCATCTGTTTAGCGATTTCTCCTAAAATGAAAGCAAGAGGAATAAGAAATCGTTGTCGAATATGGGAAATTCCGAAAGACGTGCACCCGATTATTGCAAAACCGCGGATGAAAAAGTACATTGCTTATTCGGCTTCCATCTATGCAATTTATTTAAGATATATTGCGAAAGAAGACATTCATCCGTATTCGATTGACGAGATGTTTCTCGATGTAACTTCGTATTTAAAATTGTATCAAAAAAATGCGTTTGAACTTGCTCAAATGTTAATAACGGAGATTTATCGAGAAACGGGAATTACGGCTACTTGTGGTATCGGAACCAATCTTTATTTGGCCAAAGTAGCGCTCGATATAATGGCGAAGAAAAATACTTCCCATCTTGCCTTTTTAGATGAAGAGACTTATCAAAAAACGTTAGCCCATCACGTTCCTTTAACTGATTTTTGGAGAATTAATAATGGGATAGAACAACGCCTTCATAAATTACATATCCGTGATATGGCGGATATAAGAGCAAAAGAAGAGAGGGTATTGTATAAAGAATTTGGTGTAAATGCCGGCTATTTAATCGATCATGCTTGGGGAAGAGAACCCTGTACGATAGCGGATATTAAGGCTTATCATCCCCAAAATAAATCACTATCGAATAGTCAGATTCTTTATCGCGATTATAATACGATCGATGCCCGTATCGTGTTAACTGAAATGGTGGATAACTTAGTACTTCAACTAGTAGAGAAACATTTTCTTACTTATCAGGTGGGTTTCTATATACATTACTCGAAAGAAATGTTGCCCCCTTTAAAAGTAACTATCAAATTAAAAAGAGCGACCGATGGATACGCAACCATTTTAAAACGTGTTTTAGAAGAATATGATTATCGTATTCAAGAAAAGGCCCTTATTCGTCGCATCAGTGTCGTCTTCGCTCAACTCGTTCCCAAACAATACGAACAGTTAAGTTTCTTTACTTCTTTCGAAGAAACTGAAAAAGAATCAAAGTTAGAAGAAGTCATGGTTTCGTTAAAGCATCGCTTTGGAAAAAATATGATACTGCGAGCAACGAGTTATCAGGAAGGCGCTACCCAACGCGAACGAAACAAATTAATTGGAGGACATAATGCCGAATAATATTCAAAGAGCAGTCCAATTTTTACCTTTTGATGCACTTCCGGGGTGGAAGGAAGCACTATATGAAGTAGAACAGAAAATGGGCCAAAAAGAAACGACGTTTGCTCCCGTTGAAAGTAAATTAGTCCATCTAAAAAAAGGCGACCAAATTAAAGTGTATTACTATGATCAACTGGCTTATTTAGAGTTGATGGGAACAATTAAAAAGATTGATTTTGTAAAGAAAAAACTTTATATCGCACAGGCGATAATTGATTTTGAAGATATCGATCAAATTCTTTGCTCGGCGTGAACGTTTGGTATATAATAGAAATAGGAGGAAAAGAAAATGAGAAAAAGTGTAGGAATTAAACAGGCAATATTTCCCATGCCCGTGTTGATGATTGGAACGTACGATAGTGAAGGTAAAGTCGATGTAATGAACGCAGCTTGGGGAATGATGCTCGATATGAATCATGTAGTACTCAATCTAACAGAAAGTCATAAGACTGTTCAAAATATCAAAGAGAAAGGAGCTTTCACAGTTGGCCTTGCCGATGAGGAGCATATGGTTGCAGCCGATTATGTCGGAATCGTTTCGGCGAATAATACCCCTGACAAATTTGAAAAATCAGGTTTGACGGCAACGAAATCGGAAGTCGTGGATGCACCGATTATTAACGAATTCCCAGTAACTATGGAATGTCGTTTTGTTGAATATCAAAACGACGAGACCGGTTGTGGTGTTATCGGTGAAATCGTCGACGTTAAGGTCGATGAGAAAGTACTCGATGAAAAAGGCAAGATTGATCCAAGCAAGATAAAAGCAATTCTATACGATCCATTTAATCACGGTTATTACCGCGTGGGAGACAAAGTAGGAAATGCTTTCCAAGAAGGAAATCAACTAAAATAAAAGAGCAATTATTTGCTCTTTATTTTTTTTCGGATTGATAAGCGGTTTGTACAAAAGATTTGAAAAGAGGGTGTGGTCGGTTGGGACGCGATTTAAATTCGGGATGGAACTGACAAGCGATGTAATGTGGATGAGTAGGTAGTTCGATAATCTCGACGAGGTTTGCTTTCGGATTAATACCTGAGAAAACGAGTCCTGCTTGTTCCAAAAGAGTACGATACTTATTGTTGAATTCGTACCGATGACGATGACGTTCTAAAATAACATCACTTTTATAATCGCGGTAGGCAAGGGTATCTTTCACTAGAGCACATTCGTAATTTCCTAAACGAAGCGTACCACCCATATGGATAACTTGTTTTTGATCAGCCATTAAATCGATAATTGGATTCTTACAAACGGGATCAAATTCCGTCGAATTGGCGTCCTCCAAATGACATACATTACGCGCATATTCAATCGTTGCTACTTGCATTCCTAAACAGAGTCCCAAATAAGGAATCGCATTTTCACGAGCGTATTGACAGGCCTTAATCATTCCTTCGATACCCCGTGAACCAAATCCACCTGGAACGATAATCCCTTTGGCCTTCTTAAATACTTTTTTAAGGTCACAGTTAGGATCTTCCAACGTTTCACTATCGACCCATTGAATAGTGACTTTTACATCAAGCACATAACCAGCATGTTTTAGTGATTCGACAACGGAAATATAAGCATCGTGTAAAGCGACATATTTTCCTACTAAAGCAATGGTTACTTCCTTATGTAAATGTTCGGTGGTCTTTACTAACTTTTCCCATTCCTTTAAATTAATTGGATGCAAGTCTAATTTAAAATGACGGAGGACGGCTTCATCGATTCCTTGTTCATGATAGATTAAAGGAATACGATAGACATTGGTCACATCGGGAGAAGAAATAACATTTTCAGGTAAAATACTACAGAACATAGAAATTTTTTTCTTAATTTCATCGTCTAAAAGAACCGGGGTACGACAAACGATAATATCGGGTTGTAAACCGAGTCCCCGCATTTCGATGACCGAGTGTTGGGTCGGTTTTGTCTTAAGTTCGCCACTTCCATAAATTTCAGGAACCAACGTGGTGTGTACGAAAAGGGTATTTTCCATTCCTTCTTCAAGTCGCATTTGACGTAGGGCTTCAAGAAAAGCTTGGGACTCAATATCACCGATAGTACCACCGATTTCCGTAATGATGATGTCAGCATTAGAAGTGTGTGCAGCATCTTTAATACGAGCCTTAATTTCATTCGTGACGTGTGGAACAATTTGTACCGTTCCGCCTAAAAAATCACCACGGCGTTCTTTTTCGATAACCGATGCAAAAACTTTTCCCATCGTCATATTCGATGTGTAGTTTAATTCTTCATCGATATAACGTTCGTAGTGACCTAAATCCAAATCGGTTTCACTACCATCGGCAGTTACAAAAACTTCCCCGTGTTGATATGGGGACATCGTTCCAGGATCGACGTTAATATACGGATCAAACTTTTGCATGAATACTTTATATCCACGACTTTTTAATAGTAATGCGATGGAAGACGCGGTAATTCCTTTTCCAAGTCCCGAAACAACTCCTCCTGTAACAAAAACATATTTAGCCATTTTTACTACCTCCTTACAATAAAAAAAGACATTCGTGAGAACGTCTAAGGGCTCTCTTAAATTATAACATAAATGCCTCTAAAAAAAATACAAAAGTAAAAAAATTACTTTGTTTCGTGCTATAATAGAAAATGAAAGCAGTAAATGAGGTGAAGTACCATGACGATCGGAATACCTAGGGCCTTTCTTTATTACCGGTATCATGTATTATGGGAAACCTTTTTCGAAGAATTAGGAATCGAATATATTGTAAGTCCCGAGACCAATAAAGAAATTATGAAGCGCGGTACCATACACGCGATTGACGAGTCGTGCCTATCGAGCAAAATATATACCGGTCATGTAGATTATCTCATCGATAAATGTGATTATATTTTTATTCCTCGTATTTCTAGTCTTGGAGAACATAAAGAATTTGTTTGTTCTAAATTTCAAGCCATTTATGACGTTATTAAAAACATTTATCGGGAAAAAGATTTAAAAATTCTCTATTACAGTATTGATGTAGTCAATAAAGAGACCGAACTCAAAGCTTTTTTAAAAATGGGAAAATTTTTAGGAAAAAATAAAGCCCAAGTGTTAAAGGCATACTATGTAGCAAAACAGGCCGAAAAGACCCATAAGATGATCGAACTAGAAAAACAAAAACAACTATTAAAAAGTTCAAAGTTAAAAATTTTAATTATTTCGCATCCTTATAATATTTATGATAAATATGTAGGAGAACCGATTCTAAATACCATTAAAGAGTTGGGAGCAGAACCGATTTTAGGATGTGTTACCGATGAAAAGAAAGCCCGAGAAATAGCGCATACAGTCAGTGCTACGTTGCCTTGGACCTTTAATAAAGAATTGGTCGGATCGATGGCACTTTACAAAGATCAAATCGATGGCATTGTATTAGTTTCTTCGTTCCCATGTGGACCTGATTCGTTAGTAAATGAAATGCTTATTCGTAGATTCAAAGAAAAACCGATGATTAGTTTGGTACTCGATGGGCAAGAAGGAACAGCGGGTATGGAAACGAGACTCGAAAGTTTTATCGATATCATTCGTCTTCGAAAGGAGAAAGAAGAACATGAACGAAATTAAAGTAAACTTTCCTAGGTTCGGTTCCTACAACGTGGCAATTGAACATATTATTAAGCAAGGGCTCGATTGTGAATATATTGACTCACCTCCGATTACGAAAAAAACGTTAGAACTGGGGACCAAATATTCTCCCGATTTCGTTTGTACGCCGTTTAAATATAATTTAGGAGGATATATCGAATCCATCGAAGCCGGAGCCAATACGTTAATTCAAATTGGAGGCGTTTGTAGATTAGGTTATTATGGAGAACTACACGAACAGATTTTAAAAGATCTCGGTTATCAAGTAAAATTTGTAAATATGGCAAATGCAGATTTTTCTAATCCACTTTCTTTCTATGAGGAGTTTAAAAAAATTAATCCGAATCTAAAGTTAAAAAAAATTACCCAGGCTTGTCTCTTAGCAATTAAAATGGTCGAAGTAATCGATAAAGTCGAAGATTATATTCGGCAAAATGTAGGATTTGAAGTTGTGGATGGTACGTTTGATCATTTGCATCAAGAGTTCCTTGAGGATTTAAGAGATATTAATGATAAAAAAGAATTAAAACTACTTTATAAGTTGTATATGAAAAAACTAAAAAGAGTAGAAGTAAATAAACCGAAAAATCCATTAAAAGTAGGTTTTGTCGGAGAGTATTATACGATTATGGATCAGTATAGTAATCATTATCTCGAAAAAGAACTGGCGAAAAAAGGAATCGTTATATATCGTTGGATGAATATTACCAATAGTATTATTAAACCCCAAGTAGAGGAAGTAAAGAAAAGTATTAAGAATTATGCTAAATACAATATGGGAGCAACCTCGATGTTTACGATTAAAAAAGCGATTGATTACGCGAAAGATGGATGCGCTGGAATTATTCATGTAAAAAGTTTTGGTTGTACACCTGAAATTGATGCCATGCCTGTTTTACAACGCATTTCTGAAGATTATAAGATTCCGATTATTTACTTTAGTTTTGATAGTCAGACGAGCGATATTGGAATTAACACGCGAATTGAAGCTTTTTACGATATGATCATGATGCGAAAGGAGCAAAAGAAAAAATGAAAAAAGCATATTTAGGAGTAGACATTGGCTCTATTTCGACCAAAGGAGTCATTATCGATGAAGAAAATAAAATTTTAGCAAGTGAATATTTGTGGACCGAAGGAGATCCAATCGGGGCTGTAAAACATTTAATTGCGGCTTTAAAAAAACAGATGAAAGGAAAACGATATACGGTTGTTGGAGTAGGAACCACCGGTTCTGCCCGGAAACTGATCGGTGTTATCCTAGGTGCCAACGTAGTAAAAAATGAAATTACCGCTCATGCGATTGGAACCCTTTCAATCTATCCGGAGGTTCGAACGATATTTGAAATCGGGGGACAAGATTCAAAAATTATTATTATCGATAATGGTATTGTCACCGATTATGCGATGAATACCCTTTGCGCTGCTGGAACAGGTTCTTTCTTATCGAGTCAATCACGTCGTTTAGGACTTTCGGTAGAAGAGTTTGGACCACTCGCATTAAAAAGTAAACATCCGACCAATATTGCGGCTCGTTGTACAGTATTTGCTGAAAGTGATTTAGTACATAAAGCACAAATGGGACACAAAAAAGAAGATATCGTAGCAGGACTATGTAAGGCCGTTGTCACGAACTATTTAAATAATGTTGGAAAAGGTAAAAAGATCAATGCCCCGATTGTATTTCAAGGTGGAGTTTCAAAAAATGTCGGTGTAATTAAAGCGTTCGAAGAAGCGACGGGAGAAAAAATAACCGTAGATCCAAATTCACATTTGATGGGCGCGTTAGGCGTAGCTATTCTTTCACAAAAAGAAAAAGAGGTAGCATTCTCGTTCGATATCGAAGATATTGTCTTTGAGACGAAAGGGATCGAATGTAACGGATGTGCGAACCATTGTGAAAGAATTTGTGTTTATAAAGATGGGGAGTTAATCGATGCTTGGGGAAACAAGTGCGATAAAGGAGCCATTCGAATAAAATCACGCGTACAAAATTAATAAGGAGCTAGATTATGGAAAAAGAAATCCAAAAGAAAATTAGAAAGGCGTATGAAGATCGTTGCCAACAGCAAAGAGAAGAACAGGAACTAAAAGAAAGATTACACCAGTTGGAAGAAGATCCAACGGTAAAAGCTTATTTAGAGGCAAAATTGGAATATCAATTAAAGAAAGGAACCTCAACTTGGACCGAGGACGGAATGGTAAGTGCTTCCTTTATGGAACATCGGCATGAGATTAAAACGACCAATGGAATAATGGTTTGTATCGGAAGTTATCAAGAAACGGAAAATGGACCCAAATTAGTCGCCTATAGTTCAGAAAATGTTGCCTACCGGAAATATGCCGATTTAGAAAAAGATCTTGATCAAGCGATTACAGTAAGAACTGGTTCGAGTGAAGGAATCACTTGCCGGATGTTAGAAGAAAAATACCCGGTCATTATTCCACCGGTAGCAACCGGAGAAGAGCGAGCTTATTATTATCAGTTACAAAAAGAATTTGTTCGTGGGATAATCTCGGAAGGACAAGAAAAAACATTAAAAAAAATATTAAATTAAAAAGGAGAAATATTTATGTGTACAGCAATCAGTTACAAAACCCAAGACCATTATTTTGGTCGCAATTTAGATTTGGAGTATTCTTATCATGAAACGGTAACGATTACGCCAAGAAACTATCCCTTTCATTTTCGTAAAATGGGGGATAAACCAAATCACTATGCTTTAATTGGAATGGCCTATGTCGAGGAAGGATATCCTTTGTATTACGATGCTACGAATGAAAAAGGGCTCAGTATGGCAGGACTTAACTTCCCTGAAAATGCCTATTATCCCAAAGAAGTGGAAGGAAAAGATAACGTTGCGCCATTCGAATTTATTCCATGGATTTTGTGTCAATGCACTACGGTAAAAGAGGCAAGAGTCTTACTCGATCGGATGAATCTATGCGATATAAACTATAGTGAACGTCTTCCATTATCGCCACTTCATTGGATTATTTCGGATAAAGAGGAATCTATTACAGTCGAAAGTGTCAAAGAAGGATTAAAAGTGTACGATAATCCGGTAGGAGTCCTTACGAATAATCCTACGTTCGATATACAATTATTCAATTTAAATAATTATATGAGTTTAAGTACCGAACCACCAGTTAATAATTTTTGCAAAGACCTCGATTTAAAAACCTACAGTAGAGGAATGGGTGCGTTAGGATTACCTGGAGACCTATCTTCGATGTCACGCTTTGTCAAAGTGACTTTCACGAAGATGAATTCACTTTCTGGTCCTTCGGAAGATGAAAGTGTCGGTCAATTTTTCCACCTTTTAACTTCGGTAGAACAGCAACGCGGATGTGTCCATATGGGCGAAGGTAAATACGAAATAACGATTTATAGTTCTTGTTGTAATACCGATAAAGGAATCTATTATTATACGACGTATGGTAACCGTCAAATTACCGCGGTCGATATGCACAAAGTAGATTTAGATAAAGAAACATTATATAATTACGATCTAATTAAAGAAGAACAAATTAAAAGACAAAACTAGTTAAAATGAAAAAAGAGGGACGATATAATGAAAAGGTTGGATAGAATCTTGGGAGTCATTTATTCCATAATCATTTTTTTACTATTTGGTTATATCTACTATCATGGTAAGGGAACAATTGATCATATTATTTTCCTTCCTTTCTTTGTCATTGCCATCGGGATATTAGGATTGAGTATCAGTAGGTTATTTTATAACCAAAAATTAGATATTTTATTTAAAAGAATGGTCTTGTTAACCTTTTTTACCTGGATAGTCGTGTTTATAGCAGTATGGGATTATCAATGCATTCAAGCAGGAGAGCCATGGATGGTCCTTCTTTCATTACCTTTTATTGGAGTCGCCATTTTTGGCTTTGTACAACTTTATAAAGACGCAAAAGAAAAAACTATACGTAAATGAAGTATAGTTTTTTTATAAAATAATAAATGATTTATTACATAAAGTGTAATAAAAAGTAAAAATGAATCTATTTTTTTAAAAGAGATTGAAAATTTTGTCGATTTATGTTATAATACCGCACGAAAAGAGGAAATAAGTCTTTAGGGGTTGATAAAGATGGAAAAAGAAGGGAAAATTATGTTTAACAAAATCATATTTATCTTTGTAATAGGATCGATATTAGGTACTTATTATGAAGAGATATTGCACTTTGTAACTGTGTTTTTAAAGACTGGAACAATATCTTGGGTATCACGAAGAGGCTTACTTTATGGACCATTTAGTCCGATTTATGGAATTGCTTGTGTGCTCGTGTATTTGATTTTTGGCATCAAGAAAAGAGTTTGGTGGAAAACATTCTTATATGGCTCTCTTTTAGGAGGAGCCTACGAATACGGAATGAGTTTCTTACAAGAGAAAATCTGGGGTAGTATCTCTTGGGACTACAGTCATCATTTTCTAAATATTGGAGGTAGAACCACGATTCCATTTATGGTTTTTTGGGGACTCGTTGTGTTATTGCTTGTTTATGTCTTATTTCCTTGTATTGAACATATCTTTAACAAAATGTCAATGATAACAGTGAACCGACTTGCTGAATTTTTATTCATCTTTTTAGCTTTCGATGTGACGATTTCACTCGTTGCTGTGAGTAGACAATCTCTTCGTCACGAAGGAATTCGACCACAAACACCGATTGGAGAATTTTGTGATCAACACTTTACGGACGAATACTTAAAGAAAATATACGATAATGCCAAGTTTGTAAAAGCAAAATAATATTTTGCTTTTTTTTATGAAAGTAACAAACTCTACGATTCGTTTGTACAAAAAAATAAGAAAATAGATTATACTAGTTTACGAAAGGAGCCAATAAAATGAATCAAGAACGGATTGGAAAATTTATTGCTCAACTTCGTAAAGAAAAAAAGATGACCCAACAAGAGCTTGCTGATTTACTAGGAGTCACAGATCGGGCGATTAGCAAATGGGAAAATGGAAGAGGAATGCCGGATATTTCGCTTTTAGAACCATTAGCGAAAATTTTAGGGATTAATATTAATGAATTGATAAGAGGAGAGCGCATTAAAAAAGAAAAAACGGAGAAGTTTGACGAAAATATAAAAATGACGCTACAAGAAATCGAAGCAAGAGATAAAAAAATACGAATATTATATACGATATTATTTACAGTTAGTATGTTACTGATTTATGCTTTCTATTTTCTATTAGAATCCATTTCCACGATGGGTCTAATTTGTTATTTACTTTTTGAATTGCCTTTATTTTTATTTTCAATCAATCTTGCTTATGCTAAAAGATATAAAGAAATAAATGTTATTTTATTAGGAATTGAATTTCTTGTTTTATTTCCGCTTATATTTAAAGGAACAAATAGCAATAGATTACTGTATAGTATTTTAATTTTTTTAGTCATGTTGCTCGGACAAGGAATTGGCTACCGGATAGCAAAATACCTAAATCAGGAGAAGAAAAAGAATTTGAAAAAAACTTTGTGGATAGGGACACCGATGCTTATTCTATTCTTATCGGGAATATTATTTCTTTTAGTAACGAATAAGACTTTTTTCACAACAACTTATACCGGTTTGAATGGACAAACATTTTATGTCCCAAAATATTCTTATTTTGTTCGGGAATCAGGAGGAGTAACCGCTATTTTTTATTCACTTCAATCGGAAGCAGTATTAGAAAAGGAAATCGCTACTTATTTAGATGATTTTACATATATTGAAACAGAGAATGGTTATAGGTATCAAAAAGGTGATTTAACGCTATACACTTACGAAGTTCAAAATCACGGTTGGTATCGAATTATTTATATTGGTTATTAAGCGAATTTTTTAGGAAAAGCAAAATAAAAATATTTTGCTTTTTTGTATGCTATAATAGAAGAGAAATAAAAGGAGTGAGAAAATGAAAAATTTTTATAAGAAATATTTAAACGAAGATATCCATTTTGATAAGATGACATTTTTAGGAATTTTATGCCTAGTAATTGTCTTTTCCGGAATGTTCGGTTTTCTTTATGAATATATTTTCTACTTTTTTAATTGGGGAATGAAGACCTTTTATTGGCGCGGAGGAAATTTCTTACCTTGGATTAATATTTATGCCTATGGTGCGTTAGGAATCTACTTCTTTACTTATCGTTATCGAAAAAGTCCTTGGAAAGTATTTTTAATCGGATTGACGGTTTGTGGTTTATTAGAATTTCTTTCGGGATATGTCATGTATACTTTCTTTGATGGATGGCGTTGTTGGGATTATAACAAAGAAATTTTAAATTTTGGAAATATTGGTGGATTTGTTTGTTTGAGAAGTGTTACCATCTTTGGTTTGTCAGGACTCCTTTTAATCTACGGGGTACTTCCTGGGTTATATTATTTGGCAACGAAAATAAATAAAAAGATTTTTTTAACAGTAGCATTTACGTTAGTAACGATTATTTTAGTCGATGATTTATATAACTTGATTGTAGTTCCGTTATGTCATACTAAAGGAGCGATTGAAATTTATCAAAAGTTAGGCGTTCCATTTATGAGTTTTGATTAAACAAAGGAAAAAATATGATATTAAATGTAAGTGGAAGAACCGATATCGTTGCCTTTTATAGTGACTGGTTTATGAACCGTTACAAAGCAGGATTTGTCGATGTACGAAATCCTTTTAATCCCAAATTAGTAAGTCGAATTCATTTTGAAAATGTGGATGCCATTTTGTTTTGTACCAAGAATCCGATTCCCATTATAAAACATTTAAAAGAAATCGATAAACCGATGCTTTTTCAAGTTACCTTAACGCCGTATAAAAAAGACATCGAACCTTTTGTCTTACCGAAAACGAAAATAATTGAAGCGATCCAAGAACTATCCAAAGAAATTGGAACCGACCATTTATGGGTTCGTTATGATCCGATCTTTTTAAGTAATCAGTATTCGGTTGCTTATCATTTAAAAGCCTTTGAAAGAATGTGTACTTTACTAGAAGGAGCAGTAAAACAAATCATCGTATCCTTTATAGATGATTGTAAAAATGTTCGTAGAAATCAAAAAGTATTAAATGCTCGTCCGTTTACCGAGGAAGATTATAGGAAGATTGGCGAAGGTTTTAGTACGAGTGCAAAAAATCATGGAATGACAGTCCAAACCTGTTTTGAAGATCGGAATTTAAGTGAATACGGTTTTCAAAAAGGAGAATGTCTATCGCATACGTTGGCCTATCAATTGACCGGGAAAACATATCCCGATTGGACTGCTCGAAAAGAAAAAAAGTGCCATTGTGTACAAATGGTTGATATTGGATCTTACAATAGTTGTAGTCATTTTTGTAAATACTGTTATGCGAATTTTTTAGAAGACCAAGTTTTTGAAAATAAACAAAAACACAAAGATACTTCTTCTTTATTAATTGGCGAATTAGAAGAAGATGATATCATCAAAGAAAGGAAAAAATAAATGAAACCAAACATTCAAATAAATATTTATGGAAAACGATATCCAGTATTATTAGAAGATAATGAAACGGCTACAAAATTGCAATCGTTATTGCCACTTTCACACCGTATGAAAGAGTTAAATGGAAATGAAAAGTATGCCGAACTAACTCAAAAATTACCGACCGATATTAAGGTGCCGAAACAAATTAATAAAGGGGACCTCATGCTTTATAAAGATAATATACTAGTGCTTTTCTATAAAAGTTTTACGACTCCTTATGCGTATACCAAAATAGGAACCGTTTCTAATTTACCAGATTTCGGAATCGAAGATATCGAAGTAACTTTAAAAGAGGAGGCATGAAGTATGAAGGTAGTAGCCAAGACTTTTTTCGAATTAACGACATCTGAACTATATGAAATATTAAAAGCAAGAAGTGCCATTTTTATTTTAGAACAGTCGATTCATTATCAAGATTTAGATGATGTCGACTATCAAAGTTATCATTTCTTTATAGAAGAAAATAAGAAGGTAATTGCCTATTTACGTGCTTACTATGTGGATGATACCAAAAAGGTCGTGAAACTAGGAAGAGTTTTAACGCGCGAACATGGAAAAGGAATCGGACGTCAATTATTAGAACAAAGTATCCCGCTTATCAAAGAAAAAATGAAAGTAGACAAAATTACGATCGATGCCCAAAAACAGGCCTTAGGTTTTTATGAAAAATTAGGATTTAAAACCACTTCGAAGGACTTCCTAGAAGAGGGAATCGTTCATGTTAAAATGGAGAAAGAGATATAGAAAGACAAATCAAAAAAAGATTTGTTTTTTTTAAAAACGTAACCTAGTTGTAACTTTCATTACCATAGAATGAAAGTGAAAGGAGTTTTATTATGGAAATATTAAAAGTAGAGAATTTAACAAAAATATATGGAAAAGATACAACGAAGGTAGTCGCCCTCGATCACGTTTCTTTTTCCGTCGAAAAAGGGGAGTTTGTAGCAATCGTCGGAGCTTCTGGAAGTGGGAAGTCGACATTACTACATTTGATTGGAGGAGTCGATCGTCCCACTTCAGGAAAAGTTTTTATCGATGGAAAAGATATCTTTTCGTTAGATGACGATAAATTAGCCATTTTTCGAAGAAGACAAGTAGGACTCATCTATCAGTTTTACAATTTGATACCGATTTTAAATGTCGAAGAGAATATCACTTTACCACTCGCTTTAGACAATCGTAAAATTCAACCAGAACTTGTCGATAATATGTTAAAACAACTCGATTTATATAAAAGAAAAAATCATTTACCGAACGAATTATCGGGTGGACAACAACAAAAGACGAGTATTGGAAGAGCACTTATTACACGCCCTACGATTGTCCTTGCGGATGAACCGACTGGAAACTTAGATTCGAAGGCAAGTGATGAAATTGTCGCCTTACTAAAAAAATCGAACAAAGAATTAAAACAGACCATTATCATGATTACCCATAATATGGAAATTGCCAAATGTGCCGATCGTATTATTAAAATCGAAGATGGTAAAATTTCTTCGGAGGTGTAAGCATGAATCTTTTAAAAAGATTGACCATTAAAAATTTAAAACTGAATAAAAAAAGAACTTTAGTAACGATTATGGGAATTGTCTTATCGGTTGCTTTGCTTACTGCCGTTACATCGATTTATTCGAGTTTTATCGATTCGATGATTATTTTTGAAAAGCAGGCAAAAGGAGACTTTCATACCTACTTTGAAAATATTCCGGTAAGTGAACTTTCAACTTTTGAAAACAATCGGTCGATGGAAACCATACATTTGACGAAAAATGTAGGATATGCCTATTTAAAAGAATCGAAAAATGAATATAAACCGTACGCCTTTATACAAGCTTTTACGAAGGATTCTTTTGAAAACTTAGGAATTCGTTTAATCGAAGGAAGACTTCCGGAAAATAATGATGAAATCGTTATTCCAAGTCATCTTAAGTCGAATGGTAGAGTCAATTTTAAAGTAGGAGATACGCTTACTTTAGAAGTCGGAAAAAGAGTCGATGAAGAAGGGAATACGTTAACGCAACACGATCCCTATACCCCGTATGATTATTCGGAAATGACAACCGATGCATTGACGAATGAAGTGATTGAAGAAGGAGAAGGGGTTGCTCGAAAAGAAAAAATTATCGATACAAAAACCAAAACCTATCAAATCGTAGGAATTATGGAACGTCCCTCGAATGCCATCGAAAATTATAGTGCCCCCGGATATACATTTATTACTTGTATGGATCAAGTAGAGGAAGGAAATATCAATATCTTTGTTCGTTTTACCAAAGAGGGACTAAATAAAAAAGAAGAAACGAAAGCAGCCATCATGGGAATCGATTATGTCACTTGGGAAAAATATATAAATGGAGAGGAAAATTTATCGACCGAAGAGATTCAAGAATTAAAGGATAAAACAAGTCAACAATATATAGAAGATAATCGTTATCTCGTTATACTAGAGACCAATCCCTTACAAGAAGGAACGATTGTAGGATTAGGAACCGTCGTTGCAATCGTATGTGGTATTATCATTTTTACTTCAGTTTTCTGTATTAAAAATAGTTTTGATATCTCGCTTTCTGAAAAAATAAAACAGTACGGAATGTTACGTAGTATCGGTGCTACCAAAAAACAAATGCGTAGGAATGTCTTCTTTGAAGCGACCATTTTAGGTGTGATTGGTATTCCTTTAGGAATTTTCTTTGGACTTTTAGCATCTTTCATTTTAATATTAGTAAGTAACTACTTTTTAAGTGAGGCAATAAATATTACGCTTTATTTTTCGTTCTCACTCGTAGCCCTTGTCCTTGCAATCATCCTAAGTATTATTACGATTTATTTATCTTCGCTTCGAAGTGCCATGAAAGCCTCAAAAATAACACCGATTGATTCGATTCGAAACAGTGCGGATCTAAAGATAAAATCCAAGAAATTAAAATGTCCTAAAATAATTCAAAAATCTTTAGGGGTAGGAGGCGAAATTTCTTATAAAAATTTAAAACGAAATAAAAAGAAATATCGAACGACGATTTTTTCCATCGTCATTTCGGTCGCTATTTTTATCGGTCTTTCTTCGTTTGTCGATTTATCTTTTATCGCTGTGCAAAATACGGTGGGACCTTCCGACTATAATATAACGGTAGGTTTATCGTTATCTTCCGAAGAAGATTATCAAAAACTATTAAAAATAACTGAATTAGATACGGTAGTAGATTATAAAATAGAACGCTTTACGAATGCCGATCTTTCAAATCCGAAGTCAAATGAAAAATATAATCAAATACTAAAATATTTAAAGGAAGAGCAAAATATTGAATTTGGATATGATATGGTTGTTCGAACGATGGGACCAAATTACCGAAAATATGTAGAAAGTTTGGGACTTGCTTATAATGAGGTAAAAGACAAAGGAATTTTGATTGATTCGAACGATGGATTCTATTCTTTTCAGTATGGTCGTCAAGACGGCACTGTGGAGGAAATTACTTATCAGGGAAAAATATATGAATACCGTGCCCACGATAAGGTGAATATCAACATCAATAATCATTCCACATCATTAGAATTAGCTGCTATCGTAGATAAGGGACCTGAAATATTTGAAAACCAACATGCCTATATCTTAGTAAGTGACGAATACTACGGTCAAAATATTGAACCGTACCGAGATACGATGTATGATTCACATGTATCGATGAACATCAATTCGACGGATCCATCCAAATTACAGGACGATATCGATTTACTTATGACAGATACTGCTTATGTGGTATATAATCAAGAAGAAGAAATGAGATTATTAAATAATTTATTCACATTAATTGGAATCTTCCTCTATGGTTTTATCATCGTTATTTCACTCATTGGTATTACCAATATCTTTAATACCATAACCACTTCGATGGAACTTCGAAAACAAGAGTTTGCTATGTTGAAGTCAATCGGTATGACCAAACGAGAATTCGAACGAATGATTCGATTAGAAAGTGTCTTTATAGGAACCAAATCATTACTTTTTGGAATTCCATTAGGACTTCTATTTTCGTTATTCATTGCGAACGCTTTTGAAGCCAATAAATTCTATCAACTTCCACTTTTAGCTATCTTGTGTTCCGTTGTTATTGTTTTCTTATTAATCACATGTATTATGAAGTACACCATGAATAAAATTAACAAACAAAATACGATTGAGACCATTCGAAATGAAAATATTTAGATAAAAGGGCGAAAGCCTTTTTGTCGTGTTATAATAAAGCAAAGAAGGGATACCATGAAAATATTACTGATCGAGGATAACAAAAATATTAGTAAAGGTCTACAGTATACGTTTGAAGAGCGAAAAGATACTTTTCTTGTCGCTTCAACAAAGCAAGAAGCCATTGCTTATTTAAAGACGAACTCCGATATCGACTTAATTCTTTTAGATATAACACTTCCCGATGGAAACGGTTTTACTCTTTTTGAAGAGGAAATCAAAAAAACAGCTATTCCCACTTTATTTTTAACGGCTAACGACGAAGAGGATGCCGTAGTAAAAGGACTCAATATGGGTGCGGAAGACTATATTACAAAACCGTTTAGTACCAAAGAGTTGATTGCTCGAATCGAAAAAATTATAAGACGAGAAAAAAAGAATAGTGTGATTACGATTCAGAAAATAGCGTTAGATATCGATAAAATGGAAGTGACCAAAGAAGGAAAAAAATTAGATTTCACTCCGATAGAGATGAAAATACTATTACTTCTTTTCTTGAATCGTAACAAAACAGTACGAAGAGATACCTTGTTGGATGCGATTTGGGAAATGACAGGAAACGATGTCGATAATCATACAATTACGGTTTATTTAAAAAGAATTCGTGAAAAATTGGGGATCGATTTAATTACGACCGTGAAAGGAATAGGGTATCGGATTGATGATGGAAAATAAAATTGTTTTAAAAAAATATATCGGCTTTTTTCTCCTTGCTTTCGTTCTTTTCGTACTTCTTTTTGGTGGCATACATCATCTAGAATATCAAGCCTATACAAAAAACTATAATCAAAAAATAACGAATATTTTATCGCTCGTTCAAGAAAAGTATCCGGAAATATCACAAAACGAACTGATCGAAATCTTAAATTCCAAAGAGATAAAAGAGTTTCCTTTCGATAAATATGGAATTGACGTTAAAAAAGAAGCCATACTATTCGAAAATGATACGGTATATCACGATTTTAACGGATTCGAAATGATCTTTTTAATAGGTGTTTTTCTATTCTTTTTCCTTCTCTTAATTAAGTACAATCGTAAAAGAGATAAAGAAATCAATAAAATTACCCAATGTATTGAAGAAATCAATCGAAAAAACTACACGTTAAACTTAGATGAACTTTCGGAAGATGAGTTATCGATATTAAAAAATGAAATTTACAAGACGATGATTACGTTAAAAGAAAGTGCAGAAAATGAGCATAAGGATAAAAAAGAATTAAAGCAAACACTCGAAGATATTTCCCATCAATTAAAGACACCCTTAACCTCGATTTTAATTATTTTAGATAATCTAATTGATCATCCTCAAATGACGGAAGTGAAGAAACAAGAGTTTATAAGAGATATCAAAAGAGAAGTTCACAATATGAACTTTTTGGTTCAAAATTTGCTTAAACTTTCGCAGTTTGAAGTAAATACCATTCACTTTAATAAAGCACCGGTAAAATTAAATAAATTAGTTCAAGAATCGATTCAAAAAGTGAATACGTTATGTGATTTAAAGAATATTACCATAAAAGTAGAAGGGGCAAAAGAAATTCAAATGGTATGTGATTTTCATTGGCAAGTACAAGCCTTATCGAATATTTTAAAAAATGCCATCGAGTACTCCCAAGAAAAAAGTAAAATAAAAGTTTCTTACGAACAAAATAAAGTGTATACCAAAATCGTTATTGAAGATACAGGAAAAGGAATTTCGAAAAAAGATTTACCCCATATCTTTGAACGATTTTATAAAGGTACCAAGGCTACAGCAGATAGTGTAGGAATTGGACTTGCCTTAGCTAAAAGAATCATCGAAGAAGATAATGGAACTATTGAAGTTGCTTCCAATGCAAAGGGAACGATTTTTATCATAAAATATTTTGCGCTATAATAATGTAAAATGATACGAGAAAGCGTAAAACAAAGTTGGCTTTACGCTTTTAAAATGTTATAATGGGAAATGGTGATAAACATGATAAAAAAGATTTTAAAATCGGTAAGAGAGTATAAAACGGCGTCTATTTTAACTCCCATTTTTATTACGATGGAAGTAATTCTAGAAGTATTAATTCCGATTCTAATGACTAAGATTATCGATGATGGAATTAACGAAGGAAGAATGGATGTTATTCTTATCATTGGTGGGATTTTAGTAGTAATGTCGATTTTTTCACTTTTGTTTGGATGGTTATCGAGCCGTTATGGATCGATTGCGTCGAGTGGTTTTGCCAAAAATTTAAGACACGATATGTATTATAAAATTCAAGATTATTCGTTCTCGAATATCGAAAAGTTTTCATCCTCTTCGCTAGTAACTCGTCTTACGACCGATGTAAATAACATTCAAATGATGTATCAGATGTTAATACGAATTGCGATAAGAACGCCATTAATGTTTTTATTTTCACTTTTTATGGTTTATACAATTCATCCGACATTAGCACTCATCTTTTTAATTATCGCGCCCATTCTAGGATTTTTTCTCTTTTGGATATCGAACCACGCCCATCCGATGTTTGAAAAAGTATTTAAAACATACGATGTACTAAATAATCGAGTTCAAGAAAACGTACGTGGTATTCGCGTCGTAAAATCGTATGTTCAAGAAGCAACCGAAATCAAAAAATTTGATGAAATTTCGGAAAAGATTTATCAGTACTTTATGAAAGCCGAGAAATTAGTTTCGCTCAATACCCCGGTGATGCGCCTTTGTGTCTACACTTCGATTTTACTAATCTCGTATATCGGAGGTCATTACGTCGTTCAAGGAAGTCTTACGACCGGAGAACTAACCGGCGTAATTACGTATGCTGCCCAAATATTAAATAGTTTGATGATGTTATCGATGGTCTATGTAACCTGTATCATTTCGATTCCATCGATGGAAAGGGTAGTCGAAGTTTTAGATGAAGTTCCCGATATTCAAAATCCAAAGAAACCTTTAAAAGAAGTTGCCGATGGATCGATTACTTTTGAACAAGTCGATTTCGGTTATGTCAAAGATAAACTCGTCTTAAAAGATATTAACTTATCGATTAAATCCGGAGAAATGATTGGTATTATCGGTGGGATTGGTTCGAGTAAAAGTACCCTTGTTAATTTAATTCCACGTTTATACGATGTGAGTGAAGGACGTATTTTAGTCGGTGGAAAAGATGTTCGTGATTACGATATGGAAACCCTTCGAAAAGAAGTGGCCATCGTCTTACAAAAAAATGTTTTGTTTAGTGGAACGATTCGTGAAAACTTACAGTGGGGAAATAAAGAGGCAACGAAGGAAGAACTTGACCAAGCGTGTGAAATTGCTTGTTGTACCGAATTTATTTCCAAATTTCCACAAGGATACGATACCTATATTGATCAGGGAGGTACCAATGTTTCGGGAGGACAAAAACAACGTCTTTGCATTGCCCGTGCCCTACTAAAAAAACCTAAAATTATTATCTTAGATGATTCGACCAGTGCCGTGGATACGAGAACGGATGCGATTATTCGTAAAGCATTTCGTTCTTATATTCCCGAGGTAACCAAAATCATTATTGCTCAACGGATTTCCAGTGTCGAAGATTGTGATCGTGTTTTAGTACTAAACAATGGTAAAATTGATGCTTTTGATACCCCAAAGAAATTATTAAAAACGAATAAAATCTATCGTGAAGTATATGAATCACAAGTAAAAGGAAGTGATCAAAATGCCTAAGATGAAAAAAGGGAATGTGCTTTTACGATTACTGAAATACATTACCAGTCATTTTAAAATGCCTCTTATTTTAATTGTCATAGCCATTATAATTAGTTCGGTTTGTCACGTCTATGGACAACTTTTCATGCAAACGTTAATCGATGATTATATCACACCTTTAATAGGAACTACCAATCCGAACTATCAACCACTTTTAATGGCGATTGGCTTAATGTCTTTTGTCTACTTGATTGGAGTAATTTTTACCCTCGTTCAGACGCGCCTAGTCGTAAATGTCGGACAGGGCGTATTAAAACAAATTCGTATGGATATGTTCCAACATATGGAGACCCTTCCCATTAAATACTTTGACGATAATAGTCACGGGGATATCATGAGTTACTATATCAACGATACCGATGCTTTAAGAGATATGATTTCACAAACGATTCCGAACGGCGTATCGAATGGAATTATTATTCTGTTCACTTTTATTTCGATGCTAACGTTAAATATCTATTTGACCATTACGATTGTCATTGGTGTAATCGGAATGTTGATTGTAGCGCGTTCGATTGGGAAACGTTCTTCGCTTTACTTCCGTAAAAGACAAAAATCCGTTGCGGAAGTAAATGGTTACATCGAAGAGATGATCGATGGACAAAAAGTAATTAAAGTATTTACGCACGAAGAAGAAGCAAAAAAAGAATTCGATCGCTATAACGAAGAATTGTTTGAAAATACGAAAAAAGCGAATATTTATGCCAATATGTTAATGCCGGTCATGGGAAATATCGGTTATTTACTCTACGTAATTATTGCGACTTGTGGTGGTTTCATTGCCATTCAAACCAATAGTCTTTCGATTGGAGCCATTGCCTCATTCTTATTACTTACCCGTAGTTTTACGATGCATGTGAATCAGTTGTCTCAACAATATAATTCGCTTGCTTTAGCTCTTGCAGGAGCAGCTCGTATCTTTGGTCTACTCGATGAGCGAAGTGAATCGAACGAAGGAACCGTTACGTTAGTAAATGTCGTAAAAAACAGGGATGGAACTTTACAAGAGACAAAAGATTATACGGGAACGTGGGCATGGAAAGAAAAAGATTCCAACCAATTAACCGAACTAAAAGGGGATATTCGTTTCGAAAATGTCGATTTTGCTTATACTCCTGAAAAAACCGTCTTAAAAAATATCAGTCTTTATGCGAAACCGGGACAAAAGATTGCCTTCGTCGGTTCGACGGGAGCAGGAAAAACCACAATTACCAACTTGATCAATCGGTTTTATGATATCAAAGAAGGAACTATTCTATACGATGGTATCGATGTTAAAAAGATAAATAAAAACGATTTACGACGTTCCCTCGGAATGGTCTTACAAGATGTCAATTTATTTACGGGTACCATTATGGAAAATCTTCGTTATGGAAGAATGGATGCGACCGACGAAGAGTGTATCGCGGCAGCGAAACTAGCGAATGCCGATGCCTTTATCGAAAAACTACCTCAAGGATATCAGACGATGATTACCGATAATGGAGAAAATATTTCACAAGGACAACGGCAACTATTGTCGATTGCGCGATGTGCCGTCAGTAATCCTCCAGTCATGATTTTGGATGAAGCAACCTCTAGTATTGATACGCGAACTGAAAAAGAAGTACAAGAGGGAATGGACAAATTGATGGAAGGAAGAACTGTGTTTGTCATCGCCCATCGTCTTTCGACAGTGCGAAATGCCAAAGCGATTATCGTATTAGAAAACGGTACAATTATTGAACGCGGTAATCACGAAGATTTAATTAAACAAAAAGGAAAGTACTATCAACTTTATACAGGTGCTTTTGAATTAGAATAAATTTTAAGAGAAGTCTCCTTGAAAAGAGGGACTTCTTTCGTTATAATGAAAGTAGGAGGATTAGGTATGTTAAATTTAGAGGGAAAAGTAGTCATTGTAACCGGTGGAACGCGCGGAATTGGACTAGAAACGGTACGTGCTTTTTTAAAACAGAAAGCCAAAGTTATTTTATTTGGATCGAAAAAAGATACCGTCGAAAAAGCCCTTGCCACGTTACGTGAAGAAGGTTTCGAAGCGACGGGGTATTATCCAGATTTAAACGACGCTATAGAAGTAACCAAAGTAATCGATGAAATTGCTCAAAAAGAAGGTAAAATTGATGTGCTCATTAATAATGCAGGTATCTCTGCCAATCAAAAAATTGAAGATACCACAGCCCAAGATTTTGCCAATATTATGAATCTAAATGTGAATGCGATGTTTCATACGATTAAAGCGGTCGTCCCTTATATGAAAAAACAAAATCAAGGCGTTATTTTAAATACGAGTTCGATGGTCAGTATCTATGGACAACCTTCGGGAGTAGGTTATCCGACTAGTAAATTCGCGGTCAATGGTTTAACAAAATCGTTAGCAAGAGAACTAGCCCCTTATCAAATCCGTGTAAATGCCGTGGCACCGGGCATCATAAAAACCGATATGGTAGCATCGCTTCCCAAAGAACAAATTGAACCGTTGTTAAAAACGATTCCACTTGGAAGAATGGGAGAACCCAAAGATATTGCCGATGCTTTTCTCTTTTTAGCAAGTGACCTAGCAAGTTATATCACAGGTGTCATCTTACAAGTCGATGGCGCTGCCAAAAATTAAGAAAGAAGGAAGAAAATGGAATATTGTTATGAAACAGAAGGCGTATGCCCTAAAAGAATAAAATTTAATATCGATGGAAATGTTATTACCAATGTCGTCTTTTTAGATGGCGGATGTCCTGGTAATTTAAAGGCCGTACCAAAGTTAGTAGAAGGAATGACCGTCGAAGAAATTGAAGCAAAATTAAAAGGAAATTTGTGCGGTATGAAAAAAACTTCGTGTGCCGATCAGTTGGCGATTGCCGTTCGAAAAGCCTACGAAGAAACAAAACAAGCAGTATAAAAGATATGTTATAATAGAATTATAGGAGTTTTTTTGAATGGAAAAAGAAATATTAGAAAGTATCAAAGCAAGTTATCAAGGTCGTAAAAATATCCAAAATGAAGCGATGAGTATTCAAACGGAACTTTCCGAATTAGAAAAGGATGAACAAGTAAAAAGATATCTAGCTTTAAAAGAGATAAGTGAAAGACCAACGTATGAGCAAGCCTTAAGTTGGACAGAAAATGAAATGCTCGACGAGGCGATTGCCCTTCAAGAAAGAAAAATTAAAAATACGAATGGAATCTATCTTTATTTAGGAACGTATTTTGATGGAGAAAGTCGTAAAACATGGAACATATCTTTTAAAGTAGATCGAAATGATCCAAGAGCAAAATATAGTACCTATATAGATATTGAGAAACAATTGCGTGATGTGATTCAAGTACCGATTACAGACCGGGAAAACTTTGAACAAACACACCATGTACTATTACCATCGACCGTACTTACTGAAGAATACTATCATGTAGTACGTAGAGCTTTTATCAAAGAAGCAATGACTACTTCGCAAGAAGATGCAGTTCAAAAAATATTGAAAAAAACTAAATAATTAAGGAGCGTGAGACAATGCTCGAGGGATTCCTCTTATTGCTTGGTTTTGCTTTACTGATTGGTGGAGCAGAGTTGTTAATTCATGCGGCAAGTAAACTAGCGCAAGGTTTTCATATTTCGGAATTTATTATTGGTTTAACCATTGTAGCCATTGGAACCTCTCTTCCAGAATTGTTTATTGGAATTGAAGCTTCTTTTCAAAATGAATTTGCAATTTCGATTGGAAACGTGGTAGGAAGTAATATTTGTGCACTCTTATTTATTTTAGGGTTAGCGACATTATTAAATCCGATTACCTTTGAAAAAAATACAAGACGTATCGAATTACCGCTTTGTATATTTGTGAACGGTCTATTATATCTATTTTGTCTAACCGATGGCGTAATCGATCGAATCGAAGCAGGGATTCTTTTAACCCTCTTTGTTTTATTCCTAGTCTATCTTATTATGACGACTAAAAAAGGCAAAGAACAAGAAGAAAATAAACCGATGAGTGTTGGCTTCTTCTTCATAAATTTTATTTTAATAATAATAAGTGCCTTCTGTTTAAAGATAGGAAGTACTTTTGTTATCGATCATGCGACCGCATTAGCTGACCGCTTTCATATCAGTTCGAAAATTATCAGTTTGACCCTTATTGCTTTAGGAACCAGTTTACCGGAAATATTTACGACCTTAGTTTCGGCAAAAAGTAAAAAACATAATATCGCCGTCGGGAATGTAATCGGTTCGGTAATCATGAACACGTTATTAATAATTGGTGTTTCGGCGATGATTAATCCAATTCAAATAACAAGTGCCTTTCATTTTGAATTTATTGTTTTAATAATAGCAAGTTTGTTAATTAGTCTTTTTACTTTCTTAAAACCAAAACATCATATGACGCGAACGGATGGTGCCATTTTAATTGGTGTTTATGTTTTATATTTGATGATGCTCTGTTGGTTGTAGGTGAGAAAATGTAAAAGAAAGAAATCATCCAAAACCGAATGAGTTGATTAAAAAGGAGGATTTTATGAAAATAAATAGTAATTTAACCAAAGATTTTTTCGAAGTGTATGATGAATCGAAAGGAATTGCCATCCATCGAAAAAAAGTATTAAAGAAAAAAAGAGTTCCATTATTTTCTTGTTACGAAGAAGTTTTTATATCGCTCGTTATTTTAGTAATCGCAAGTGCACTCTTATTAACGGTCGAAAATGAATTAAGTTACCAATGTGCGGCTTTTTTAGCCATCGTATCCCTTATCTATTTAATTGTTATAGTTATTCAAATAATCGTTGCTTTTGGGTATCATAAAAATCAAAAATTTAAAAGTGCTGTAACGATTGACGAAGAAGGGATTGCGACTGATTCTTACTTTGGTATTTATATGCGTCTAGATTGGTCGAAAATAAAAGCGGTCGTAATAAAAAATAGATCGATTACGATTTTGACAGATACCCCTTGCTATTTTATGTTTTCTGGTCGCCAGAGAAGTAAAATTGAAGAAGCACTTCAAAAATATCATCCGAATACTTTAATTTTAGAAAAAAATAAAAAAGTGAAAAAATAATATTGACCTTTCCCTTAGGGGAAGGTCTATTCTTTTATTAGAAAGGAGAAAGTGTATGCTTATTAACGAAGTAGAACACCTGGTAGGATTATCTAAAAAAAGTATTCGTTTCTATGAAGAAAGTGGGCTATTAACACCAAAAAGAAATAGTGAAAACGATTATCGTGTCTACGATTTAGAAGATGTTGATCGTCTTAAAAAAATAAAATTTTTACGTGAACTCGACGTACCGGTAAATGAAATAAAAAAAATAATTCATCGTGAACTTACCTTACAAGAGTGTATGAAAGATCGTATTTTTAAAGTTGAACAACTGGAACACAATCTACAAAAAGTAAAAGAAATGTGTAAAGAGATTGCAGATGGAAATACCACCTTAGAAGAAATGGATATGACATCATTCTGTCAAGATATGAATATTTTAAATAAGGAGGGATTTACAATGCGAAAAGGAAATAATAACCATGCGAAAAAGATTTTAGGTGCACTTTTATCGAGTCTCGTCTTTTTAAGTTTATTTCTTTTCTTAATAGGAGTGATTACTTATTTTCAAATGACTGAAATAGATAAAATGCCTTGGTTTTTATATTTCTTTTTAATTATTGTATTGGGTTTCCCAATCGTAGGAATTGTAATTAATTTTATAAAACGTGTAAAAGAAATTAGAGGAGGTGAAGAAGATGAAGCTAGTAAATATTGATTATGTACCCGGTTATGAAATTAAAGAAGCATTAGGAATTGTGAAAGGACAAATTGTCCAGTCAAAAAATATTGGAAGAGATTTTATGGCAGGTATGAAGACCATCGTAGGAGGAGAAATTGTTAGTTATACCGAAATGATTTCGTTAGCGCGACAGATGGCTACGAAACGAATGGTGGACGAAGCGGAAAGTTTAGGAGC
>CANRCR010000014.1 GCA_947629165.1 uncultured Bacilli bacterium
ATAGAAGGCAGTTGGCCGACTAAAAAAGGCTCCATGTGGAGCCAGCCAGTAATATGCCCTTATAGGGCTACATAAAATTATAAACACATTGTAAAAGATACGTGCTATAATCGATATAGAAAAATCAAGTTAAGCTGGTGATAAATATGCAGAACAACTTATACGAAGAATATAAAAAAGTTTCTAAGTTACCAAAAGAAGAATTATTTCAAAAATACAAAACCTCAGAAAATGGGAAAAAAGAGCATGAGGTAAAAAAGATACAAGAAACAAATGGATTAAATATATACATTAAGGAAGAAAAACATGGAGCTATCTATTTCTTTCTAATTTCATTAAAAGATCCCTTTATTTTAATCTTGTTTTTTCTAGCGATTATTAACTATATGATGGCAGATCATCTAGGTTCTATCATAATTGTCTTAATTGGTTTAATTAGTGCATTAATTAGGTTTTTTCAAGACTATTCAGAATATAAATTTAATCAAAAACTAAAATCAAAAATATATTCTACTGCCAATGTAATTAGAAATTCCAAAGAAATAAATATCAAAACAGAACAAATTGTAATAGGTGATATTGTTACTCTAAACGCCGGATCTATTATTCCAGCAGATATGATTTTGATAGAAGCAAAAGATTTATTTATTAATGAATCTGTTTTTACAGGAGAATCAGTTCCTGTAGAAAAATATGTCACTTCTAATAAGGAAGAAAATATATTTGATATTGATAACATCTGTTTAATGGAATCCTCTGTCATTTCAGGATATGGAAAAGGAATAGTTATAAAAACAGGAACTGAGACCTATATTGGAACAATGGGAAAGGAATTAAGTAAAAAACATCAAGATACGAACTTTGATATCGGTATGAAAAATATTACTAAATTATTGTTATATTATATGATTGGTACTGTATTTTTTATATTGATTGTAGATGGATTAATGAAAGGAAATTATCAGTCAGCAATTCTTTTTGCTCTATCGGTAGCAGTTGGGATTACTCCTTCTATGTTACCAATGATAGTAAATGTAAACATTGCAAAAGGAAGTAAAACGTTGGCTCAAAAAAAGACATTAGTAAAGAGAATGGAGGCTATTCAAAATCTAGGATCTATGGATGTTTTGTGTACGGATAAAACGGGAACACTAACAGAAAATCAAATTGTATTGCAAAAGTATATCAATGTAATGGGAGAAGAAGATAAAACAATTTTAAAATATGTATATTTGAATAGTTATTTCTCAACGGGTATGAAAAATATTATTGATAAAGCAGTAATTGCTTATGCAAAAGAGAATAATGTTGAAAGTTTAAAAGATGATTTTACAAAAATAGATGAAATACCTTTCGATTATGCAAGAAAACTACAATCTGTTGTCGTAAAAAAAGGTCGAGATTATCGAATGTTTACAAAAGGTGCATTAGAAGAAATTTTAAAAATATGTACCAAAATAAACTATAAAGGAACAGAGAAAGTAATTACGGATGATTTAAAACAAAAGGTAATAAAGAAAGCCGAAGAATTAGAAAAGAATGGTATGCAAGTAATTGCTTTAGCAGAGAAAAAAACATACTCAGGTGAAAACATTTTTAATACAGATGATGAAAAAGATATGATTTTTTTAGGCTTTGTAGGATTTTTAGCCCCTGCAAAGAAAGATGTAAAAGCCATTCTTACAAAATTAAAAAATCATGGTGTGGAAATAAAAATTTTAACAGGAGATAATATAAATGCCACAACCGCTATCTGTAAAGAAGTTGGACTAGAAATAAAAAATATAATGTTAGGATCGGATATTGATAAATACTCGGATGAAGAATTAGCTTTTATGGTAGAAAAAACCAATGTATATGCTAGATTAAACCCCCTTCAAAAAGAAAAAGTTGTAAAAATATTAAGAAAAAATTCACACGTAGTTGGTTTTATAGGAGATGGAGTAAACGATGCACCATCCCTTCATACTGCCGATGTAGGTATTTCTGTAGATGAAGCAACAGATATTGCCAAAGAAGCAAGTGATATTATTCTTTTGAAAAAAAGTTTAGGGGTAATATATGATGGAATCATAGAAGGAAGAAAAGTATATGGAAATATTATTAAATATATGAAAATGGCCTTATCAGGTGACTTTGGAGATGTATTTTCCATTATGATTGCCTCAATATTTTTACCATTTTTGCCATTGTTACCAATTCAAATGTTATTTCAAGATTTTATTTATGATTTTTCACAAATTGGAATCCCATATGATAATGTAGATGAAGAATTTCTAAAGGAACCAAAAAAATGGAATACCAAAGGTATCTCTCGATTTATGATTGTCATGGGATTAACATCTTCTGTTATTGATACATTAGCTTTCATTATCTTTTGGTTTGTTTTAGGATATAATTCATTGAATCAACAAGCCTATTTTCAAACAGCATGGTTTGTGCTATGTCTATTAACAGAACTATTAGTAATTCATAATGTTAGGACAAGTAAAAGACCATTCATAGATTCGAAAGCATCGTCAATTTTAACAACCCTAACGCTCGTATCAGCAATATTGACAATCATAACACCTATCTTATTTGTTTCTATACCAACATTTGGATTTGCCATTTTACCAATAAAATTTTATATATGGGCACTAATTTTAATTACAATTTACGTGTTATTAGTAACCATCGTTAAAAAATTATATATAAAAAGATACAAAGAATGGTTATAATAAAATAGGAAGATACGAAAACGAATTAGAAAGTTAAAAAAGTTGATAAACAGACCATTTATATGGTTTGTTTTTTTTGATGCTATTTTGGTTTTAATAGATATTTTTGAATCAAAAAATATAGGCCACCAGTATTGAAGAATAGACTAAAAAAGCCTTCCTTACGAAGACTTTTTTTCAATCCAATTGATTACATAGTACATAAGATACGATACAATGCCTAAGATAACGACCGAAGTAATGACTAAATTGATATTAAATACTTGTGAACCATACATAATAAGATAACCTAATCCTTGTTTGGATACTAATAGTTCTCCCATGATGACCCCGATTAAAGACATACTAATATTAATCTTTAAAGCATTGATAATATTTATTCGATTTCCAGGTAATACAAGTTTAAAAAAGATCTGTCTTTTACTGGCATGAAAACTCCGTAACAGTTTAATATAATCAGAATCCGTCTCGACAAAACCATTATAGATATTGATAACCGTAATGAGTGCCGAAATCATTAAAGCCATGAAAATGATCGAATGGACACTTGCTCCTACCCAAATGATAATAAGCGGTCCTAAGGCTACTTTTGGTAATGAATTTAAGACGGTGAGATAAGGATCGAACACTTTTGCAAGAAATGGGAACCACCATAGCAAAGTAGCAATAATTAAACCAATTCCTCCAGCAATCAAGAAACTGAGTAAAGTTTCATATACTGTTACCCAAATATGATTCCATAATTGATTCGTCTCGGCTAAATGAAATGCTGTTTGAAGAACATCGAGGGGAGAAGAAAAGAGAAAAGTATTAATAAAGTGGAAATAGGCAAGTAGTTGCCAAATAATTAAAAATAAGACAATCAAGATAACTTGAGTAAAAATAATACCTCTTTTTCTTCTTTTTTCCTTCTTGAGAAAGTCGAGATGTTCTTTACTATAAGTGGACATCTAAATCCCTCCAAATCTGATCGTAATAAACACTAAATTCAGGACATTTTCGATTGTGAATTGGAGTCGATTTATCTTTCATGGTAATTGTGTATTCCTTTTTCACCTGTGAAGGACGTTTACTTAGTACGATAATTCGATCGGCCATGGATATTGCTTCTCCCAAATCGTGGGTTACCATGATGGCAGTTTTTCCTTCTTTTTTAATAATTTGATAAACATCGTCCGATAAGGCAAGACGGGTCTGGTAATCCAAAGCAGAAAAAGCTTCGTCTAATAAAAGAATATCAGGATCTATAGCGAGTGTTCGGATAAGCGCAACTCCTTGACAATACTATAGACACGAATTAAAATTCCATTCGATTTGAACTGCTCTTGTCTGATGAATAGAATCAATTTTTCCAATATATATTTTAGAGATAAAGGTATCGACAATAACGTGATCTAATGTTTTAATCGAAGGAACGGAAAGATCTTTTTTAAATTTATTTTCTTTCTTTTGATAATCGGTAATGGTTTGTAATATACTTTTTAACTCCTCTTTAGTTCGTACTTCAACCGAATCGTAGATAGATGATAAAGAACGAAATTGTTCGAGCGTAATAGTTTCTTGCATACGATCTTCATATAAGTTTTTTAAATAGATTTGATTTTTCTCTAATGTCTGTTGTAATTTTTCTTTTTGCTTTTCTAAAAGTACTATTTTCTTTTGAAAAAAAGGAAGTTTTCTTTGTTGAACTAAAGTATTCCATGCTTCGATATCGAAATAATCTTTAATTTTTTTTTGAATTTCTTCTAAAATAATCTTTTCTAATTGATCATAACGAATAGAAGATTTATTGATACATATATCATAACCATTCTGATTACTAGAACATACGAGATAAGAATGAAGTGAAGAATCTTTCTTACGCATGGAATGATGACATTCAAGACAAAAAACTTTTCCTGAAAAAAGATGCACCTTTCCTGTCTTTTTAATAGACCTCGTCCGTTCTTTTTGAAGTGCTTGCACTTTTTTAAAAGTAATTTCATCGATAATTGCTTCATGTGTATGTAAAACTTTAATCCATTCCTTTTTATCTTTTCTTTTAATTTTATGATTTTTATAACTTAAAGTAGTTCTTTTTCCTTGAATAAGATTACCGATATATAACTCATTTGAAAGAATGGTTTTAATGGCATTAGAAGACCATTTAATAGCTGTTCTAGGACGATTACTTTGGATATTTAACTTCGAACCTTGTTGATATTTGTAAAGGGATGGAGAAGGTACGTGATGTTCATTTAAATAATTGGCAATTCCTGTATAACCGAGACCCGATAGATATAAATGAAATATTTTTTGAACCATTTTGGAAGCGATAGGATCAACTACTAATTGATTGTTATTGGTACTAGATACAAGATAACCGTATGATGCAAAAGGAGAAATAAATTCTCCCTGTTTCATTTTGGCTTGAAAAGCACTTCGTATATTGTTAGATACATCCTCTAAATACCATTCATTTACTAATCCATTAATTTGTCTTGCTTTCTTATTTCCACGATTTTCTGTGTCTGCGTGATCAGCAAGACTAATAAAACGAACATTCCATTCGATAAATTTGTTGTGAAGATATTTTTCAATTATTTCCATATCTCTTGAAAAACGAGATTGACTTTTGCACAGTACAACATCGATTTTTCCTTGAGAACAATCTTTAATTAATCGTTCAAATTGAGGGCGATAAGTACCTGCCCCCGATAAATCTTCGTCACAGTATTCGTCATACAAAACAAATTCGGGATGTCTACTAATTTCTTCGAGGAGTAGATGCCTTTGATTCTTAATAGATTCACTATCTTCCCATGTTTGCAATTTATCGTGATCTTCATTGGATAATCGTAAATAAATACCGACATTTAATTGTTTCATAACATCCCTTCTTTATAGATTAAATTCCATAATATGATATAGCTTCGTAGTAATTATTTTTTTGAGGTTCGAAGAAGAAAGAGAAGAATCAATTATTTCAGAAATTAAATAACGCATTTTTAATCTCCTTTCTATTTTTGTTATTCGATAAATTTTATGATAAAAAGGTTTCAAAATATGATTTTTGGTTTTTTGGAATGTACACTAAAATATGTAAATGAACCATAAATCCTTGACGGGGGGGGTAATTTTCTGTAAAATGATATGTAAGATAGGGTGGAGTAGATGCAGGAAAATAAAGAGAAAAAGAAGATAGGGATTGGAACTGTAGTAAAAGGAATCGTGCTAACAATAACCCTTTTAATCTTTATTGTGGCTGGAACAATCTTAATCGAAGCAAATATGAATCCAGATAAAATACCGGATATATTTGGATATAAACCGATGATTGTTTTGTCAGGGTCGATGGAAAGTTCTATTTATGCAGGTGATTTAGCATTTGTTAAAGAAGTAGACACTACCTCTTTAAAAGAAAACGACATTATTGCCTTTCGAAATGAAACCAATACGGTTACTACGCACCGTATTGTAGAAATTGTATATGAAGATGGCAAACAGTATTTTAGAACCAAAGGTGATAACAACAATGCCAATGATATTAATTTGGTAGAAATGGATAAAGTCGAAGGAATTTATACGGGTAGAATTCCTAAGTTAGGAAATTTTCTAATCTTTTTACAACAACCTATTGGACTAGCCGTTGTCTTACTAATTATATTAGTAATTGGTTTAGGATGTTTATATTTTATGAATCGTAAAGAAAGTAAAAAAGAACGAGAAGAATTTGAAGAATATAAGCGAATGAAAGAACAACAAGGAAAAAATCAAGAAGAATAAATAAGGTTATATTTAGCAGAGTAATGCTTTATATAAAATAGAAAATGTTTGAAAAACAATAAGAAGGAGGTGAATTGATGAATAATAAAACAGTTAAGACTTTAATGGTAGTAGCAATGTTGTTTACTCTTTCACTATATTTTATTGGTGGAACGTATGCACGATATATTGGTGAATATACTGGAAATGCGACTGCTTCTGTAGCAAAATGGAAAGTGCAATTAAATGGTAAAAGTGCTGAAGAAACCAGTATGGATTTAACGTTTACACCGACCAAAAGTGAATATGTAGTCGATGGAAAAATCGCCCCTGGATCATCTTCGACAGCAGAAGTTAAACTTGATTTAGATGGAACAGAAGTTGCAGTAGACGTAATTGCTGAAGTAACCGAATCAACTTTACAAGAAAAACTAACGGAATTAGGATTAACAAGCTCTGAAATAAAATTTAAATCAGAATTTGTTGGAGGAGGACAAGCATCTTCAAGTGAGGGAAACGGATCAAAAGAGAATCCATACGTTGTAAAATTACCAAGCAATCAAGCATTTAGCACGGAGGATACGATTACTATAAAACTTACACTTGAATGGGGTAACGACGAAGCACATAATAGCGAAGATACCAAAGCTGGTAAAAATGCAGAGACTTTAGGTGAAATAAGTGTTCCAGTTAAGTTAACAGTTAGACAACATATTGATGAATAAAAAACGGGAAGTGTTAAAACTCCCCTTTAAGCGTATAAAAGAGGGTATATGTTTAAAAGGGTGTTTTAACGGATAAAAAGGAAGTGATACGATGGAAAATGAAAAAGAAACCACACGAGAAAAAAAAGAAAAGAAAACCATACTACTATTTTTAATATTAGTTGCTTTAATTATTATTATATTTCTATTGATAAGATGTATGGGGGTAATTGACCACCGGACACTTATTCCAACCGGAAATGTGGATGTTTTTGATATTATTTTTGGAAATGATAAATGTGATACCAATTGTAATTGTAACTGCAATTGTCCAACCTGCCCAACGTGTCCTACCAATCCAAGTGAAGAACCAGGAAGTATCCCAAGCAATCCTTCAACAGGAGGAACAATAACAGAAAATCCTAGTACGGGAGGACCTTCTACAGGTGAAGAAAATAAACCAACTCCAAGTCCTACACCGAGTCCTTCACCACCACCGACACCACCGGAAGAACAAGAAGATTTCTTAGTTTACGATAAAGATAAAATGTACTCGAAAGATACACCATTAAATATCTTCACCCAGACATCTTATTATGTAGCCGATGGAAAAATTGCTCCAGCAAGTGAAAATTCATATCAATTTGTAATTCGAAATAATAATGATTTTAACGTGCAATACAGTTTGACACTCAAAGAGACGAACGAGCATAATATCAAGATGCGTTATCGTCTCAAAGTAGATGGAGAATATATTGCCGGAAGCGAAAATGAATATGTAACTTTTGATCAATTGAATCAAACAAATATTGAACTAGCCAGTCGTAATCATAAGGTTTATACACTCGACTGGAAATGGGTAGAAAGTGATAACGATACAGAAGTGGGATCAAATATTGAGGCAAATTATCAATTAGCCTTAGAAATAACAGCTTCTGCAGAATAAAGGGGTTGTTAATAAAATGCCCAAATTAAAATTAAAGAAAAAATATCGTAATTTCTTATTGGTATATGTCGTCATGAGTGCTTTAATGTTTACAAATTATACCTTTTCGAGATACATCGTAAGTACCGATCGAGAAGGGATTATGCAAGTGGCTAAATTTAATGTAAAAGTAAACAATATAGACGTTGTAGTAGGAGAAGCTTTTGATTTAACATTAAACCCAACTACGACGACGACCGATAATAAAATGGCACCGGATTCCGAAGGCTATTTTGAAATAGAAATAGATCCAACTGCTACCGAAGTTAGTTTGGAATATCAATTTGTCTTTGATTTAAGTGCCTTAGATGAAGATGTGAAATTAACCGATGTGAAAGTAAATGATCAAGTAGTAACTTCTTCCGTTACCGATAATACGGTGACAGGAGATTTATTACTTCCGAGCACGGGTAAAGGATTTACCGAACAAGATAAAATAAATATAAAAGTAGGATGGACTTGGCAAGAAGCCGAGGATACCATCAATCCAGAAATTACGAGTGACCATATTAAAGTATCTGCAACCATAAGACAAAAAATAGATTAAAACGAAAGGAGATATTATGAACAAGAACACGAAAATATTTGTATTCGTTTCTTTTGTTAGTATTTTATTTCTTTATACGTTCAACTACACCTCTAGCCGTTATTTAGGACAAGTGGATGCCGATAAAAATGTAGTTGCAGTTCCCATACTGGATTTAAGTAATAATGGAACTTCTTATGAATTGAAAAATATTTTACCAGGGTATGAAGAAACAAAAGAATTTGAAGTTTCAAATACCATCGATGCACAAGTAAATGAAATCCTATTAAGTTATTACTTTCAAGTTACTATCGATTCTGAAATTCCCTTAAATGTAAAATTATATAATGAACAAGGAGAAGAAATACCTATAAATGAAGGAAAAACAGAAGAAGAACAGATGGAAGAAGGAATCGAAGTAACAAAAAAATATAAAATAACGATTTCTTGGGATAAAAGTAAAAACAGTTATGAGTATGCAGGATTACCTGCTTCTGTAAAAGTAGATTTAATTGCTACGCAAGTAGTAGAAGGATCTTAGAATGAAACTCATAAAAAAAATAGCTAAGATATTGTTTTGGATAATTTTAGTATTTACGACGCTTTATAGTACTTTTATTATTATTCAAAAACTATTTTGGAAAGATAAAACGCCAACTTTTATGGGATATAAGAATTTTATTGTTTTAACAGGGAGTATGAATCCAACCATAAACGAAGGGGATATTGTTATTGTAAAAGCGGAAGCGGATATTCAAAAAGGGGATATTATTGCTTTTAAAGCACAAAACTCAATTGTTACTCATCGCGTTGTCGAAATAAAAAAAGAAGCAGATAAAGATTTTTATATTACAAAAGGAGATGCTAATTCGAGTACCGATATCGAATTGATAAGTAAAGAAGATATCGAAGGAAAATATTGTTTTAAAATTCCTATTTTAGGAAATATAATTTTATTTTTCCAAAAACCGATTGGAGCAGTAGTTTTATTTTTAATATTAGGGACACTTTTATTATTAAGTTTAAAACCAGAAAAAAATAATTAAGAGAAGGAAGTGATGAATTTGAAAAAGAAACAATCAATTATATTTTTGATAGTCGTTTTAGCTACAATTGCTTTGGCAGTAACTTGTGGCAAAACCTATGCGAAATATATTTTAACGAAACATTTTGATACAGCATTTTCATCCTATCCTTTCTATTTTGAAGTAGAAGACATAACGAGCAAGCGAATTAAGGCCGATATGGCCGAACCAGATCAAGTTGTCAGTTTGAATATAAAAAACTACCTTGAAGATCAAGTGAATGCCTTTGATACCAAATATATAATTTCGTTAGAAGAAAATGAAATGTTTACCTTAGATCATCCAATAGAAGGAACAATTAGTGCTTCGGAAAAAGGAAAAACAGTAACTTTAAATTTAAAGTTAAAGCAAGATTTTACACAAACAGGTGGAAGTATTACTTTTGTGATCAATACAACAGAACCATATACAAAAGAGATTAAAGTAGTAGTACCTGTAAATAGATTAGGCGATTATGTGACGGAACTTGCTAATGATAAAACTTGCACTTTTGGGAACGAAGAGCTCCCGCTTGTTGTAACTGATTTCCAATGTGATATGGAAGGATATAAAGATACTATACCACCTTATCACAAATATTTAGTAGGAACTGATAAATGTCTTGATTTTAATTATGTTTGGTATTCAGGTTATATGTGGAGAATAACAGAAATATTAAATGATGGATCGGTGAAAATGATTACCGAAAATGTTGTGTCGGCTGTAAATTTTGGTGAAACTGGATTCTTTGATAACTCATATATAAAACAATGGTTAAATGAAGATTTTTTAGATACTTTAAATAATTATGACGATATATTGGTAACAGATGCTACTTGGGATATATCACATTGGTATTCTTGGTGCTATGTTGCTCCGCCTCATCAAATAAAAGCCCCCGTTGGTTTATTAAATTCTTACGAATTTAACAAGACTGCCAGTTATGGTAAAGATAGTTTTTTAAATCTTGGACATAATTGGTGGTTCTCATCACCTATTGATTCCGAAAGCGATAGTTCTACAGCTGCTGCTGGAATGAGCATATATGGAGCATTGACAGGATGGAAAGTGCCAAGTACCGCTTATGGAGTTCGACCTGTGGTAGTTTTAAAAGCCGATGTTAAATTTAGTGGTGAAGGAACAAAAGAGCAACCCTTTGTTTTATTAGACGATATAGAAAAGGCTCAATCTGGGGATCTAATAAATACAAGAACTCCAGGAGAACTTGTTGAAATTAATAATATGTTATATCGGATAGTAAATATTCATGACCAAAATGGCCAAACTGTAACTAAATTAAAAAGTGCTAATTATGTCACAGATGAAAAGGGTGTTTTTTTGACCAAACCATTTGGTGATATGATAATGAAAACTTATAAAGAGATTGTTGATTCAGGAAAAGAAGAATATTGGGGAGCATATTTAAATGGATCATGGCTTGAACAACAAGATATAAAAAAATATTTAGTTCAAGATACATATTATGTAGCACCTGCTCAAGTTAAACCTGAAGATGGAAGTAATATTGGTAGTTATAAAAATACTATATGTAAAGACATAAATACAACTGAAACGACTAAAGCTTGTGAAAAGACAGATAAGACTTGGACAGGATATGTTGGACTTCCGATTGTTGGTGAATTATTTGCTTATCCATTAGGGGGAAGTGATACAGTTGATCATCTGACTGCTACAATGACTCCATATGGTAATGATAGCTACCCAATGATTGGAGCATTTGTGCCAGGCTCTCAAGGTATAGATCAATACACTCATGATTCGCTTTTTGCAGTAAAGCCATGTATTACTTTAAAAGAAGAAGTCATTATAACAGGTGGAGATGGGAAAACACCTGAGACCGCATTCAAAATTGCTTTACCAGGAGAATAAAAAGCCATAATTGGCTTTTTTTGTGTCTTTAGGAGATTCAACCAACTCTTTGACGCATACCTCCGGATAGAGCACTTGGATACTTATGAATAAAATCTTTTAAACCGTAGGTTTCAAGAAGATTAAGAACTCTCTTTTTCGTTTCTTCGTTTAGATTGTGATTTACTTCGAGTCCTAAATAACAGTTTTCGAGAATGGTACGCCAAGGAAAGAGTGAATCTTTTTGTAACATATAACCAATTTTTAAATGATCTTTTCCAAACTGAATCGTTCCAGAAGAAGCGGTATCAAGTCCAGTTAAAATAGATAACAAAGTCGATTTACCACATCCCGAAGGACCGACAATGGCAACGAATTCTTTGTCTTTTACTTCGAGATTGATATCTTTAATAGCCGTGATTTCATCGGTTTTATCATGATAGTTTTTAGTCAAATGTTGAATGGTTAAAATAGGTTTCATGCATTCACTTGATACATTAATTTTTCAAATGGAACTTTTTCTTTCAATTCGTTGGATGCTATCATGATATCTTGTAAATGATCGAAGGATTCTTTCGTAAAAGTAGTAGTGGTTGGCCAACTGTCTGCTTCCCGGTAACGTTTTACAGCATCGATTAAATCTTCCTTAGAAGTATCTGGAAAGAAATCGATGATGGCACTAGCTATTTCGATATCGGTATGACTGTGAACGTAGTCGAGTCCTTTTTGAATTGCTCTTTCAAATTTTTGAATCGTTTCGGGATGAGCTTCAATATAACTGATACGAGCACTGTAAGAAGTGTAAGGAACGACACCTCCTAAATTACCAATCGATGCTACCACATGACCATATCCCTGTTGTTCAATTTGTAAAGCGTTCGGTTCAAACAAAGTGACAAAGTCGCCTTGACCACCGATGAAAGCACCACTCATTGCTGCAAAAGCAACCGAGGTATCAATATTCACATCATTTTTAGGGTCGATACCATTTTGACGTAGTGCCCATTCAAAAGTCATTTCAGGCATGCCGCCTTGGCGTCCTCCAATAATCGTTTTTCCTTTGAGATCATCGAGTGTAAATGATTCGTAGGCCTCTCTTGATACAAGAAAAGTACCATCGCGTTGGGTAAGTTGTGCAAACGTTTTAAGATAATCTTCTTCGCCACCATTGTAGACATAAATAGTCGCTTCACTTCCACAAAATCCGATATCGACATCGCCCGATAATACACTGGCAGTAACTTTATCGGCTCCAGAAGCAAGGGTAAGCTCTACATCTAATCCTTCTTCCTCAAAGTAATTTTGACTAAAAGCCACATATTGAGGGGCATAGAAAATCGTATGAGCTACTTCAGCTAAACGAACTTTTTCTAAAGATGTCGTCTTATCTTTATTTAAATCAAGAAAAAACAAGGATGCAAGAACGATTAAAAGAAAAAGAGCGACAAGTCCAATTAAAGTCTTTTTCAAACTAATTCCTCCTTTTTCGTTACAATGTATTATATGAAGATAAATAAATTAGGTCACAGAAAGAATGGATAGAAGAAAATAAAAAAACATGCTATACTTATAATGAAATTTAATGATGGAGAAGTGCGTATGAAAAAGAAGCAAAGAAAAAGACGGCGACTTATTTTTCTTTTAGTAGGAGTAATCCTTTTAGTATTTTTAATTATGCAACTGCTACCAAAAGAAAATAAAGAAGAATCGGCACCGGTTAATTCAAATTGGGAAGAAGATTTACGCTCGACAACAAACTATGTCGAAGAAATGACTTGGGAAGAAAATGGAATAGAAGTGAAGGGAATTTTTCCAAAAGATGAAACGGGAAAGTTAAAGATTTGTTCTACGACCAAGAAAAAGTGTCAAGAGGTAGAAACGAATCACGCCAAGAAGAATGAATTTGTAGGGACCTTTGATTTAGCATCTTTACCGAACGATTACTACGAACTTTATATAGCTGAAGAGAAATTAACAGATACGAGACCGACGGTCGATCGAATAAACCGGGCGCATATTAAAGATAAATTAGTAACCATGGATTATTCCAACGATCGAATCAAAGTGAAAATAGAAGATTTCAAATACGAATATGATATTTTAATTGATCCAGGTCACGGAGGAGATGATATTGGTTCCTTTAATGACTATACGGATGAAAAAAAGTTAAACTTAGAACAGGCGCTTTATGAAAAGAAACGGTATGAAGAACATGGACTAACAGTGAAATTGATTCGGGAAGACCAAAGTTACGGTATTATGATGGGGGATAGTTCGTGGACTAAAGCACGCCAACGTGGTTATGCGATGGGTTATTACGGTGTTGTTTCAAGAGCCTCTTACAGCAATCATCATAATAGTTCCCTAGCCAAAAGTTATTCCGGATGGGAAATTATTGTTCCCGGAGAATACGAAGATTTAACCAATGAAAAAAAAGTTTCCAAACTTTGGGAAGAACATTATAAAGTAAGAGATAGTCATTTACGTTTCTATGCCCGAAATGACGATGGAGAACTTTTCTCAAGAGCAAACGATGAAATATATCATTTTACAGATTACTATGCAGTTATTCGTATTCCGTATCAATTATTTCATACTAAAAACACCTTGTACGAAGGATGTTATTTAAGTAATACGCTCGATTATGACTGGTATTATAATAAAGGAAATTGGAAGACCTTGAGCGAAGATAAAATTAAAACTTACGTCGAATATTTAGGAAAGACGTATATACCACCGAAAAGTTAGAAAATGCTAACTTTTCTTTTTTTTCGACAAATTAAGACAAGAAATCAAGTTAAACTAAAAACAAGATTGAGGTGATAAGAATTGGAAGAACAACTTCATTGGTCCGAATTGTTAAAACGAAAGATGATGCGTTTAACGGAATTAGAATTGATGATTGAATCGGGAAGTTCCGAGTACGAGCGACCGTATCGTCAACTCGAAAAAGAAATCGAAGCCATCCCGGTACAACAAATTAATGAAGCATCTTACCTGTTGAGCGTAATGTTTCAAAAACGAAAAGACAAAATGTCTGAAATCGAGAAAGAAGTCTACGAACGTTCCATTATTCGTTTAAAATTAATGCAAAATAGAGATTCACTGCGCACAAAGAATCTATTATAAGAAAAGAACTATTCAAGATGGTTCTTTTTTTTATAAAAATAATCTTAATATAGAAAAAGTTATGTTATAATAGTGAAGACAGTTTGGTAGGAGGTGTATATGAATAAGGAATTACAAATAGAACAAGATCATTTAAAAAACGTTATAGAACAATATCAAATTATTCTAAAAAAAGAAGAGTTAAGGAAAGAGACACTCCCGAGCATTTATAAGGGAGATGAATTGTTATTAACAACTTTGATGGCTAAGACAATACATCGTATTTACATCATGGAAAATAATCTAGATAAACCTTACTTTGCCCGTATCGATTTTAAAGAAAAAAAGACAGATGAATTAAATAAATGCTATATTGGTAAAGTAGGCGAGTTTGATGAAGATAACCGGATAATAACCATCGATTGGCGTGCTCCGATTGCTTCCCTTTACTACGATGGGAATATCGGATCCGCTTCTTATCTTTCACCGAGTGGAATGATTGAAGGAGAATTGTTAATAAAAAGACAATTTGAAATTGAAAAAGGGAAGCTGATTAGTTATCAAGATGTGGATACCGTCTCAAGTGACGAATTATTAAAACCCTACTTAGGAGTGTCGGTAGATAATCGATTAAAAAATATTGTTTCATCGATTCAAAAAGAACAAAATGATATTATCCGTATGCCGGTCGAAGAAGACCTGATTGTACAAGGAGTGGCAGGAAGTGGAAAAACCACCGTAGCACTCCATCGCATTGCTTATCTGGTTTACAATAATCGAAATATAATTGATCCAAATCAATATATGGTGATTGGCCCTAACAAATTTTTCTTAAATTATATATCCAATGTATTACCAGATTTAGATGTTACCGATGTAACACAATGGACTTTTGAAGAATGTGTTCGTTACTGGATCAAAGAAAAATTCATCTTACAAAGCGATGAAGAAGTAGCCACCTCTTCGGAATTAAAAAAAATAAAGACGACGATGACTTATAAGAAAGCACTTGATCAGTACTTAAAAGAAGTAAAAGAAAATATAATTCCAATCGAGGACTTTATAATTAAAGGATATAAGATAATTCCTAAAAAAGTAATGCAGTCCATTTATGAAGAAATTGATCAAAAAACTTATTTTAATATAGAGAGTATAATTAATCGAATGAAAATTCGAATGATAAAATATATAAATGATCATCGCGAAGAAATCTTAATGAATATTGAGAATCAATTACTTAATCAGTTCACTAAAACAAATGACAAAGAAGAACAAAAGAAAATGATTCAAGATAAAGAATTTGTGAAAAAAGAAATAAGTAAGAAAACGATAACGTTTATTAACAACTATTTTATTCCTTGTAAAATAAAAATTTTAACACTATACCAAACCTTTGTTGAAAAAATGGATCAATATTTGCTACTAGATGAGTCCCAAAAGAAGGAACAAACCCTTACCTTGGCAAATCTTAACCGAAAAAAAGTAGGCTTTGAAGATTTAGCAGGAATTCTTTATATCGCTTATCATTGGTATGACATGAGTGAATACAAAAGATATCGCTATACAGTCATAGATGAAGCGCAAGATTGGGGAGAATTTCATTTTTATGTCATAAAAAAATTACTTCCAAAAAGTCACTTTAGTATCTTTGGAGATTTAGCACAGTCGATCTATGGAAATCGAAGTATTGATAATTGGGATCAAGTAAAAGATATTTATCATGATGCGAACCAGATGTATTTACTCAAGAGTTATCGTACCACGATAGAAATTATGGAAGAAGCAAACAAGATTTTAAAATTTATTGGAATGAATACAGCTACTCCTGTGATACGTCATGGAGATAAAGTAGTATATCAACAAGAACAAAACAGGATAGAACAAATCAAAGAAAAAATCAAAGAATATCAACAACAAGGACACGATTCAATTGCAATTATTACTCGTACTAAAGAAGCAGCCAAAGATTTGGCAAAAGTTTTAAAAGTTCCTTTGATTACGGACGACAGTCTTTCGTATGAAGGAGGAGTAAGCGTTCTTTCGAGTCATCTTGCCAAAGGACTCGAGTTTGATGCCGTTATCTTAGTGGACATTTCGGAAGAAAACTATGCACCTCAAAATCCACTCGATATGAAATTGTTGTATGTGGCCATGACACGTGCTTTGCATCATTTGTTTATACTCTATAAAGAGGATATTTTCGCTTCTTTATAATCGGTCTTTATTGCGAGGACTTGTTGTTTTTCATTTAATCCAGGTATATAATTATTTTGATATATGCGAAAGAACTTACAAAAGATAATCTCAGTCCTTTCGCCTATGAATCTTTAAAAATGAAAGGACTTATCTAAAATGTTAAAAATGATTATTGTTCATGGACCTAATCCGATGGATGGTGTCGACATGGAAGGAAAATGTACCTTTCTTACAGTCGAAAAAGAAGAACAACATATTGTAACGTTAATTGGTTTTTTAAAAGATCACTATAAAAATGATCCGAACTTACAACAATTAAAATATACCCATCCCATTCAAACCGCGAGTTATGTATTTACACGTTTAGGAGATGCGGTTTTTCTAGATACTTCGAAACCGAACCGAAAGCAAGGAACTTTTATGATGCCGGAATCAATGACTGAAAAACAAACCCAAGCCTTTTTATCCTTAAAAAATACGCTTCACGATTACCAAGATTTAAGAATCGATTACGATATCATCTACGATCAAGGATTCTTTGATGCCAAAACATTACAAGGACAAGGACTAGAGGCTACTAAAGTACTTGCTACTTATGTCGAAAAAAGAGCCAAAAACAATCAAAAATAACGATTTTAAAATCGTTATTTTTTTTGAAAAGTCCTTGGGCTCGAAGATGTTTCTATTGTATAATAGAAAAGAGATAAGAAAAAAAGTAGGTAATCACATGAATTTAGAAACATTGAACAAAGAACAAAAAGAAGCCGTTCAAACGACGGAAGGAGCCCTTTTAATACTAGCGGGAGCAGGAAGTGGAAAGACCCGAGTTTTAACGACCCGAATTGCATATTTAATCGAAGAAAAAAAAGTTAGTCCGTATGCGATTTTAGCAATTACCTTTACGAACAAAGCGGCCAAAGAAATGAAAGAAAGAGTTTCATCGCTCGTTGGAACAGTAGCAAGTAATGTACAAATATCGACGTTTCATGCTTTTGGCTTACGTATTATCAGGGAAAACTATGAAGTGCTTGGATACGATAAAAACTTTGTTATTTTAGATAGTGAAGATTCCTTGACGGTAATCAAACGGATATTAAAAGAGATGAATGTCGATCCTAAAATCTATAATCCGACAGCTATTAAGAATAAGATCAGTGGTTGTAAAAATGAATTGATCACACCTATCGGATACGAACGTTTTGCGACGAGTGAATTTGAAAAAATTGTTTTAGAAGTATATAAACGTTATCAAAAAACGTTGAAAAATAATAACTCGATGGACTTTGATGATCTTTTAGTATTACCTATTGAACTATTCCGAAGTCATAACGAAATATTAGAACGATATCAAGAACGTTTCCGGTACGTATTAATTGACGAGTATCAAGATACGAACGAATCACAGTACATTTTAACGAAAATGATTGCCCATCGTTATCAAAATATTTGTGTCGTAGGAGATCCCGATCAAAGTATCTATTCGTGGCGAGGAGCAAACTATCGTAATATCTTAAACTTTGAAAAAGACTATAAAAATGCCAAGACGATTTTATTAGAACAAAATTATCGCTCGACGAAAACAATTTTGGATGCAGCGAACGCCGTTATTAAAAATAATCAAGGAAGAAAAGAGAAGAATCTTTGGAGTAGTAAAGGAGAAGGAGAAAAGATCGGATACTACCGGGCCTATGACGAACGCGATGAAGCCTTCTATATCATTCGGGAAATAAAACAACTTTTAGCCAAAGGCGTAAAAGAGAATTCGATTGCCGTACTTTATCGAACCAATGCGCAATCTCATATCTTTGAAGAAGAATTTTTAAAAGCGAATCTTCCTTTTAAGATTGTAGGAAGTATCGGTTTCTATAGCAGGAAAGAAATTAAAGATTTACTAGCATACTTACGACTTATTCATAACGAAAAAGATAATGTGAGTCTCATGCGTATTATCAATGTTCCAAAACGTGGAATCGGTTTAAAATCTCTTCAAAACTTAATTGAAAAGGCCGATAAAGAAGGAACGAGTATGTACGAAGCGATTACGACTGGAAAAGAACTCGCCTTTAAAAATACGATTGAAGACTTAAAACGAGTAAGTGAAGAGATAACGTTAACCGAATTAGTGGATAAAGTGTTAGAAACGACCGGTTATCGTCAAGAGTTAGAAAGTGAAAAATCATTAGAAGCCGATATCCGTTTAGAGAACTTGGAAGAGTTTAAATCGATTACTAGATCATTTGAAGAAACGTACGGAGTAATTTCGCTCGAAGATTTCTTGTTAGAAACCAGTTTAGTAAGTGATGTCGAAGACTATAAAAACGATAATGACCGAATTAGTTTAATGACCGTTCATTCCGTAAAAGGACTTGAATTTGATTACGTCTTTGTCGCTGGACTAGAAGAAGGAATTTTCCCACATATCAATTCGTTAATGGATAATGGGGGATTAGAAGAGGAACGTCGTCTTTGTTATGTTGCCATCACTCGTGCCAAGGAAAAATTATACTTATTAAATGCGCGAAAACGAATGCTCTTTGGAAAAGATCAAGTGAATCCCCAAAGTCGCTTTTTAAGAGAAATTGATTCAGAATTAATAGAAACGAACGAAAAAGAAGAAAAAGAAGTCAAAGTAGACAAAAAAGAGATGCTTCACGACGAAGAAGTAAACTACGAAGTAGGAGAATATGTATATCACGATGTCTTTGGTATGGGAAGAGTCGTAGAAGTAACGAATTCACTCGTCAGTATTGCTTTTAAAATGCCCCATGGAATCAAAAAATTGATGAAGAATCATAAGAGTATCAAAAAAGTAAAGGAGTCTCAAAATGAGTAGACAAGATAGAACTATCTTTATTGCTAGAAAAGGAAATAAAATTAATGGGGTTGGAATAGTACGAGGGGAAAAAGGATGGATGCCTTTCGAATTAGAGGAAAATGTACTGAAAGGAATCTATGCTTTTCCCAATGTAATTACCCGATTACAACAAGGAGATCTATTACAAATTTATAAAGATCAAGAGGAGTTTATTCATTTAGAAATTGGTGCCAAATGTTATGAGGGACCCTATGCCGAAACAGAATATTTAGAAATTCATGGAGCGGTCGAAGAAGATTCCATTACCGAAGGATTATTTCAACTAAATTCTATTTTAGGACAACCGAATAATAAGTATTGTAAGAAAAAGTATCGTCCGTACGGACAGGTACATTATGAATAAAGGAGAAAATAAAATGAAAGATAAGACGTTACTGATTATGGCGGCAGGGATGGGAAGCCGTTTTGGAGGACTTAAACAAATTGAACCCATGGGACCGAATGGAGAATTCTTAATCGATTATTCGATTTATGATGCCATCCGTTGTGGATTTACCAAAGTTGTATTTATCATAAAGAAAGAAATCGAAGAAGTCTTTAAAGAGACCATTGGAAAAAGAGTAGAAGATAAGATTAAAGTAGAGTACGTATTTCAAACGTTAGAAGATATTCCAGAAGGATATACTTTACCGAGCGACCGGACCAAACCATTAGGTACATCGCAAGCTATTCTAGCAGCCCGGGATGTTATTCATGAACCATTTGCGGTCATTAATGCCGACGACTTCTACGATTACGACGGATTCCGTGTAGTATCTTCTTTCCTCGATCAAGAAGATCCGAATGCTATGGTGTATGCGACTGTTGGATATCAAGTAAAAAACACCCTTACCGAACATGGAAGTGTGAAACGGGGCGTGTGTGAAGAACAGGATGGTTATTTAACGACGATGGTGGAAAGTGTTATTGAGCGCGATGAAAATGGAACTATTACAGCTTCTCCTTTAAGTGGAGCACCTTCCTTTACCATGCAAGAAGATCAGTATGTATCGATGAATCTCTTCGGATTCTTTCCTTCGATTTTTAATTATTTAATGGAACAGTTTCCAACCTTTTTAGAAGAAAACAAAGATAATTTAGATAAATGTGAATTCTTAATATCCGAAAGTCTTCATCAGATGATCGAAGAGAAAAAAGCCAAAGTAAAAGTATTACCGACGGTAGCCGTTTGGCAAGGAGTAACTTACAAAGAAGATAAAGAAGCGGTTGTGAAAGCACTTCAAAAAATGTGTGACGAAAATAAATATCCACAGTCGTTGTGGAAAAAAGAAAATGAATAAAAACAAGAAATAGGGAGATAGACGTATGACGATAGAACGAATGAAAGAGTTGATCGACCTTTTAAACGAGGCAAATTACAACTACTATGTACTGGATAATCCTACGATTACCGACCAAGAGTATGATAAGTACTTGCGTGAATTAATTAATATCGAACTAGCGCATCCCGAATGGCAACAGGAAGATTCTCCGACCAATCATGTCGGAGGACAAGTAATTGATACCTTCCAAAAAGTAACGCACGATATTCCGATGCTATCTTTATCGAATGTTTTTAATGAACAAGAAATTCGGGCCTTCGATGAACGTATTAAAAAAGAAGGTATCTATCCGGAATATATGTGTGAATTAAAAATCGACGGTCTATCGATGTCACTTCGTTATAAACAAGGAAAATTAGTGACGGGAGCAACGCGAGGAGATGGAGTTACCGGAGAAGATATCACGCATAATGTAAAAACGATTAAGACCGTACCGCTCAAGTTAAAAAAACCAGTAGATATCGAAGTTCGAGGCGAAATTTACATGAGTAAAAAAATCCTCGAAGAACTAAATGAAAAGAGAAAAGCAAACAACGAACCACTTTTACAAAATGCAAGAAATGCAGCAGCTGGATCGGTTCGACAATTAGATTCTAAAATTGCCGCATCGAGAAAATTAGATTGTTGGATTTATCATTTACCAAATCCCGAAGATTATGGTATTAAAACCCATAGTGAAGCAATCGATTATATGAAAGAATTAGGTTTAAAGACAAATCCTTGTAATCGACTTGTTCAAGATGTCGAAGGCATCCTCGATTTTATTAACTATTACCATGTGCACCGTAAAGAACTTCCTTACGATATCGATGGAGTCGTTATTAAAGTAAATTCCATCGCCGAACAAAAAAAGTTAGGATACACGGCTAAATATCCTAAATGGGCAACCGCTTATAAATTTCCAGCTGAAGAAGTGTTAACCAAATTAAAAGATATTATTTTTACCGTAGGAAGAACAGGACAAATTACTCCGAATGCAGTTTTAGAGCCCGTATTAGTAGCCGGAAGTACAATTTCGAGAGCCACCCTTCATAACGAAGACTACGTAAAAGCCAAAGACTTACGAATTGGGGATATTGTTTCTATTCGCAAAGCAGGAGATGTCATTCCCGAAGTAGTCGAAGCGAAAGTAGAACGTAGAACTGGGGAAGAAAAAGAATTCCAAATGATTAAAAAATGTCCTATTTGTGGGGATTTCCTTTATAAAAAAGAAGGCCAAGTCGATTATTACTGCATGAATCCAAAATGTCCAAAGATCCATATCGAAGGATTAATTCATTTTGTATCACGTCATGCAATGAATATCGATGGTTTAGGAGATCGGATTATCGAAGATTTCTTTAATTTAAAATTTATTTCTTCCATCATAGATATCTATCACTTGGACCGTCATCGCGATGCCTTGACCGAGCTCGAAGGATATGGCGAAAAAAGTATCGACAATTTCTTGACAGCTATCGAAAATAGTAAAAAGAATTCGCTCGAGCGACTTCTCTTCGGTTTAGGAATACCAAATATCGGAGAAAAAACAGCCAAGATGCTAGCATCTCGTTATGAGACCCTCGATCACTTAAGAGAGGCATCCTTTGAAGAATTAACAAATATTCCTGATATTGGACCGATTATTGCTAAAAGTTTAGTCGATTATTTTGCCAAAGAAGAAAATTGTCAATTGATTGAACAGTTGAAAGAAATTGGTGTCAATATGACTTATACGGGACCAAAAGTAGAACAAAATGAAAACTTCTTTGGAAAAACCTTTGTCGTAACCGGTACATTAGAGACTTTAACCCGCGACGAAATTGAAGAAAAGATTTCCACTTTAGGAGGCAAAGCATCTTCATCCGTAAGTAAAAAAACGTCCGCGGTCATTGTCGGAAGCAATCCGGGAAGTAAATACGATAAAGCCCAAGCGTTAGGAATTCCGATTTGGACGGAACAAGATTTCTTAGAAAAAATTAATTCGTAATTAAAAATGTAAAATTCGTGTTAATCACGAATTTTTTCGTGTACAATAACTTTTCTTAAAATGTAAAACCACTTATAATAAAAATTGAGGTGAAATGGCATGAAAAAAATACATTGTATCTGTTTTCTATTAGTACTTCTTGCCATATTCATGGTCGCAGGAGGAGGAACCGTTGCTTTTATCGAAGCTTACGATCAAGATATTGAAGATCAAAAAAATATAGCAGTAAGTGTCAGTAAAGAATACCTATCTTTTAACGATAAAACTATCGAGTTTTCAGAACAACTCGAACAATTTGAAAATGTATTTGGAAAATACTTTGAAGATATGAAACAAAATAAAGAAATAACGCTAGACACTTTAATTGAAATGGAAAATATTTTAAAAGAAGTCAATGAAAATACTCCGGTTTTAAAAAAGACTTGTGGTATGACTCAAATCAGTGATAAAGAAATTTTAAAACAATGTTTAGTTTTTCAAAAAAATTATGAGATGATGATTAATACCTTTGTAAAAATGGTAAACAGTTATAACGAAGCCGTAGAAGATTATAACCGATGGAGTACTGTCGATCAATTAGAGACATACACTTCTTTAATTGCTACCGATTATATTGACTTTGATCAAGATGGAACCTTTTTAGGGGCAAACTAGGAGGATTCCATGGAAAAAAAGAATAATAAAAAGGATAAAAAGGGGATGGACAAACGTCGATTAAAGTTTGCCAAATATGGATTTATTTTGACTACTTTACTTTTATCGACCTTGATTCCCTTATTTATGATGGGATGGAATAAGTCGACCATTGTATCCCTTTATGTGGTGGTACCCTTATTGGTAATTGCCATCATTATCGAAGGAATTTGTGCATGGTATTTATTTCCGGAAGTCGCTTGGAAAGAAAAAAAATTATCTACTTCAAAAATAATTGTTATCAGTCTTTTAGCTGGTTATTTTTTATTAATGTGTGGAGTTACGTTTTTACTTTATGGCTCAAAAGAGACGAAAGAGTTTATTATTAACAAAGCCCTTGCTTCTATGAATTATCAACAGATTGCTACTTTTTTCTACGATTCTAAAACGATTAATGAAGTGGCCAGTGTCTTACAATTAGAACAAGAAGATGTTACTCTCTACGAAGAATTAATTTCGTTTGATGATGTTAAACTAAATCAACCGAGTTATGCCAATGCCTACGAAGAAGCGGTCCTATCTAATGAAAATAATGCCCCCTATAAAATAATTACCGTCGAAGGGGAACTCGAAGGAACGGACATTCATTATAAAGGATATTTAGCCGTAGTCTACGATCCATCGAAAGTAAAATTAGCCACGAGTAGTGGAATGGGAATGGACGAAAATGCGTATGGGGAAATTGTTCCGGTAATGGCGAATCGTGAAAATGCAATTTTAGCCATGAATGCCGGTGGATTCTATGATCCCGATTGGCGAAGTAATGGCGGTATTCCGCATGGACCAGTTATTAAAAATGGTGTATTGTTAACAAATTATACACAGTACCCAGCCAATGGTGGAATTATTGGTTTTAATAACGAAAACAAATTAGTTTTAAAAAGAATGTCTGGAGAACAAGCTGTTCAAGAAGGAATTCGGGATGCAGTCGATTGGGGACCTTATTTGATTATCAATGGTATTAATCAAATTCCTTACCGGACTTCGACCTGGGCTTTAGCGCGTACAGCCATCGGACAAAGAAAAGATGGAATTGTCTTAATGCTTGTTATCGATGGCTTACAAGAGCATAGTAGGGGTGCTACGTTCTATGATTTAGCACAAATTATGGAACGTTATGGAGCCTATAATGCGGCCAATTTAGATGGCGGAACCTCTACAACCTTGTGGGCAAACGGAGACTTCGTCAACATTCCATTTAATGGAGAACAAAGAACGATTCGTCGTCTTCCAAACGCTTGGATTGTCGTACAGTAAGTATGAACATCTAAGCGTTTTTTTGTATAAACAAAGACTTATTAATAGTTAAGATTACCGAAAAATGCCGAAAAATGACAAGTTAAGGAAATTTTTTCCATTTTATAGTATTTGTGATATATAAAAAGTTAATAAAAGGAAATGAAAGGTGTTTGTAGGAGGAAATAAAAATGAATAAAAAAAATAAATTTTTAATTTTCTTTTTAATGATTACTTGCTTTGTAGTATTAGGAACAACTACGGTAAGTGCTCGAAATTTACCAACTGTTCAACCGAGAGCTATTCGTTACGATTTTAACACTGGTAATATGCCAGCTTTAATCGGAAATTATAGAGAAGTTCAATATCCATACTCTGATGATGGAACTATATTTACAAAATTTAAATATATTCGAGTTCGCATTGAATCAGGATCGTATGGTAGTTTCACTGTAACTGCAATTGGCAGTTCGGCAGGAGAAGTAACAACGATTTCTCCGGAAGTGAATGTGAATACAAATAGTTATATTATCGACTTCAAAGCAAAAAATGCACCAACTAGAGAAGATGCAGATGCAACGGTTATATGTACTCAACCTGCTGCATATCCGGGTGGCCTTGTATCGGATGATTATTGTATTGCAAACCCATCAGCTACTTATGGAATCAATATTCATAATTACTCTTTTGGTGCATCACAAGCCGTTGGAGCTTTTAGCTTCGAAAATTAATTAATAAATATCATCTTTCATTCCTTTTATTAATTAATAAAACTTTTGTTTACAAGTAGTAATAATAAAAACAACAAAAAAGTTTATTTTTAGTTTACATATTGCTATAATAAAATTAACAAAATGTATACATGTTAAAGAATAAAATAGAGGTAATCGTATGAAAAGTAGAAAAACTATATTTCTGTTTGAATGGAAGAAAAATCATACCACACTTTTTTTAGTACTTGCTTTATTCATTCTTTTTATAGGATGTCTTTTCTTTGGATGGCTTTCAAACAGCCTAGCTATAAATAATCGATGGACGGAACCAAATATTATCTTTAATCAAGTAGACTATGCGTCTTCATATGAAATCGCTTTACAAAACTATGAACAAGATGCAAGCATCGATAATTATTTGAATTTAAAAAAAGTAGAAGTTTTAAAAGAGATGCAAAATAAGTATCGTGCGAGTGCAAAGAATTATACGAAAAGAAACTATATCGGTTTAGGAGAAATTTATTCTAAATGGTTAAACTTATTACAAGATGAAGTTACGGAAGCGAAAAAATACTATTATGAAACAGGTATCTTAAAAGAAGATATAACAATCGAAAGTGAAGAAAAAGATTTAATTGAAAAAGTATTTTTAGGGGATGATCGAGACTATCTTTATTATCAAAAGAAAATGCTAGAACAAAAATTATCTGACTTACAAGAAATGGCTACCACGGATTTAACAGAAGAAGAAAAAGAAAAAAACGAACAATATAATCAGTATTATATGGAAAATATAGAATTGATTACGTTTTTAGAAGATAAAGAAACGATTGAAGAATGGGAAATTAATTTAATTGATTTAATATTAGTGAAAGATCTTCCTATATTTGATAAAAACACCATTTTAAGTGAAGCACGTTTTAATATTGATGCTACTTTAAAACAGGAGTATAAAACTTATGATAATTATGTTGCGCAAATAAAAAAAGGCATCGAAGAAAAAAGATTAGAAAGAGAAGTTCAAGTTTATCAATTGAAAAATGGTATTCCACCGACCGATAGTACCAAAGGAAATAATACCAATGATAAAATTGAAGGAATTATAATAGATTACATTCCTTGGGGAATGGCACTTACTTTTTTTGTTTTCTTAGCTTTCTTTGGATGGAATTTAGTTACCGAACATAATAAAGGACAAGATCGTATGGTGCTCACTAGACAATATTCTTATTCCACGATTTTACAATCAAAAATGCTTTATTATGCTTGTATCTTTTTAATTCTATGTTTTTACTTTCTCATTTTCTATATGATTGCGAGTATGATTTATCATGTTGATTTAGAAACACTTTATGTAGTTACCAAGGGAAATAGTATAATTACTTATACCTATTTTAACTACTTATTAGAAAATGTTGTAAGACTAGGAATGTATTATTGTGTCTTAATCGAAGGATTTGTAAGTATGTCCATTTTAACAAAATCACTTGCCTTATCTTTTATTGGAAGTGCTTTACTCTTTGGAATAGGATCGCTTCTTCCAATTTATCTAGTGCAAAATGTTTATCTTGGAAACGAAGTATTTGTATCTATTGGGGTTTCTATTTTAATAATAATTCTTTTACAATTAGGAAATACAATACTTTATAAAAAGAAATGGTAGGAGAAGATGCATATGACCATATTAGAAGTAAAATATGTTTATAAAAAATTAGGAAAAAATGAAGTCCTAAAAGGAGTAGACTTTACGATGAACGATGGTGAAATTGTAGGGTTAGTAGGAGAGAATGGTGCAGGTAAAACAACGCTTTTTCGAATCATAACAGGACTACTAGAACCGGATCAAGGGAACGTCTTTATAAACGGAGACAAAGTTTCTAAAAAAGATCGTAAAGTTTTTAATAAAATTGGTTGTTTAATTGAAAATGCTACCATTTATCCTTCGATGACTGGACTAGATCATGTAAAATGGATGTGTAAATTATGTGATTGTCCTTTTGACGATTATGTCAAAGACTTAATTGTCAAATTGAAATTACAGGATAAGATGAAAGATAAAGTAAAGACGTATTCTTTAGGAATGAAAGAACGACTAGGGATTATTATGGCTTTAGTCAATAAACCAACTTTTGTTTTATTAGATGAGCCGACAAATGGACTAGATCCAACTGGTATTTATGAGATAAGAGAATTCTTAATTGAGATGTGTCATAAAAATGGAATGAGTTTACTAGTGTCAAGTCATATATTAGCCGAAATGGAAAAACTTTGTGATCGTGTTTTATTGTTACAAGATGGAGAAATCAAAAAAGAACTTACGAAAGATGCTTTAAATAATCCACAAGAGTTAGAAAAAGAGTTCTTAGAGAGTGTAAGAAATGATAAAGGAAACGTTTAAAGTATTTAAAATTACGTTAGGACAAATCAAAAAGAGTAGGTGGATACTGGCTACCATCGGTTGTATCCTACTTTCTTTCTTTTTGGTTTTTTCAGTATGGGATAGTAAAGAGAAAGCTAAAGAACTTTTATTTGAAGATCCGGATTTAATCTATGAACAATATGAATTAGTAAAAAATGAAAAAGATAATCCAGATCCAGTCATTCAAGAAAAACTAATTTCAAGTAGACAGCAAGTAGTCGAATTAGAAACTGCTCAAAAATACCAGATCATTTATGAAAAAGATGAAAGAGTTCCTACTTTAAAAAATTATGCAGAACTTAAAATAGAACAGGAAGATGCTACTTCGGAAGAAGAAAAAGAAAATCTTGAAGTACAATTAGAAGAATTAGAAAAAATACTTGCTTCTTCACTCCAAGAACGTACTATGCAAAAAATCGAAATGCACCAACAAAAATTACAAGATATTGAAAATCAACTTAAAGAGGAAGGTTATGATGTCAATCATCTTCCGCTTGCTCTCGATTATGAAAAAAATAAGGAAGAACTTTTAATAAAGTATTACCATGGTTTCTTAGATGAGAAGATGGATTTATATCATCCAAAATATGCCACGATAGAGCGCATTATCGATTTAACTAATAAGAATAGTGTTGCGTATAAGACGGAAGAAGAATTTAATAAGGATGAGAGTCTATATACTAAATATAATAGTTACGAAGATTATTATCGTGAATGGTCGGATGAACGTGGAAGATATGGTGCCGAACTATCTTATTTAGATTATTATTATGAAGATATTTATACCCAACCTTCCAAAGTGGAATGGAGTCAAAATCAAACGTATACCGTACATGATGGTTATTTTACTATTTTTGAATATGGTATGATTGTAACGATTATTTTCCTTTTTTCAATGACGACACTTTTTTACAAAGATTATGATTATAATACGATTCTTCAATACCGCGTACACGTTTCAGAAAAAGCTTATATAAGAGGACGCTTTTTCGCAATTTTATTTTTACTTTTCTTCTTTTTAAGTATCGGTTATTTCTTAATTCCATTAATTTCGTATTTAATTTATCCATATCCGGCTCCATATGTTGGAAACTTATTATTTTTTACAAATCAATGTAGTCTTTCACAATTCGGACCGCCTTGTACGATTGGCTATAATTGGTTTATGTATGCTTTACCAATCTTTGTATTACAAATGTTACTTGCTTATCTATTCCTTTCAATTATCAATATTATTTCTATGATGAAACCCCCACGGAGTATTCTATATTTTGTGATGGCTATATTTACGTTTATCAGTTTCTTTTCGGCGAATATCTATACGAGTACAACGAATTCTTTCTTAAAATATTTACCTACGACGTACTTTAATTTTTATGAGTTATTAAAGATGAATCGAATCTTTTTCCCACCCGATATATGGCCTTATTGTATAGAATTAATGGTTATTATTATGATTTTAAATATCATCCAACGAAAAATATTACAAAAAGTAAATTGATTTTTATAAATTCATGGTAGAATAGAAGATAAAAAGTAAAGGAGTAAGGACGGACTCATGAAATTAAAAGATTTAATGAAAGTATCTTTTCGCAGTGCTCGAAGATCCAAGAGTTCCATTTTAATCATGCTTTTAGTGATGATTACTTCTATTGCTTGTCTCTTCTCACTTTCTTATGAACATGCTTTTAATACGTATTGGGATACTTATATCAATAAAAATCCAGAATTAAGAATTCGAATGGTAGAATATTATAAGATGCTTGATCCTCGAATTGTAAAAGGGGATAGTACTTTAGACCCAAAAGAAAAATTAAAAATGATTGACGAAACAACAAAGGAAGCGAAGCAAATAATAGCTACCAATAAACATATTATAGCGATTAATCAAGAAATTGCCTTTTATTCGAATATTCCAGAATTAGAGACTGAAAATTTAAGTGGAGATTTTGAATTCATATCCGTTCCTTTGAAAAATGACATTCCTTTAATTGCGGGAGAAAATTTAGATGCCTATAATGAAAAAGATAAGGTAATGATTTGCCCCAATTCAATTTATTTAGATCCAAAAGACCGAAGTCAAAGTGTAAACATAGAAAAATCACAGGTTAATTTTGAATCATACCTAGGAAAAACTTTGAAGATAAAGGTAGCATATAGTGATGAATTGGAAGAATATAAAGTTATTGGCTTATTTGATACTATAGATACCTATTCCATTGGAGATCGTTGCTACATGAGTCAGGAAAATATCCAATACTTAAATGAGAAAAGTAATAATGCAAATCCCGATTATGAAAGTTATATCGATAGTTGGCATAATAATGTAAATTACATAGGAGATAATTTTTATATTACTTTGGACAATATGAAAAATTTAAATGAAGTACAATCCTTTTTACAGGAACACAATATGTATTCCAACGAATGGATTGGAATGAATACCATGACTGTAGAACAAACGATGGATACTTGTTCCAAAATTTCTTTCGGATGTTTAATATTATCGATTATCGTAGTAGGAATCAATCTACTTCAAAATATAGAGAAACGAAAGAAAGAATTTTATTTATACCACACGTTAGGATATACCCAAAAAGATATCATTAAAATAATCTTTATGGAGAATTCCATTTTAATATTAATAGGTTTTATCCTCGCTATTGGAATTACGCAAATAGGGTTAACGATTTATAAAAACACGACTTTAGCAGGAATAAAAAGATTATATCTTATGAATCCACAAGTCGATATCGTTAGTATTTTAATTAGTTTTTTAGTTTCTTTGATTATTCCTATTTTAATAACCATTTTTCTTCTTATTTTAACTAGAAAAACAAATTTAAATAAAATAAAAGAATAAAAAAGTACCCAGAAAATATTTATAAAAGCAATAAGGAGACGACTATATGAAGACACTTGTACTTAAAGAAATAGAAAAGAATTATGAAACAAAAGAAAAAAGTATTCAAGTCCTAAAAGGAGTAAGTTATACTTTTGAAAAAGGGAAGATTTATAGCATTATAGGACATTCTGGATCAGGGAAGTCCACTTTACTAAATATCATGGGAACACTTTTATCATACGATAAGGGAGAATTGTGGATTGATGGAAAAGAAATAAAAGAAATGACAGAAAATGAAAAAGCACAATTCCGAAACCGAAAGATCGGATTTGTTTTTCAATCATACTTACTAAATGGACAGTTAACGGCATTAGAAAATGTAATGGTTCCAATGTATATAAATAAAGAAATTGAAACAAAAGATAGAAAAACCATTGCCACCGAATTATTAAAAAAAGTAAAAATGGAAAAAAGACTTACGCATTATCCAAAAGCACTATCGGGTGGGGAACAACAAAGAGTAGCAATTGCAAGAGCTCTAGCTAATAATCCAGACATCATTTTAGCAGATGAACCAACTGGAAATTTAGATAAAAAGAATGAAGAAATGATTTTAGAAATATTTAAAGAACTAAAAAAAGAGGGGAAATGTGTTATCATTGTAAGCCATAGTGATAATATTAAAAAGTATACCGATGTAACGCTTGAATTGGATGATGGAGAATTAGAGGTGGTTTAATGAAATTAAAAGATATAATCAAAATATCTTTTCAAAGCGCCCGAAGATCCAAAAGTTCCACTTTAATTACTATTTTAATATTGGTTACTTCCGTTGCTTGTCTCTTTTCACTTTCTTATGAGCATTCTTTTAATGCCTATTGGGATACTTATATCAACAAAAATCCAGAATTAAGAATAAGATTTGTACATTATGATAAACTACTTGATCCTAGAATTATTAAAGGAGATAGCACTTTGGACCCTACAGAAAAACTAAAGATGATTGAAGAGACAACCAATAAAGCAAAAGAAATATTATCTACCAATAAACACATTTTAGGAACAACCCAAACGATTATGTCATACATGGAGATATTAGATTTTGAAGAAAATGGAGAAAATATTTCAATGGATATTGTAGGAGTACCTCTAAAGAATAATATTCCATTAATTGCAGGAGAGAATCTAGATGCGTATACCGAGAAAGATAAAGTAATGATTTGCCCTAATCTCATCTATACGAATTCTAATAATACAGTCGGCGAAGATCGAGTTAAAGAATTTCAAAAAAATATTGAATCATTTTTAGGAAAAACAATAAAATCTAAAAATTCAAATGTAGTAGATCTAGAAGAATACAAGATCATTGGACTATATGACACCATTTCAAATTATTCTATTGGAAATATTTGCTATACAAGTTATGCTAATATTGAATACTTAAACAACAAAGCTAATGAAGCCATACCTGATACTGAAGAAAATGCGAATCATTATTATAGTTCTGTAGACTATACAGGTGATAGTTTATATATGATGCTTGATGATATGAAGAATTATGATGAAGTAGAAAAATTTTTACGGGATAATAATTTATCTTCCAGTGAATGGATTTGGACAAATCCAGAAACAGTAGAGCAAACGATGGATACTTGTTCTAAAATTTCGATAGGATGTTTAATATTGTCTATTATCGTAATAGGAATTAATTTACTTCAAAATTTAGATCGTCGAAAGAAAGAATTTTATTTATATCACACGTTAGGATATACCAAAAAAGATATCATTAAAATGTTCTTTATGGAGAACTCTATTTTAGTATTGATTGGTTTTGTCCTCGCCATTGGAGTTACACAAATCGGCTTAATGATTTATAAAAATCAAGTATTATCAACTAAATCAAGATTATATTTAATGAATCCTCAAGTGGACATCGTTAGTATTTTAATTAGTTTTTTAGTTTCTTTGGTTGTTCTTATCTTAATAACTGTTATTTTATTATTTATAAACCATGAGAAAAAAGATAAAACAGTGGAGAAAAAAATATGAAAACATTAATCTATACTTTTTTTCGAGAGAAGAAACGATTCTTTATGTCTTTAAGCGTCTTTATCATATTATCGTTGATGTTAACTTATGCCCTCGAAAATTATCAATTTCAATTAAGTAAAATGGAAGCGATACAAAATAAAGAAGAGTACCGAACGATTAAAGTATTTTTAGAAAAAGAAGCAGATTTAGAACAAGTTCAAGACCATGCCCATGTTGTTAAAATTGAAAAAGAAGGAACCTTTTCTGGTTTTATAAATTATACGGTCTATATCGATGAAGAAAAGAACCGGGAAGCTGTAGTAAATGATTTAAAAGCACAAGGATTCGAAGCGTCCATAAAAGAAAATGGTGGACCAGAACTCGATTCTTATAAACAGTTAACTTTGTTTTATCAAGTATTCTGTTTTGTTTTAGTAGCAATGGTAGTCATCATCTTGTTTTTGGAAATAAAACTGCTACTATTATGGGAACAAAAAGATAATGCGTTACTTAAGATTGTAGGGTACCGAACGAAAACGATTACAGGGATTACGTTAACTAAATTATTGGTTCTTCTTACTGTTTCGAATGTTGTTGCCCTAGTTTTATTTTTATTAGGAAATGGAGTGATGAAAATACCTTTAAACAAAGAATTATTAGGAGTACCTTTTGCTATTGTAATTCTTATTTTACTTATTCAAATACCTTGGTTGTGGAGAAAAATAAATAAAATTGATATTACGGATGCGATCGAAGACTAAAAAGAGGAAAACCTCTTTTTCTTTATTGTAATTTCAACCGCACCATTTTTAATTATATTTTAATTCTATATCATAAGCACATTTATAGTCAA
>CANRCR010000015.1 GCA_947629165.1 uncultured Bacilli bacterium
AGAAAATGCATGGAATGTGCAAAATCTTGATATTTAGGGGGTGAAATTATGGATAATAAAGATGATATAAATGAATTATTAAAAAGAGCAGAAGAAGATCAAAATGATGATAATACGGAAGTATCGGAAGAAAATAACGATACCGAAACATCTGTTCTAAATGCTTCTAGTTCTAATTTTAGTGGTTATTTTCATGAACGCGATCGTCTTGATCACAATAACATCGTCGATGAAGTTAAAACCTCTTTTATGGAATATTCTATGAGTGTTATTAAATCTCGTGCTTTACCTGATTTGAGAGATGGATTAAAACCGGTTCATCGTCGTATTTTGTGGTCTATGTATGAATCTGGATATACTCCTGATAAACCTCACCGTAAATGTGCTACGACTGTAGGTTATGTAATGGGTCATTATCATCCTCATGGCGATAGTTCTATTTATGAAGCAATGGTTCGTCTAGCTCAAGATTTTAACCAACGTTATATGTTGATTGATGGTCATGGTAACTTTGGTAATATTGAAGGTGATGGCGCAGCTGCTATGCGTTATACCGAGTCACGTCTTGCTAAAATTTCTTTAGAATTATTACGTGATATCAATAAAGATACTGTCGATATGGATGATAACTTCGATGTAACAATGAAAGAACCTTCAGTTTTACCATCTCGTTTTCCTAATATCTTAGTTAATGGATCGATGGGAATAGCTGTTGGTATGGCTACTAATATTCCACCTCATAATTTATCTGAAGTTATCGATGGTTGTATTGCTTATATCGATAATCCGGATATTGATACTTTAGGATTAATGGAATATATTAAAGGTCCTGATTTTCCTACCGGAGGTATTATTTTAGGTAATTCAGGTATTCGCAAAGCTTATGAGACAGGTCGTGGAAGTATTACTATTCGTAGTAAGGCAACCATTGAAGAAACGGGTAATCATAGTTGTATCATTATCGATGAAGTTCCTTATGGCGTTAATACAATGGAACTTAAGAATAAGGTTGCTGAACTTGTTCATAATAAAATTATTGATGGTATTTCTGATTATCATACGGATTTAAAAGATGGTGTGAAAATCACTATTACTTTAAAAAAAGATGCGAATCCGCAAGTTGTATTGAATAATCTCTATAAACATACTAATTTTCAAGTTAATTATGGTATTATTTTCCTTGTTCTTGATGGACAAACTCCAAAAACATTAGGATTAAAAGATATTATTTCAAAATATATTGATCATCAAAAAGAAGTAATTGTTCGTAGAACTCGCTTTGATTTAGGAAAAGCGGAAGAACGTGTCCATATTTTGGAAGGATTACGTATTGCTCTTGATAATATTGATGAAGTTGTGCATATCGTTCGCTCTGCTGAAACTGATGATGAAGCACGAACTAAATTAATGGAACGTTTTGGTTTAGATGAGATTCAAGCAAATAGTATTCTAGAAATGAGAATTCGTCGTTTAACTGGTTTAGAGCGTGGTAAAGTAGAAAGTGAATTAGCAGATTTAGAGATTAAAATTGCCGATTATAAAGATATTTTAGCTTCACCACAACGTGTTTTAGATATTATTAAAGAAGAAATGACTGAAATTAAAAAGAAATATGGCGATGATCGTCGTACTAAAATTGATATGACTGCCATTGATTATATTGAAGATGAATCTTTAATACCTGTGGAAAACACTTTAATTACTTTAACTAATAAAGGATATATTAAACGGATGCCTACAGGTGAATATCGTACACAAAATCGCGGTGGTGTTGGAATTAAAGGTATGACAACAAATGAAGAAGACTTTGTGGAAAAAATGATTAATATGGAAACGCACGATTATATTTTATTCTTTAGTAATAAAGGAAAGGTATATCGTATGAAAGGTTATGAAATTCCTGAATATAGCCGTCAAAGTAAAGGATTACCAATTGTTAATTTATTATCTGTGGAAAAAGATGAAAAAATTAATTCTATTGTTTCTTTACGTGCTAACGAAAATGAATATCAATATTTATTCTTTATTACACGTAATGGTGTTGTAAAACGCACTAATTTGGAGGAATTTGATAATATTCGTCGAAGTGGTAAGATTGCCATTTCACTTCGTGATGATGATGAATTAATTACAGTTGGTAAAACTAATGGTAGTAACGAAATAATTATTGGTGCTTCTAATGGTCGTATGGTTCGATTTAGTGAATCTGAAGTTCGAATTATGGGTAGAACTGCCGGTGGTGTTCGTGGAATTGATTTAAATGGTGCAAAAGTCGTTGGTGGAGAAGTTGTTTATGCAGATGAAGAAGTATTAGTTGTAACAGAAAATGGTTATGGAAAGAAAACTCCACTTAATGAATATCGTTTAACACATCGTGGAAGCAAGGGTGTTAAAGCTTTAAATGTTACTGAAAAGAATGGACCTCTTGTTACTTTAAAAGCTGTTTATTCAGATGTTGATCTTACAATTATTACTAATAACGGAATTGTAATACGTATGCCAATGAATCAAGTATCTTCGTTGAGTAGAGCTACACAAGGTGTTCGATTAATTCATTTAAAAGATAATCAAAAAGTAGCTACCGTTGCTACTATTGCACATTCTGATGATTCAGAAGATAATCAAAAAGATTTGTCTGAAATTACAGATGATTCTTTAGAAACTGATATTTCACAAGAAGAAGTATAATTATTACTTCTTCTTTTTTTGTTTCACGTGAAACATAGTTATAAAGTTATTTGCATTTTAATTTTAATATTTATATTAGAAGAAGTTTCACGTGAAACTTTTTTGTATATATAATTATTTTTTAATAGTATTATTTTATTTCCCGGGAAATAAAGTTATTGTGATATTTCCCGGGAAATAATATTTTTTGGGAAATAATTTAATTTTTAGTAATGTTTCACATGAAACATAATTAATTTTTTTATTAATTGTTTAAAATGTATATATTTAATTAAGATGATTTGTAATATTTCTTTTTATTTGATAGTTAAAATTATTTATGAAGATATTTAATAGTAATATTGTTACACGTGAAACAATTTATTCCTGAAAAATAAATTGTTATGATATTTCCCGGGAAATAATATAGAGTATTTTCTGGGAAATAATGTTTAATGTTTCATGTGAAACATAGTTTTATTCAATTAATATATTTTTAATAATTTTTAATAAAATATACTAAATTTAACTAATATTTATAATTTTTTCTTTGATTCTAATTAGATTTATTAATTAATATTATTAATTTAAATGTTTAATATATACATAGTTACACGTGAAATGTTTTTTTGAAAAATAGAATATATCAAAATATTTCCCGGGAAATAAGAAAATTATTTTTTTGGGGAAATAATAATGTTACACGTGAAACATTAATAAAATATTTTGACTAAAAAAAGATTGCAAAAATAATTGATTTATATTAATATAAATATCGATGCAATGAGATGGCTGGAACCAAGTCAGGATCGGAAGATAGCAGCTTTAACAGTTTAATCTCATGTGCATCATTTTTTTAGGTGATATAAATGAATTTTGATGAATTATATATGAAAAAAGCACTTTTTTATGCAAAAAAAGCAGACAATAAAAACGAAGTTCCTGTCGGTGCTATTATTGTTTATAAAAATAAAATTATAGCTACGGCATATAATCGTAAAGATCATGCTAATTCTGTTTTAAAACATGCAGAATTAATATGCATTCAAAAGGCTTCTAAAAAATTACATAATTGGAGATTAGACAATTGTACTTTATATGTTACACTCGAACCTTGTCCAATGTGTGCAAGTGCTATTCAACAGGCGCGTATTAAGCGAGTTGTGTATGGTGCAATGAGTAAAAATAAAAAGAATCATCCAATTGTGAATAAAATTTTTAATGAAATTGATGCTAATCAAAAGGTTGAAGTTACCTTTGGTGTATTAAAAGATGATTGTGGAAAACTTATTTCAGATTTTTTTAAAAAAAAGCGAGTTTAAACTCCTTTTTTTTGCTTCTTTTCAATTGTTCCATGATATAATAATTATGGTGATATGGGGGTGAGTTTATGGCCTACCAAGCTTTATATCGAAAATATCGTCCTGCTACTTTTTCTGAAATTGTTGGACAAGATGTTGTTAAAAAAACATTACAAAATGCTTTAAAAACTGGAAAAATTTCCCATGCTTATTTATTTTCAGGTCCTCGTGGTATAGGAAAAACTACAATTGCAAAGCTTTTTGCAAAAGCAGTGAATTGTCTTTCTTTAAAAGATGGTAATCCTTGTTTTGAATGTGCAAATTGTCTTGCAGCAAGTAGTCGAGAATGTCCTGATATTATTGAAATTGATGCTGCATCTAATAATGGTGTGGATGAAATAAGAGAATTAAGAAATAAAGTTTCCTTAGTTCCCTCTGAACTAAATTATAAAGTATATATTATTGATGAAGTTCATATGCTTTCTATTGGTGCATTTAATGCTTTATTGAAGACATTAGAGGAGCCTCCTAGTCATGTTATTTTTATATTAGCAACGACGGATCTTCATAAAGTACCTATTACGATTGTATCTCGTTGTCAATGCTTTCATTTCAAAAGAATTAGTGAAAAAGATATTGTTCATCGCTTAAAAGAAATAACAGATTTAGAAAATATTCAAATTGATTCCGAGGTTTTGGATGAAATTGCCCGTTATTGTGATGGTGGTATGCGTGACGCATTAGGAATGCTCGATAAACTTTCTTCCTATACCTCATCTAAAATTACCCTTGATGATATGCGCGAAATAAATGGTTTATTAAGTCAATCGGATATATGTGATTTTGTTCAAAAAATAATGGAAAAAGATAATCAATTTGTTATTGATAAACTTAATGAAATATATCAAAATGGTAAAGATTTGACTCGATTTGTTGAAGATTTAATATTAAATTTACGAAATCAACTTGTTCAAAAATATGTTTATCATGACAATTCTATTAATGATTCTTTTGTAAATCACTTAGTTCTTACATTAAATCAGTTATTAAATGATTTAAAAGATAGTAGTAATATTAAAACACTTATTGAAATTAGATTATTGCAATTTATGAATCAACAAGAAAGCATAGAAACTGTTACAAAATCAGAAAAAATTGAACTAACGTCGTCGAATATAAAAATTAACTCAAAAGAAACTGTTGAAGTAGATACTTCTATAAAAGAATCAATTAATCCTGTTATTAAAACAACTTTTGAAGAAGAAAAAAGTAATTTTGATATTGAACTTCAAAAAATTCGTATAAATAATACTTTTGCTTTAGCCGATAAAAAAGATTTAATTGAGTTAAAAAAGAAATGGGATAAAATAATGGATTACACATTAGACCGTGAGATAGGTGCTGTTGCTTGTTTTTTAGCAGACGCTACGCCTGTTGTTGCTAGTACTAAAAATATTATTCTTACTTTTGAATATAATTCAATGGTTGAACGTGGTAATAGTATGATTGATAAAATTGAAAATGCTCTTAAAAAAATATTTGATACTACTTATCGTGTTGTTCTCTTATCAAACGACGATTGGAAAAAGGAAAAAGAAGTTTATATTCAAAATAAAAAGAATAATGTTCATTATGAATATCAGGAAGAAGTGGAACAAGAAATTCCTGCTTCTTCTCCTCCTGAAGAAGTGGTGGAAGATACTTCTGATTTAACACAAACGGCAATTCAATTATTTGGCCAAAAGATAGTAAAAATTGATGAATAAAAGAAAGAAGGAATTAAAATGAATATTCAAGCTATAATGAAACAAGCCCAAGCAATGCAAAAAGAAATGATGAAGGCAAAAGATGAAATTGATGCAATGGAATTTGTAGGTGAAAATGCCTTTGTTAAAGTCCATGTAAATGGCAAAAAAGAAGTACTTAAAATAATTATTAATCCAACTTTTGAATTATCGAAAGATGATTTAGAAATGTTAGAAGATGTTTTAGTTCTTGCTTTAAACGATGCATTTAAAAAGGTTGATAAGACGACGGAGCAAAAAATGGGAAAATTTGCGAATGTTCCTGGATTGTTTTAGGAGTTATTATGTATCCTGAAAGTTTACGCGAATTGATTGAGTGTCTTCGATATCTTCCTGGTGTTGGTGAAAAATCGGCAGAACGATATGCTTTTTCTATTTTAGATATGGATGAAGAAAAAATCCATTCTTTTGTGTCTTCATTAGAAGAAGTTAAAAAGAAGGTTCATCCTTGTAGTAAATGTAATTGTTTAACGGAAAATGAAGTTTGTGAAATATGTTCTAACAAAACACGTGATAATACGGTACTTTGTGTTGTTGAAGATCCTAAAAATGTTTTTCTTTTTGAACGATTATTAGGTACCTTTAATGGAATGTATCATGTATTGAGTGGACTTATTTCTCCAATGGATGGAATTAATCCTGAAGATATTGGAATCGATAAACTAATTACACGTATTAAAGATAATCATTTTAAAGAAATTATTTTAGCATTAAAGCCAAGTATCGAAGGAGAAACAACGGCTCTATATATTAAAAAAGTTTTAGAAGGACTCGATTTAACTGTTTCTAAAATTGCTAGTGGCATTCCTATGGGAGCTGATATGGAATATATCGATGCAATGACACTTGAAAGAGCTCTAACGGATCGTAAAAACATCGAATAAAAAATATCCCCCTTCATAAATTTTAATGAGAGGGGATCTTATGTTAAGAAAAATAGGTATTTTATTAAGAAAAATTATATTAGGTGCTTTTATTTTATATGGTTATAATTTAATCGCTGTTTCTTTTAATATGATGATTCCTATTAACTTTTTTACGATTTGTTTTGTAGGTATTTTAGGGTTACCTGCATTATTTTCGTTAATTTTATTACTTGTTTTAGTTTTTTAGTAAGGTGGTGGTACTAATTATGTTTGAAGATTATCGTGAAATTCAAAAAAATTTTTATGACACGATGATTCAATCGATTGTTAATAATCAAAAAGTGAACCATGCTTATTTTATTGAAACAAACGGCTATGAAGATAGTCTTAATTTAGCTATTTCTTTTGCTAAAATTTTAATTTGTACAAGCCATCATACGAATTATAACGATTGTAAAAATTGTTCTATATGTACTCAAGTTGATGCTGGAAGTTATGCCAATTTTAAATTGATTGAACCGGATGGATTGTGGATAAAAAAAGAACAACTTCTTAATTTACAAATTGATTTTAAAACAAAATCATTAGATGATCATTTTCGGGTTTATATCATAAATGGAGCCGATCGTTTAAATAAGGCGGCAGCAAACTCGATGTTAAAATTTTTAGAGGAACCCGAAGAAAATATTATTGCTATTCTTTTAGCTCCGCATCGTTATCAAGTTTTAAAGACGATTATTTCTCGGTGCCAAATATTTCAGTTAATACCTAGTTCTTCTAATGAAAAGGCTGATACTGAAATGCTAAGTAACGTTGTTTCTTTTTGTATGTCAATTGAAGAAAGCGGTACTAAAACTATTGCTTTCTGTAGTCAAATTTGGGATAATATACTAAATTCTAAAGAAACCTTATTAGAATTTAATCAACTTTTATTAGATTTATATGAGTCTGTGTTACATTATCAATTAGAAGGTTCATTAATTCAAAATAAATTTGATTCCTATTTGGATGAAATAAAGCAAATTGCTAAAAAAAATAGTTCTACACAATTATTAAATAAAATGGAAATTTTATATAAAATACCAAAAAAAGTTCAATTAAATAGTAATCAAACGTTATTAATTGATAAATTGATAATCGACTTGAGTGGAGGTGTAAATGCATGATAGTAGTAGGAGTAAAATTTAATTCGAATGGTCGTGTTTATTATTTTACGCCCGGGGGATGCAATATTGAAAAAGATATGGACGTTATTGTTGAAACAGAAAAGGGAATGCAGTATGCAACTGTAGTTAATCCATCGAAAGATATCGATGAAAAAAGTATTGGTGTTCCTTTAAAACCTATTATTCGTATTGCGACCGAAGCAGATTGTAAACAACATCAAAAAAATATTAAAGAATCTAAAAAAGCTTTGGAACTTGCTCGAAAGTACGTTGATGAATTAGCCTTAGATATGCGTCTTTTAGATGCAGCTTTTACGTTTGATCGCAATCAATTGTTATTTAATTTTGTAGCTGATGGTCGAATTGATTTTAGAGAACTTGTTAAAAAAATTGCTCAAAATTATCATACTAGGATTGAATTAAGACAAATTGGAGTTCGTGATAAAGCAAAAGAAATTGGTGGATTAGGTCCTTGTGGAAGATTTTTATGCTGTAGCAGTTTTTTAACTGATTTCAATAGTGTCTCTATCAATATGGCAAAAAATCAATTTATTGCTCTAAATCCAACTAAAATTAATGGTTCTTGTGGCCGTCTTTTATGTTGCTTAAACTATGAAGACGAGCTTTATACGGAAATGAAAAAAGATCTACCTTCCGTTGGTACTTATCTTGATACAGTTGATGGCAAAGGAAAAATTATTTCTTTAGATGTATTTGCTCGTAAGGCTACCGTCGAATTCAAAGATCATCATACTTTAACTGTTGAACTTGATGAGGATTAATTATGAAGGTGGTTAACGATCTTTTAGGCATTTCTAATATGAAAATCGTCCAAGATTTAGATTGGTTTGCTTTTTCTCTTGATTCTGTACTTTTAGCACAATTTGCATCAGTTCATTTACGCGATAAAAAAATTCTTGATTTGTGTTCTGGGAATGCTCCTATTCCTTTGATTTTATCTACACGAACAAAAGCTTCGATAACAGCTGTGGAGATTCAACCGGATATTTGTGAATTGGCTAAAGAATCAATTCAACTAAATCATAAAGAATCACAAATAGAATTACTTTGTATGGATCTTCGTGCTATTAAAAATTATTTTGAATCGGACACATTTGACCTTATTACTATGAATCCTCCTTATTTTAAAGTAGGAGAAAAAAGTGTAAAAAATGAAGATTCTCATAAAACGATTGCCCGTCATGAAGTTGCTATGACTTTAGAAGATAGTTTTTTAACAATTTCTAAAGTATTAAAAAACAATGGCCGATTTGCGATGGTTCATCGTACTGATCGATTTGTGGAAATATTATTTTTACTAAAAAAATATCATTTAGAACCTAAAAGAGTTCAATTTATCTATCCGAAAGAAAAAAGTGAATCTAATTTATTTTTAATTGAATCAATAAAAAATGGTAAAACAGGATTGAAATTATTACCACCCTGCATTGTTCATGAAGAAAATGGAGAATATCGAAAAGAAATTTTAGATTTATTTGAAAAGAGTTGATAAAATGCGTCAAAAAAGTTACATAGAAGGTGCTAAATTGTATTTAATTCCTACACCAATTGGAAATATGGAAGATATTACTTTACGTGCAATTTCTACTTTAAAAAAGGTAGAAGTTGTTTTTTGCGAAGATACACGTGTTACTTTGAGTTTATTAAAACATCTTGCTATTTCTAAAAAATTAATTCACTGTGATGACCATAATGAGGAAAAGGTAAAACAACTTGCTTTAAATTATTTGCAAGAAGGAAAAGAAATCGGGTTAGTTACTGATCGTGGAACTCCTATTATTAGTGATCCAGGATATAAAGTAGTGGCCCATGTTATTCAAAATGGTTTTCCAGTAGTCAGTCTACCAGGACCTACAGCTTTTGTTCCGGCCTTAACCATGTCTTCGTTAAATCCATCTCCTTTTTTATTCTATGGTTTTTTAAATGCTAAAACGAATAAACGTGAAAAGGAATTGCAGACTTTAGAACGTCTTCCATACACGCTTCTTTTTTACGAAGCTCCACATCGTATTTGTGATACACTTAAAAGTATTCGTAAAATATTTGGAAATCGTTCAATTGCTTTGTGTCGCGAAATATCAAAACTTTATGAAGAAGTTTATCGTGGTCCGATTGATACGGTATTAGAAGAGATAAAAGATAATATAAAAGGAGAATTTGTCCTTGTTGTCGAAGGAAATACAACTCTTGAAGATTATCACAAACTATCGATCATTGAACATGTTCATTTATATACCGAAGATGGAATGAGTGAAAAAGAGGCTATAAAAAAGGTGGCTCAAGAAAGAAATATTGCAAAATCGGTTGTTTATAAAGAATATCATTTAGGGAAGTGATTTTTATGTATTTAATCATCGGTTTAGGAAATCCAGGAAAATCCTATGAAAATACGCGCCATAATATCGGATTTCATTTTATTGATCTTTTTGCCAAGGAAAATGATATCGCATTTACCAAGGAAAAATTTCATGGACTTTATGGAGAAGGAATCATTAATCAAGAAAAGATTATTTTAGTTAAACCTCAACAATACATGAATTTATCTGGTGAAGTGGTAAAAAAATATGTTGATTTTTATAAAGTAGATCTTGATCATTTATTAATTATTCATGACGATCTTGATTTACCACTTGGAACTTTTCGTTTAAAACAAAAAGGATCGAGTGGAGGACATAATGGTTTAAAAGATATCGAAAAAAATTTAGGTACCGATCTTTATAAGCGTTTAAAAATAGGTATTTCTCACGATCGTACTTTGGATACAAAAGATTATGTTTTAGGAGCTTTTTCTTCAGAAGAACAAAAGGTTTTAAAATCTTTAGAGAAACAAATTCTTCTTTTGTTAAATGATTTTATTACTAAAGACTTTAATCAATTAATGAGTGAATACAATCAGAAATAGGAGTTCTTATGAAATTATTTGAACAAATTTTACCTAATGTATTTGAAAATAATGTTGGGTTCACCGGAATGACGGATGAACTTTTTTGTGTTGCGACTTATCAATCTTTTTGTACACAAAAAAGATCTATTTTAATTGTTACTCCGTCTTTGTTTGAAGCCAATAAAATTTATGATTCTTTAAGTGTGTATACGGACCAAGTTCTTTTTTTCCCGATGGACGATTTCTTAACTAGTGAAGCCATTGCTGTCAGTCCTGATTTAATGATTACACGATTAGAAACCATGAACCAACTTCTTTCTAAAAAACCGAAGATTGTCGTTACGCATTTGATGGGTTATCTTCGTTTTTTACCTACTCCTGAAAAATATCAAAAAAGTATTTTATCTTTATCTGTCAACGAGGACATCGATCCGCAACAGTTGGTTAATCAATTATTTCAATTAGGATATCATCGTGAAACACTTGTTACTCGTACTGGAGAAGTTGGAGTGCGTGGTTTTGTCATCGATGTTTTTCCAGTTGACCAACTTCATCCAATTCGTTTTGAATTTTTTGGAGATACCATTACTTCTCTTCGCGTTTTTGACGAAGAAACCCAAAAATCAATCGAATCTATTCAAAGCATTGATATTTATCCAAATCATGAATTTATTGCCGATCATTATCCCGAAAATGCTCCTTATTATCAAAAGTATTTACCGGAGTATAGCAAACAAGTCGTATCGATATTGGATTATTTAGATAATCCTTACGTAGTTTATAAAGATTACAACCAATTAAAACATACTTACGAAGCGATGATGGAAGAAGTTTTTGAATATCAGACTTCTAAAGATACTCAATTTAAAGGAAATTATTTTTTTGATTTTACCTCATTAAATCCAAAAAACTTACTTTATTATTTTACGATTGATAATATTAGTCCGGACAAAAATACCAAACTTGTTTCATTTGATGCTAAAGAACTCTTGTCTTTTAATGAAAATATAGAAGCAATTAATAAATATTTAAAAGAAAATCATGATCTTGGTAAAACTATTGTGATATGTCTTAAAGATTATATGATTAAAAACTTTGTTAAATATTTAACGGTTCCTTATTATCACGCTACATTTGATTCGATTCATGAACATGAGATAAATGTTGTTAATTTTGAAATGAATCAAGGATTTTCGTATGGTAATTACATTTTCTTGACTGATAAAGAGTTGTTTCGTCGTGTCGTAAAAAAGAAAACATATAAGACAAAATTTAAATATGCTTCTAAAATTACGGATATTCATAAGTTAAATGTAGGCGATTATGTCGTTCATCATATTCATGGAATTGGTGTTTATAATGGAATAAAGACGTTATCGAAAGGTGGCTTGATGAAAGACTACCTAGAAGTGTTGTATCAAGGAAAAGATAAATTATATATTCCGGTCGAAAAAATTGATTTAATTAGTAAATATTCTGGAAATGAGGGAGTCGTTCCTAAAATTAATCGCTTAGGTGGTACGGAATGGCAAAAAACAAAACAACGAGTTCGTGGTAAAATTCAAGATATTGCTCAACAATTATTGAAATTATATGCCGAGCGTGAAATGCGCAAAGGTTTTGCTTTTCAACCGGATACTGCTTTGCAAATAGATTTTGAAAAAGAATTTCCTTATCAGGAGACCAAAGATCAAATTTTATCTATCGACCAAATAAAAAAAGATATGGAATCGAGTCGCCCGATGGACCGTTTATTATGTGGGGATGTCGGTTATGGAAAGACAGAAGTTGCTTTCCGTGCGGCTTTTAAAGCAATTATGGATTCAAAGCAAGTACTTTATCTTTGCCCTACGACGATATTATCAAATCAACAGTATGAAAACGCTTTGACCAGATTTCAACATTATCCTGTGAATATTGCTCTTTTAAATCGTTTTACGACTCCGAAGGAAGTGAAGCGGATTGTAAATGGTCTAAAAGAGGGTACAATCGACTTTGTTTTTGGAACGCACCGTTTATTAAGTGACGATATTAGACCTAAAGATTTAGGATTGTTAATTATCGACGAAGAACAACGTTTTGGTGTTGTCCATAAGGAAAAAATTAAGAAATATAAGACGAATGTCGATGTTTTAACACTTACGGCAACTCCTATTCCAAGAACGCTTCAAATGTCTATGTTAGGAATTCGAAGTTTATCGCTTATTTCGACTCCTCCAATGGATCGATATCCTGTTCAAACTTATGTTGTTGAAGAAAATAATCAAATTATTCGCGATGCTATTTATAAAGAGTTGGCACGTGATGGACAAGTTTTCTTACTTTATAATCGTGTTTTAGATATGGATGCTAAAGTTCTTGAAATTGAGCGACTTGTTCCCGAGGCAACGATTGGTTATGCCCATGGACAAATGAGTAAAAATGAATTAGAAGATCGAATGATTGCTTTTAATAATCATGAATTTGATGTTCTTATTTGTACGACTATTATCGAAACGGGAATCGATATGCCGAACGTAAATACTTTGCTTATTATGGATGCGGATCGTTTCGGTTTGGCACAACTATACCAAATTCGTGGACGGGTAGGACGGAGCAATAAGATTGCCTATGCTTATTTGATGTATCAAGGAGGAAGAATGCTTACCGAGACCGCATTTAAACGACTTAATGCCATCAAAGAATTTACCGAATTAGGTAGTGGTTTTTCCATTGCAACGCGTGACTTGTCTATCCGTGGTGCAGGAGATATTCTAGGAAGTGAACAAGCTGGATTTATCGATACAGTCGGAATTGACCTCTATTTAAAGATGTTACAAGAAGAGGTTGCACATTTAAAAGGTGAAAAAGTTCCTGAAGAAGAATTACTTGATGAGAAACCATACCTTGATGTCGAAACTCATATCGATGATGATTATGTATATGATAATGACTTAAAAATTGAAATTCATAAAAAGATTAATGAAATTGACTCTTATACCAAACTTTTACAAGTTAAAGATGAATTGGAAGATCGCTTTGGTAAATTAGAAGAACCACTTATTATATACATGTATGAAGAATGGTTTGAAAAACTTGCTAAGAAATTAGAAATTATCGAAGTTCGTCAAAGTAAGAATTCAATCGAATTAATTTTTAGCGAAGAAATGAGTAAAAAGATCGATGGAGAGCAAATCTTTATGGATGCTACTAAGATTACACCGATGTTCCGATTTGGGGTAAGAGGACCTTGTTTTGCTGTTATCCTCGACACCATTCGTTTAGAAAAACATTATATCTACTATCTAATTGAATTATTAAAAACATTAGAAAAATAAACACATTTTTTAAATTTTTTCTTATATTACAATAGAACTAATAAGAAGGTGAAATACAATGCGTTACGAAGCAACTAAAAAAGTAGGAATTCTTGGTATTATTGGAAACATTTTTCTTTTAATTATAAAGGGAATGGTTGGTTTTGCTAGTCATAGCCAATCTATGATTGCTGACACAGTGAATAGTGCAAGTGATATATTTGCATCGGTTATGACAACGATTGGGAACCGAATTGCACGCGTTCCAGAAGATGCTGATCATAATTTTGGTCATGGGAAAGCTGAATATCTCTTTTCATTATTTATCAGTTTATCGATGATGGGCTTATCACTAAAAATCTTATTTGATGCCGTTATTTCTATTATCGATAAAAATGTCGTCTATTTCTCTATTCCCCTTTTTATTGTTTGTATAGTGACTATTTTAACGAAATTATTGCTTTATCTTTATGCGCGAAAAGTCTATAAAAAGCACCATAATCTATTGATTGAATCAAATATGCTCGATCATCGTAACGATTGTATTATTACTACTTTTACACTTCTATCTATCTTACTCAGTTATTTTCAAATATATTGGTTTGATGGTGTCGTTGGTTTCTTTATTTCTCTTTGGATTTTCTATACAGGGGTTCGTTTATTTATCGAGAGTTATCGCGTGTTGATGGATGCCTCTTTAAGTGAAGATGATCGTCTTATTTTAGAAAAAATCATATTAAGTCACGATAAAATTCAGAAAGTAGATGAATTTTATTCGGTTCCTGTCGGTTACTCGTATCTTGTCGTCCTTACTATTTTTATCGATGGATCTTTATCGACTAAAGATAGTCATCAAATAGCCGATCATCTCGAAAAAGAAATTGTAAAAAAAATGGATAAAATTAAGAAAGTTATCATTCATGTAAATCCTGCTGAATGAGATTTGTTTGACTTCAAATCAAAAAATTGCTATGATTATCCTATGCTAATAGAATAGAGGGGTATCATGGATCAAGAACTTATTACACAATTTCAAGAAAAGAATTTAGAAATTTTACGTAATAAATTAAAACTCGATGTAAGTAACAATATGGATGCTTTGACATTAAGTTTAAATCATCTCCTTGATTTTGAAGTTTCTAATGCCCAAACAAAAATTTTAAATATTTTTCTCGATGTCGATGCGAAAATGAAAGATGGAGAGCAAACAAAAATATTAATTGCTATTGGCGAGAAATATTTAGATGAAACAAAAAATTATCTAAAAGCAAAAAGAAAAGAACTTATGCAATTGATTAATCAAATTACTTCCGAAGAAAAGTTTAATTTCTATGAATCTACTTTACAAAGAACGGAAACTGAATTTTCAGATTATTTAAAAAATACATTGATATCCTATGTCGATCAAGAAGCGGTTTCATCGGTAAAAAAATTAAGTCGTAAAACCGTATCGAAAGTCCATCAAGATTTTGTAAATCAAAGAACAGTTAATTATTTAAAAGAACATTTTGTGCGTCGCCTTGCCGATAAAACGATTGAACAATTGCAAATTCGAAATCAGACGTTAATTAATAATGCTTATGATACGTATCAACATTATATGCAATTGCCTAACGTTTAAATAAAAAATATAAGAACGAATAGATTTCGTTCTTTTTTTTTGAAAATTAACACCTGGTAAATATTACCAAAGAAAAATGCTTAAAAAATGCTTATAATATAGATGTAGTGATTTTAGTAGTAAAAAAGGAATTTATATTCTAGGTATAAACCTTCTTTTTGTTGGAAAACTAGATATTGAAAGAAAGCGGGGATTATATGAAGACGACAGGAGTTGTTCGACGAATTGATGAATTAGGGCGAATTGTTATTCCAAAAGAAATAAGGAGAAGTTTACATATACGTGATGGAGAATCATTGGAGATATTTGTTGATAAAGATATGATTGGATTAAAAAAATATTCTTCGATGAACGATTTAGAAGAAATCTCATTTGCTTTATCGGAATCGATTTATAAAGCATTAAATGTCACTGTTCTTATTATGGATCGTGATGAAATTATTGCATGTTCTGGACCATTAAAGAAGAAATATCAAGGAAAACGAATCAGTCGCTTTTTAGAAGATAGTATTGTTCAAAAGAAAGAATTAAATAGTATTCATCGTTCCAAAGTAGAAATTAGTGAAGGAATGATTGAAGATGGCTTTTTCTATGGAGAATTTATCGTTGTAAATGGCGATTCTATTGGAGAAGTAGTTCTTTATGAACCGGATAAAAGTATTTCAGAAACCGAACGTCACATTGTAACGATTGTTACACAATTTTTAACAAAACATCTTGAACAATAAAAAAGGATATGATATACTCTAGCCATATTCAAAAGTTTTGATGAAGAGTCCCTTGAAAAAAGTCTTTAAAAGAGACCTTGATTAGGTGAAAGCAAGGAAGATGGGAATCAACGGGATATGGCTTCTGAACTTTTTTGTCGATAGGTAGGCAAAAACGTAGATAGGCGTTAACTATGTCGAGTGTATAATAAGTTGATTTATTATAAATTAAGGTGGTACCACGGAAGAATCCGTCCTTAAGTAATAAATCAACTTTTTTTTGGAGGGATAAAAATGGAAAAATATTATATTTCGACGGCAATTGCTTATACATCTGGAAAACCACATATTGGTAATACTTACGAAATTGTTTTAGCCGATGCAATTGCTCGTTACAAACGGTTTAAAGGATTTGATGTTTACTTTCAAACAGGAACGGATGAACATGGTGAAAAAATTGAATTAAAAGCGAAAGAACAAGGGGTTACTCCACAAGCTTATGTCGATTCGGTTGCTGCTTCGATTAAAGCAATTTGGGATGTTATGAATACAAGTTACGATCGCTTTGTTCGTACGACCGATCCTGTTCATGAGAAAAAGGTTCAAAAAATCTTTAAAAAATTGTATAATCAGGGCGACATTTATAAAGGAACTTACGAGGGATTATACTGTACTCCTTGCGAGTCTTTCTTTACCGAAAGTCAATTAGTGGATGGAAAATGTCCAGATTGTGGAAGAGAAGTACATCCTGCCAAAGAAGAAGCTTATTTCTTTAAATTATCCAAATATCAACAAGATTTAATCGATTATATCGAAAGCCATCCGGAGTTTATTCAACCTGAATCTCGAAAAAATGAGATGATTAATAACTTCTTAAAACCTGGATTACAAGATTTGTGTGTATCTCGTTCTAGTTTTACTTGGGGAATTCCAGTAGATTTTGATCCAAAACATGTCGTTTATGTTTGGATTGATGCTTTAAGTAACTATATTACGAATATCGGTTACGACGTCGATGGTAGTAGTGAAGAATACAAAAAGTGGTGGCCTGCGGATCTTCATTTAATCGGTAAAGATATTATTCGCTTTCATACCATTTATTGGCCAATTATTTTAATGGCTTTAGGAGAACCTTTACCAAAACAGGTCTTCGGTCACCCTTGGATGCTTTTTGCTGAAGATAAAATGAGTAAGAGTAAAGGTAACGTTATGTATGCGGACGATTTAGTTCATCTTTTTGGAGTAGATGCGATTCGTTATTATGTTTTACATGAAATGCCTTTTGCCAACGATGGAAATATTACGTATCCGTTAATTATTGAACGATATAACAGTGACTTAGCAAATGTGCTTGGAAATCTTGTTAATCGAACGATTTCGATGGCGCATAAATATTTTGAGGGATCGGTTCAAAACAAGGGAGTTCAAGAAGAGATTGATAATGATTTTATTAATCAAATTAATCAATTAGAAAATCGTGTAGAAGATAAAATGAACCGACTTGAAGTAGGTAATGCCTTAGAAGAAATTATGGAACTTTTACGTCGTAGTAATAAATATATCGATGAAACAATGCCTTGGGCTTTAGCGAAAGACGAAACCAAACAAGATCGTCTTCAAACCGTACTATATCATCTTTTAGAATCGATTCGAGTAGCGGCTTGTTATTTGCAATCTTTTTTACCTGATACGAGTGATGCTATCTTTGAACAACTAAAAACGACAGATAAAACAGCTTCTTTTGTATCAACCAATACTTATCAAGTAGCTGAAGCTACACCACTTTTTATGCGCATTGATCCAGTAAAGAAAATGGAAGAAATCAATGCTTATATGTCAAAATAAGGTGTCAATTGTCAAAAAAAGAAGGATGGATTATTTCCTTCTTTTTTTCTTTTGTGCTATAGTGAAAAGGTAGTTGCTTTAAGTTTAAGAAAGGTACTTACTTATGAAACTATTATCTTATTTATACCAAAATGTAGTAACGCATCTTTTGTTTGTTTTTCTTTTTTTAATCTTTGTTTATTTAACAATACTTAGTGATAATCTATTAGATTTAATCTATCGGAATTTTATTTTTCTTGTCTTTTTACGTTTTTTATTGATAAAGAAGGAGCGGTTTTGATGTATACAGATACTCATTTTCATTTAGGTAGTGACAGTTATGATAATCCGGAAAAAGTCTTAGAACGGGCTCAAGAAAACGATGTTACTACTTTTATTGTAAGCGGTTGTAATCGTCTGGAAATGGATGAAGTTTTAGCTTTGGCGGAAGGAAATGAGCATCTTTTTGTTACGATTGGTTATCATCCTGAAAATGCCAGTACCGTTACGGAAGAAGATCTTTCCTATCTCGAAGAAAAACTTGCTTCCTCTTCGGTTGTTGGAATCGGTGAAATCGGATTAGACTATCATTATGGAAAAGAAAATATAGATCAACAAAAAGCTCTTTTTCGTGCTCAATTAAGTTTCGCGGAAAAATATCATTTGCCGGTCGTTATTCATACCCGAGATGCTATCCAAGATACCTATGATATTTTAAAAGATTATAACGTAAAAGGGGTTCTTCACTGTTTTAATGAAAGTATCGAAATGGCGGATCGTTTTTTAAAATTAGGTTTCTATTTTGGAATCGGTGGAGTTATTACTTTTAAAAATAGTAAATTATATCAAACGGTCGAACAGCTTCCTCTCGATCGAATCGTACTCGAAACGGATAGTCCTTATTTGGCTCCAGAACCTTATCGTGGACATAAGAATGGGCCTTGGAATATCCCTATTATTGCTAAAAAAATAGCGGATGTTAAAAATATCGATGTTACGGAGGTAGCAAAAATAACTTCTCATAATGCAAAACAGTTATTTGACTTAAATAAAAAGTTGTGATATGATGTCATTAACAATAGAGGTGCGTGTATGAGACAATTTTCGTCCGTTATGAAAAATCGTTTTTTGTTAATTGCATTTTTTGCAACACTTCTCGTTATTATTGCATCGGGAAATCAACATCAATTGATTTCAACCGACAATATGAATCGAACAAAGTCACTCGAAGCAATTCATATTGTTAATAAGTACAATAATATTTTAGAGGGAAATAAACCATTACATGTGAGTACCATTGAAGAAGTAAGTCAAAATGGTGCTTTATCACCGGTTTCATTTACTGGAACATTAACGGGATATGGTCCTGATTGTGAAGGTTGTGGTGGACGTGTTGGATGTCCTCCAAGACAAGATGTAACGGATGGAAATATCTATTTTGAAGATAGTGAGTATGGTACGATTCGTATCGTAGCCACTGATCCATCCATTCCATGTGGAACGATTGTTAAAATATCAAATCTTTCGTTTAGTTCTGAACCAATTATTGCTATTGCACTCGATCGTGGTAGTGATATTCAAGGTTTAACAATGGATTTGTTATTCGAGTCTGAAGCAGTGACTAAACCGATTGGTAGAGAATATAATGTAGGTTATGAGATTATCCGCTGGGGCTGGTAATCTTTTTTTTATTTCCTTGTAAAATACCTTGTTTTTTTTAACAATTCTTGTTAAGATTAATATAGTAAGGAGGATGCACATGTACGAGAATAATGAAAAATTTAATTCGACCAAGCAAGTCTTACTTTCTGTTTTAGCGGTAGCTATTTTAGTAGTGACTGTCGTAGGTGTATCATTTGCATTGTTTAATTATGCTCAGGAAGGAAACAATATTAATACCCTTAAAACAGGAACTTTATTATTTAACTACGATAATGAGAATGCTGGAATTTATATGACGAATTCGATGCCAATGAGCGATCCAGAAGCAAGACAATTATCTGGAACGGAAGCTACTTTTGATTTTACCATTACTCCATCGAAAGCTTCGGATGTTCCGATTACTTATCTTATTTCTGCTAGTGAAACAACCAATCCAGATTTCAATGTATTCGATACGCTTGAATCAAAATATATTAAGGTAATGTTAAGCAAAGGGGAAGCTCCTTCACAATACGATGAAGTTAATCCTGTTTTACCACCTACTTATTTTGATCAATTAAGTGATGCTAATTCGGTGGCTTTCCCAGTAGATCCTAATGTGAGTCGTTATGTTGTAAAACAACTTTATACGACCACTTTAGAAACCGGTGCAGGTACTCAATATTATCGTTTCCGTATGTGGATGAGTAGTTATGATTCGAGTGGAAATCCAACGGTTATGACGAACGATGTTTGTAGTATTCCGGTCGAAGGACAAGAAGGAGTTACTACCGATGGTGCTTGCTATATCGATGGCGATCAAACGCAAATTGTTCCAGGTGCTGAAATGAAAACCAAAGGAACTACTAATAAAGAATTTAGTGTTCGAATCAATGTAGAAGCCCTTGAAAAATAAGTAATTCAAAAAGTATCAAAACGATACTTTTTCTTTTGCTAAATTTCTGTAAACCAAAGAAAGATTCCTCTTTCTTTCTTGTAAAAGAAAACTGATTTTGATAATATGATGATAGAATCGTAGAAACGAGGGGATGGCCGTGTTCCAACATTTAAAGAACTTTTTCCACTATGGTATTTCTATTTTTATGTATTCGATTCTTCTCGTTTTAGTTTTGGTTTTGGTTACTTTTATCAGTTATGTACGGGAGAAACAGCATACTTTAGAAGGTTCTACTATATCTCCTTTGTTTAGTGCCTATGTAATTGTATCAGAAAGTATGGAACCAATCATTCAAGTTGAAGACGGTGTTATCGATCGTAAAATCGATTCTAGTGATATTCAAATTGGTGATGTTATTACTTTTATTTCTAATGATCCTGTTTCATCTGGCAAGGTGATAACTCATCGTGTCGTTGGTAAATATCAAACCGCGGACGGAGTATACCAATATCGTACAAAAGGGGATAACAATCGGAATTCCGATCGCTTTATCGTATCTGAAAATCAAGTTTTAGGAAAAGTTATGTTTCGAATTCCTAAATTAGGAAGTTTAAGAAATTTCTTACTCACTTCCTACGGATGGCTTCTTTTAATCGTCTTTCCTTGTCTTGTTATTGTAGTTATCGATGTAGTTAAAATTGTTTCTAAACTTATTCGAAATACGAAAAATAAAAAACAATCTATGACGATGTAATTATTTTGAAAGGAAGAATTAATATGCGTTCTTTTTTAAAAACCTATTGTAATATTATGGCTCAATCTTTATTAGGTATTATTTTTGCTTTTGCATCTTTTTATTTTATAATCAATCTTTATCATCAACAGGAAGTAAGTAGAACTTATTCTATTTCTTTTGAAACCGATCGAATTACTCAGCAATTTAATACAACACTTCAATCGATTGAAAATAATCTTACTTTATTACCGGATAATCCAACAAAAAATCACATTCAAAAATGTGTGAGTTCTTTAAACAATCAAGTAATGCAAGACATTTATTCGAAACAAAAAATTGATATTCGCGATGTTTACTATTTACGCGAAGCATACGAAGAAGAAGTAATCAATCAATGTTTCAATCAACACTTAACTCCGCTTCTTGAAAACCAATCAGAATCGGTACAAAAAATATTGAATCAAGAAATTAATTATTTAAGAAACGATACTTCTTACGTAGCTAAAGATTTACTTAATAACAGTAGTTTTTATTATAATACAGCGATGGCTTTAACGGTAAAAGATAATGTTCGCGATGGTTATTATGAAGTATTATCTTCTTATCAACAAACTGCTTTAATTCTTGATTACCTCGTACAAGAGGAAATGAAAGGAGTGGATTCTTCTTTATGATTTCAATTTTAAATCGAGTGCTTTATCTTTTAAAAATGCTCCTTTTAATATTTAGTTTTGGTCTTACTTTTTACATTATACTATTTATGAATCAACGACTTAATAAAGATTTAATCGAATCCATTCCGGTATTTATTCCATTTATTACTTTACTACTTATCTTTGTTATCAATATTATTTTCCATCATCAAATCATTCAGAATAATTTCTTTTATAATTTTGTTTGTTGTTTCGTATTCGGACTTATTATCTATGTTTGTTGTCGTACTTTATTTGATCCTTATATGATTGTTCGAATTCGTCAAGGATACCAAATGAACTTTACTTATTTTTCAGATATGATGGCTCCTCTTCAAATTATGCTTTATGGATTGTTTATATCCAATATCTTATTCATATTAAGTAAAGGTAAAGAAGCGTAGACTTCTTTTTTCTTGGAAGAATAGTAATTTAATGATATAGTAGAAATGGTGATATCAATGGATCAATACAATTTTCAATTTAAAAAACAATATGGACAAAATTTTATCAAAGAAGATAACATCGTAACTAAAATTGTTTCCATTGCCGATATTCCAGCACAATCGCTTATTATTGAAATCGGTCCTGGAAGTGGTATGCTTACTAAAAAATTGGCTGAAACTGGAAATACCGTCTTATGTTATGAAATCGATAATCGTTTAGAAGAAATTCTATCACGTGAGTTAGGATCTTATTCCAATGTACATATTATTTTTGATGATTTTTTAAATCGAAACCTCATGGAGGATTTAAAAGATTTTTCGTATGAACACTTATTTGTTGTTGCTAATTTACCTTACTATATCACTACGCCTATTATTATGCGTATAATTGAATCTCAAATTTTCGTTGATAAAATAGTAGTAATGGTTCAAAAAGAGGTAGGAGACCGCTTTTCCGCTCAACCAAATAGCAGAGATTACAGTTCTTTAACCGTATATTTAAATTATTACTTTACTATAAAAAAAGAATTTATTGTAAGTAGAAATTCTTTTGTACCAAAACCGAATGTCGATAGTATTGTTATTTCTTTAACCAAAAAGGAACAATTATTATCCGTTTTAGATCTATCTTTCTTTTTTCAATTCGTTCGCGACGCTTTTCATTTTAAAAGAAAAAATTTACGAAATAACTTAAAAAATTACAATCTTTCGTTATTAGAAGCAGGGCTTAAGACGATCCATAAAGATTTAACTAGTCGTGCCGAACAATTGTCAATTGAAGAATTTGTTCAATTATCAAATTATTATTGTCAAAACAAAAAATAAGAATAGCTCTTTCGTTAAGGGCTATTCTTTTATTTGGGTGAAATTAAAGGTCGAATGCATTTCTATACTCGATTTGCTAATCGCTAGGGCAGTATCTTCGGCATTATCCATCGCGTTTCCTTCATCATCTTGCCATTTAATATAAACTCGAATTTTTGTTTCTTCTGTATTATGGGCGATGGTTCCTTCGATTCCAGTTTCTTCATAATTTGATATTTCTTCATTATTATCGGGATCAATCGTATAACCATAAGCAACTATATCTGGATATTTCTCTACTTCATTTACTATCGATGTTAATTTGTAAGAAAATGATACATCTACTTCGGTAGCATCAATTACAATATCATAATAACCTGTAATTCCTGGGGCGATAACATTTTCTGCCACGTAATCACTTTCTTCGAATATGGGTGTTACATCACTTGTAATTGTTTCTTTTCCAGCAATACTTTCATTATTTAATTTAATATCCCATCGTGCTAGTCCTAAACTGATGTTTTCGTCCACTTTCTTTCGATATTTAGCTAAAGTATCTTGGACGACAAAGAAAGAAATAATTAATACGACAAGAACAACGCTTCCTATAATAATTTGCTTCTTATTCATACGCTTCACCACTATTATTATTTTAGCATATGTCAACGTTAGAGTCAATTTTACGTTTTAACGTGTAAAAATTCGTGTAAACCGATAGACAATTTTACATAAATCTATTGAATCTATAAAAAGGGTCACCTATAATTAAGATAGTAGTATAGTAGAAAGACACATATACTAACATTCGACAAGAAAAAGGTGGTTTTGTGAAAAAAGATTATAGTGTTTCTACTACTGCAGATAAAATTCATAGAAAGAAGTTATTTCTCCGAATTGTAAAAATAGCATTGTTGTTATTACTTCTAATATTATCCGCAATCTACTTTATACTTTATGCTATTTACAACGAGAGTAGCTTTAGCATCTCAGTTGATAAAGATATGTTAGAGAGTAGTATCTTTCTAACAGAGGACGGTGAGACAGAGGCAAAATCAAGAAATCTATATGCCCAAGCTTCCGAATATATGGATAACATCTCCGTTAAATGGCTCCCAGAGGATATCGATACTGAAGCCGAGGGATCTCATAATGGGGATAACTATTTTGCTTATACTTTCTATCTTGCACATCGTGGTTCGAATCCAATTAATTATTGGTATGAAATCGATGTCGATGATACCATTCGTAATTTGGATAAGGCCATACGTGTGATGATTTATCACAATGGTGTGCGAACGATTTATGCTAAGCTAAACGAAGAAACTCAAACTCCAGAGGAGGGAACAAAAGCTTTCTTTTCTGATAACATTGCAGTATTGGAAGAAAGAAAAGATTTTTCTCCAGGTGATAAAGACCGATTCACCGTTGTTGTATGGATTGAGGGAGATGATCCTGATTGTAACAATGATTTAATCGGTGGAGGAATAAAAATGCATATGGATATAACCGAGGAACGGTTAATAAGGAATTAAAAAAGAGGTGGAATTTTATGGAAAACAAAAAAAGAAAGAGAAAAAGTAAAAAAAGAAGATTACTGATTACAATTTTAATGTTAATGTTAACAGGATTAATGACAGTTACTTCAACCTATGCATGGTTTACCGCTAACAAAACAGTTACGGTTAATACCATCAATGTAAACGTTGCTGCTGCAAACGGATTACAATTATCAGTAGATGGTGTTGAATGGAAACCAGTTATAACTAATGAAGATATTATTGCAACCATTACTGGAGATAATGAAAATTATCCAGATAATGTTAACCAGTTGCCTAATGAATTAACTAGTTTAGCTCCTGTTTCTTCAGCAAAAACCGTAGATGCCGATGGACATATGGAAATGTTTTTAGGTTCTATTGATGCAGACGAAGCTGGTAATTACTCTTTAACTGCTACAAAAGATGAAGAAACAAAAAGTCAAGGTGGACACTTTGTTGTATTTGATTTATTCTTCCAAGTTCAAGCTGAAACAACTGTATATTTAACCGATGCTTCAAAAGTAAGTGCTGGTACAAAAGATACTGGAATTCAAAATGCTGCTCGTGCTGCTTTTGTAATAGGTGGTAATACTCCTGCTGGATCAGCTACTACGACAATTCAAGAATTAAAAGGTACAGAAGCAAAACTTTGGGAACCAAACTATGATGTACATACTCCATCTGGTGTATCAAATGCTAAAAGTGTTTATGAATTAGAGACTACTACAACTGGTGCTTCACAATTAACTTATTATGGTGTTAAAGCAGCTATTACTACTGGTGTTAAATTAAACAGTCAAGATACTCAATACTTCACTCAAATTACCCCTGATATTTCAACAACTAAAGCAGGAATTGATTCGGGTGCTTATCAAGAAGCATTTACTTTACAACCTGGTGTTTCAAAAGTTCGTGTTTATTTATGGGTTGAAGGACAAGATGTCGATTGTGAAAATATTGCATCTGGTGGACAAATCGCTTTCGATTTACAATTTAGTTCACTTGAAAGTGTTAGTGGTTAATTAAATGTAAAGAGACCTTAAAGGTCTTTTTATTTTTGTTAAAGATACTTGCTTCTTTGTCTATTTTAAATGTATAATGTTTATGTATAGTAAGTAAAGGATATCATCCTAATATAGGAGGTGTATTTTATGACCGAAGATGCTACAAAGAATGAATCTGTCGACGAAGAAGAAATTGTCTCGGTAGTACCTACGGAGGTACCGGTTTCTTCCTTTGATTTATCGGTCTTTTCTAACGAAGAATTATTAGAGATAAACGAACAAATTAATCAACATATGACGTATTTAGATGGACAAATCTTATCGTTAGATGAAGAAAAGGAAGCGGACGAAGAATGATTGCTATTTTAAGGCAAATGGAAGAAGATAAAAAATACATTGAAGGATATCCCCTAACTTCTACGACTGGTACTAAAAAGATGATGCAAAATTATCATCGCAACGCAGTTAGTAGTCGTAATGCTTATATTAATAATAAAAAAGCTTATTATACGTCTTTACAAGAAAAAGTTTTAACAGAATTATCGATTCGTTATGGAAACTTACTTCCGATGGATAGTTCGAATGACTATACTACATTAAAAGAAGATATTGCTACTTTTCAGACGATTGTTAAATACAATAATAAATATAACGATGTATATGAAAAGTTAGATTTTGATAAAATTGTCGGTAATATTAGTGACAGTGATGTTTCGAATTTAGAAAGAGTCAGTTCTTTAATTGATCGTATTTTTGATTTATTTCGGGATGCTTCAATTACATTAACTTTGGCTGATTTTGATTATTCCATGTATACTACTGCTTTTATGGAAGTGTATTTTAATAGTCGACTAACCGAAACTTTTAAAGATGATATGGTTCAAATCTTTGACAAACTTTATTGGGAATGTCCTCTTCTTTTAACCCACATTAAATTATGTATACGAAATCTTTATACAAAATATGAAAAGCCTTTAACTGAGTATTATCAAAAGATGATGACCGATTTATTAACTACGCATAATACTACTCCTGAAACAGTATTTAATACTTACAATCAATTATTTCATACTTTAGAAGAGAGACAACATAAGGATCCTTATCTTTTAAGTGCCCCTTTTTTGAATAGTACCCTTTATATCGACGATTATAAAGAGGATTCTCCTCAACGGAAAAAACATTTTGATCGCTTTTTCCTCAATCGAACTTTTTTAGATTTGTCCGATGAAGAGAAAGAGGATTTCTTGGTGGAAGTAGAGAATTTAAAACATGTTGTCGTAGAACTTAATCATTATAATAAATATAAGAGTTTTGTTAAAGATTTAATCAGTCGTTATAAACAAAAGGATACCTATAAAGGAATTTATCAAAATAAATTAAAAGAAATTGCTTCTTTAGAAAAGGAAAGAGCGGGAATATATAGTCATTATCAACAAAAAGAGACTGGATTTTTATTCTTTAAAAAGAAAATGAATCAATCTTTGTTGAAAGTACAAATGAACGAATTAATTAAAAAGTTAGATGCACTTTATATCGAATTGGATGATGCGAAAGTAAATGAAATGATTGCTACTAAATTAGATGATGCATCGACGATTAACGATGGCTTGGAAGTAGTTGTTTCTTTCTATCCTTACTTTAAGAAATTGTGTGCAAAATTAGAAACGGAAGATACGGAAATTGATTATATTCAAACGTATACGGATTTATTCTCTTTTGTATATGATACGAATAATACTTTTATTCGTAAAGTTAAATTGTTGGACGATAGTGATATTAATACTCTTATCTATGAAAAATACAAATTATTAAATATTAATATTACGAAAGAAGATTTAGAGGAAGGACTCGAGTCTTTAGAAGAAAGTATCGATTATATTAATTTACTTAATCATATCGATCATAGTTCGATTTCTAGGGAAACCATTAAATTTTTAGTGGAATATCAAAAATTAAAAAAGAACTAGTAATAACTTCGATAGTTATGTGTAGTTGTAAATGATGTGAGACCAAAAAGTAAAAAAAATTAAAGTGATATGATATAGTAAAAATGATAATTG
>CANRCR010000016.1 GCA_947629165.1 uncultured Bacilli bacterium
CAATTAACATTTTACTGGGTCAATCGCTTTTTGTATATACTAATCGGTGTCACATCAATTGTAACACTACAAAAAACATTAAATATGAAATGAATACAACTTGCAAAAAAGTTCATATTGTGATAATATGTATTTGTCAAGGAAACTTGCATAAAATAAAAAAGGAACATTCAATATCGCATGTTGAGTGTTGCCATATAATGTGCATCACCTAAATCATTGCTGAGTTAGGTGATTCTTTTATTTTAGAATTACAAATAGTAATACGATAAGTAACCTGGATTGAAGAAATAGTAGTTCTTTAAATAGAGTTTGGTATCTAAAACTTCAAGGTACCCTGTGATTTTAATACCTTACTTTATAGAAGTAGGGTATTTTTCTTTTTATCTATTATAATTTATGATAAACTAATTTTAGGGAGGATATTACTATGGAAATAAAGGTACGGGTTTTAAATTCAAAAATTGATAATCTTACATTAAAACAAACGGATTCATCTTTTAAAATATTAACTCCACAATATGTACGGGAATTAAGGCGGGGAATCGACGCTCGAATTGATCAAAGAAGCAATGAAAATGCGCTTGCCCAAGGTAAGATTTTAATGAAGTAGTCGAAAAGGAGTTTTTATGGAGCCAGTTATTCGTAAAAGAAGGGTAGAGGATTCCTCTGAATTAGCCCACTGTATTGCTACGGTGTGGAATACTACTTACCAGGGAATTGTCGATGATTCTTTTTTATCCGGATTATTAAAAAGTGAAGGACAGAATGCCGAACGTTTAAAGAATAATATTTCGGAACAACCGTATTATTTTGTGTTAACTTTGAATGATAAAATTATTGGATGGGTGTATCTTACCTTAACGAGTGATTTTGATGAGTCAGCAGCAGAAATTCAAGCACTTTATGTTTTATCTGAATATCAAGGAAGAGGATATGGAAAATTACTTTATCAGTATGCGGTAGATCTTATCTTAAAAAAAGGAATTTCTCGTCTTGTTATCGGTTGTCTTGCAGGAAACCCTTCCAATACTTTTTACGAACATCTTAATGGCAAGCTTGTCGGTCATCGTATGTTTCGTGATACGTATCCAGAAAATATCTATTTATTTACTTTACAATGATTATTTAGGGCTTTATCGAAGCCTCTTTTATTTGGAATAATATTTGAATTTCTTAGGGGCTAGTGTTATAATTACAATATGAGAGGTTTCGCTTATGAAGACAAAATTTAAGAATTGGATGAAAAACATAAAAAAAGATTGGAATACTTTTCGAAAAAATCCTCGTGAGTATGCAATTATGATTTTTAACTGTATGCGCGAATATGTAAAGAATAATACTTTGTTTTTTACCTTTGTTGTCGCTTGTACTTTTAATGCTCTTCTCTTACGATTTTTTACGATTCATACTTTAGAGAATTTATTTTATTTTGCGCCATTTTTATTAGATATGGCTATCGTTATTATTTTAGGTTCTTTCTGTTATCTTTTCAAACCGAAAAACCGATTTACTTATTTATTTTGTGTCATGGCTTTACTAACGGCTATCTGTATTATTAATGCTAGTTATTTTGGATTCTATAAATCTTTTACTTCTATTTCCTTTTTATCGATGACGGTCTATATTAGCGATGTAGGAGATGCGGTTGTTAAACAAGTTATTCATCCTCAAGATTGGATTTATTTGTGGGCTCCGCTTGCCTTAATTATTGTTTATGTACGGCTTCGTATGACTGGCAAATTTTATTATGATGAAGGTAAAAAAGAGGCTCGCTATAAAAAGAAATTTAAAAATACCTTTATTTTTGGACTTGCTTGTGCACTTGTCTTTTGTTTAAGTTTAGACAATACAAAGTGCAGTCGTTTTGGTAATCAATGGAATCGGGAATACATCGTTATGAGTTTTGGAATTTATATGTATCATATCAACGATTTGGTAAAGAGTATCGAACCTCAAATTACTTCTTTGTTTGGGTATGATAATGCGGTTAAAACTTTCGATGACTACTATAAAGATGTTCCTAAAACAGCGACATCTAAAAATGATTATACGGATATCTTTAAAGGAAAGAATTTAATTGTAATTCACTACGAAAGTATGCAAACAAGCAATATGAGTTTGAGTTTTAATGGAGATCCTTTGACGCCTAACTTAAACCAACTTGCCAAAGAAGGAATTTTCTTCAATAATTTCTATTCGCAGGTCAGTGTCGGTACTTCGAGTGATACCGAATTTACTTATAACACTTCGTTGATGCCAACGAGTAGTGGAACGGCTTTTGTCAGCTATTTTGATCGCACTTATGTAACTATTCCAAAATTGTTAAAAGAACAAGGTTATTATACGTTCTCGATGCATGCAAATAAGGCCAACTATTGGAACCGGGATTTGATGCATCAATCGTTAGGATACGATCGCTTTTATAGTAAAGAGGATTATGATATCGATGAAGTAATTGGATTGGGATTATCAGATAAATCGTTCTATCGTCAATCGATTGAAAAATTAAAAGCCATCAAAGAAGAAGGACAACCTTACTATGGTGTACTTATTACTTTAACGAATCATACGCCTTTTGATCAAGTTGATTTGTACGGGGATTACGATGTCGATATGAAGGGAACAATTCTTTTGGAAGATGGTACTTCGAAGACGGTAAGTTATCCGTATATGGAAGGAACGTTACTTGGAAATTATTTTAAATCTGTTCATTATGCCGATGAGGCATTAGGCGAGTTTATGGAGGCGATGGATAAAGAAGGACTTCTCGATAACACGGTAGTCGTTATTTATGGCGATCACGATGCTCGAATTGGTATCGAAGAATATCAACGTCTCTATAATTATGATATTGAAACTAATGGTCTTCTTGATGCCAATAGTCCCGATTATGTAAACTTTGATAATTATCAATACGAGCTTAATCGTAAAGTACCACTTATCATTTGGAGCAAAGAGACAAAGGAAAAAATTCATACGACCGTGGATACACCTATGGGAATGATCGACGTAATGCCTACGTTAGGAAATATGTTTGGTTTTTACAATCGTTATCAGTTAGGACACGATATCTTTAGTGTCGGGGATGACAATATTGTCGTTTTCCCAAATGGAAACTGGTTAAGTAATGTCGTTTACTATAATGCTCAAAAGAACGAGTATGTTCCACTTGCTTATTATAGAGCCAAAGAAGAAGAACAGTTTACCTTAGATGATGTTGCTATTAGTAACGATTATATTGAACAAGGAAATCTTTATGCCAATCAGTTACTTAATGTATCGAATTCCTTAATCGTCTTTGATTTGATTAAACATGATCAAGAAACCCAAAATTCAAGCAGTTACTATGTTGATGAAAGGACGGTTACTCCATGAAAAAGAGAAAACTTCGAATTGACCGCATTTTAGTAGCCATTGCAGGAGTTCTCATCATTACCGGAATTATTTGTTGTTTGTTTGTGTTCCATTCGAATGATAATTCTTCGGGTCCACAGGCAACGGTAGAGAGTAATATCGATCGATATGACTATGTTCTTACTAGTAATCAAACGCCGCTTTATAAATCGTTCTTTAAAGAATTAGAAACGGTTTTAAATCAGGAGGAAGTCGACGAAGAAGCTTACGTCACTTTATTAACAAAATTATTTATTGCTGATTTTTATAATTTGGAAAACAAATGGACGAATACCGATGTAGGAGGAGTTCAATTTGTCTATTCGACGATGCAAGATAATTTTGTATTGAATGCTACTAATACTTTATACCTTTATGTCGAAAGTAATCTCTATGGTGAACGTACACAAAAGTTACCGAAGGTGAAAGAGATTACCGATGTTACAATAACACAAGATACTTACACTTATAATGATCAGACGGATCCGAATGCCTATGTTGTAAATGCTACCTGGAGTTATGAAGAAGACCTTGGATACGATACTACGAAGACTTTTATATTTGTTCACGAAGATACGAAATTATCTTTAGTTGAAATAAGATAAAATAGGGCAATCAAGCAAAACTTGATTGTTTTTTTTGATAGAAACAGCATGTTATAATTTTTTTAAAAATTTTATAAAAAAAGTGTTGACATCAAAATCTGTTTTTAATATAATGTTATTAACAAGTGAAAAAACTTGTTAAAATTTAACACTTTGATATTAATAAAATGTTAAAAAGAAAGGCGGGTTATATGTTACTCAAATTAGACAAAAACACCATGACCGAATTACTTAAAAAATATTATGAAGCAAAAGGATTCGATGGATCGGTAGAATTGGATGTTATTAAAACTATTGATGCTGCATCCTTAGAAGTTGATTTGAAAGGGAATGTTACGATTCTTGGAAAAGTAGTTCCTTTTGAAAAAAAACTTCCGGAAAGTGCTATTCATGATGCTATCCGGTTTATGTTATCAAGCGATGGATACGAGGTATCTACTATCAAATTTTTAACCGGCATTCGAAATGATAAAGTTGACTACGGTATCAGTGAAAGAATTGTTTCGGTTCCATATTGTCATGGAGCCGAAGTACAAGTAAAAGATAATCATAAATTTTTTCAAAAAAAGGAGGAAAATAAAATGGAAAATATTAAGAATTTAGAAGTTTATAAAGAATTATTTATTGTTGTTGATATGGTCAATGGGTTTACGAACGAAGGAGTGTTACACGATACAACCATCAATGAAATAATTCCTCGTCAGTTAGAATTAGTTCACGAGGCTAAAAATAAAGGTGTATTAATTATATGGGTAAAGGATACACATACGAAAGATGCGGTGGAATTTAAAAGATTTGGAAATACACTTCATTGTGTAGAAGGTACTACGGAAGCATCATTAGTTCCTGAATTAGCTCCTTTCGAAAAAGAGGGAGTGGTTATAGAAAAGAATTCGACCAGTTTCTTTGTAGCACCAGGATTTGAAGAAATTTTAAAAGGATGCACGAACTTGAAACGAGTTGAAGTCGTGGGATGTTGTACCGATATTTGTGTTGTGAATGGTGTACTTCCTATGATGAATTATTTTGATCAACATAACCGATCAGTAGAAGTAGTAGTTCACGAAGATGCGATTGCTACTTATGGTGGACCTAATCATGACCGAAACGAATATGAAAATGCAGCAAAGTTGTTATTAAAACAACAAGGTGCTCAATTAGTACGAAAAAATAAATAAAGAAAAGAGGAATTTATATGAAAAATAATACTTTAATGACTGATTTTTACGAGTTGACGATGGCTCAAGTTTACTATGATGCTGGAATGAAAGATGAGATGGCTTATTTCGATGTCTTCTTCCGTACCAATCCATTTAATGGGGGATATACGATGACGGGAGGACTCGATGAAGTTATTAAATATATCGAAAACTTTCATCTCGATGAAGAAGATATTGCTTATTTACGAAGCACCAAACAATTTAGTGAAGATTTTCTTAACTATTTAAAAAACATTCAATTTACCGGTGACTTGTATGCCATGCCCGATGGCACGGCTGCTTTCCCTAATGAACCCGTTATGACGGTTCGTGCCAATATGATTGAAGCACAACTTTTAGAAACCTATTTATTAACTTCTTTCAATCATGGCAGTTTGGTAACTACGAAAGCAAAACGAATCACTTCGACGGCGAAAGGAATTCCTGTAATGGAGTTTGGTGCTCGTCGGGCAAGAGGAGCAGGATCTGCTATCGATGCTAGTAAATACGCTTATGTCGGGGGATGTGTTGGAACTTCTAATACGATTTCAGCACAAGAAAATGGAATCCCTGCTCTCGGTACGATGGCTCACAGTTTGGTGCAAGCTTTCGATGACGAATACGATGCTTTTTTAGCCTATGCAAAAGCACATCCAGATAATTGTACGCTTTTAGTTGATACCTATGATACACTAAACAGTGGTATTCCCAATGCCATTCGTATTGCCAAAGAATATTTGGAACCGAACGGTTATCGCTTAAAAGGAATTCGGATTGATTCGGGAGATCTTGTTTACTTATCGAAAGCCGCTAAAGAAATGCTTACAGAAGCAGGACTTGAAGACGCTACCATCTGTTTATCGAATGGATTAGACGAATATTCGATCGGTGATTATCTTGCTCAAGGAGCGGTTATTAATAGTATCGGAGCAGGAGATAATATCGCGGCTAGTAAAGAACGCGTTAACGGGGTTTACAAATTGGTTGCTGTAGAAAAAGAAGGCGTTATCGAACCTAAAATTAAAGTAAGTGGAGATACGGTTAAAACGACGAATCCTGGATACAAGAAAGTATATCGTTTTTACGATTGTGAAAGTCATACGGTTTTAGGAGATGTCATTACCTTAAGTGATGAAATTATTCCAACCGATAAATACACTTTAGTTTCGGATAAAGATCCTTGGAAAAAGACGACCATCGACGATTATTATGTGCGCGAGTTACAAGTACCGATCTATCAAAATGGGAAATTGGTATACCAATTACCTACGATTCAAGAAAGACAAGCATACTGTCAAAAGGAATACGAAACTTTGACTGAACGAATTACCGACATTAATAATCCACATACTTATTATGTCGACTTATCTAATCGATTAAGAGAATTAAAACAATATATGTTATACGATGTTATGGAGCAAGTGGGAAAAACCGCAAAACAGTATCGAAAGGAGCGATAAGATGCGCAAAGAAAAACAAGAAGAATTAGATCAAAAAATTTCTTCTTTTCAAATTCAATATTTAACCCCTTTACAGGAACAAAGTCATTTTTTAAAGGTGGTACCTTATAATGTAAAGTTAAAGAATGGTATCACCTTTAAAAGGGAACGATTATTAAAAAATAACAAAGATGGAAGTGCTTCGATTACGATGGCCATTACGGACAATGATGAAGTGTTATTCGTTATTGAACCGCGTGTTTTTACTCGAGAAGGAGTAGGGGTTGGACTTCCTGCCGGATATGTTGAAAAAGCGGAAGATATGATCGAAGCAGCATCGCGTGAATTACTAGAAGAGACTGGTTATTTAGCTGGAAATATGCAAGTACTTGGCAGTTTCTATCAAGACGAAGGATGTTCCGGAGCTCTTAATTATGGATTACTTGCTACGCAGTGCAAGAAGGTAGGTGCACAGCACTTAGATAAAGATGAACATATTGAAATCTTTCAATGTACCATCGATGAAGCATACGAATTATTAGAAAAGGGATATATTAAAGGAGCAAATTCACAACTTACGATGTTATTTGCCAAACCATATTTAAAAAGATAGGAGTGAAAGAAATGTTTGATGCAAAAAAAGAATGTGAAAAAATTATAACCTTTATTCGTACTTATTACGAAGAAAATCATTTAGGAGGAGCCATTATCGGTATCAGTGGAGGTAAAGATAGTGGTGTCGTGGCGGGACTTTTTACGAAAGCCTTAGGAAAAGAAAATGTAATTGGCGTTACGTTACCATGTCACTCGAAAAGTCAAGATCGAACGGATGCTCAATTGGTTAGTGATTTCTATGGATTTCCACTTTATAACTTCGATTTGACGGATGCCTTTGATGCGTTTGATCAAGAATTATTAAAGATTGGAACTTTTACCGAAGACGAAAAGAAAAATAGTACAATCAATTTAAAACCGCGCCTTCGCATGGCTGCACTCTATTATTTAGCTGCTTTGTTTAGTGCCGTTCATCATAAAACGTATTTAGTTGCCGGCACTTCAAATAAATGTGAACTCTATGTAGGATACTTTACCAAAGGTGGCGATTCGGTACATGATATTTCACCGATTGCCGACTTTACCGTCGATGAAGTTATTGCGTTAGGAGAATACTTAGAAGTTCCAAAAGAAGTTCTTTACAAAGCACCGAACGATGGTTTATCGAATCAAACTGATGAAGAAAAATTAGGGGTTACTTATAAAGCGATTGCTACTTACATGGAAGATCCTGAAAAGGTTGATATCGATACCCGTAAAAAGATTCAAAAACTCCATGAAGCAAATCAACATAAATTTAATATTCCAACTTATCGAAGGAAGTGATACTTATGAAACCGATTAAAACGGTTCGTCTATTTAGTAATGAAAAGCCAAAATCGATTGCACTTGAGAAAAAGATTCGGCGTCTTTTACCCAAATATAATTTGGAAGAAGATCCGCTTCATTATGACTTAGGCATTGCGATTGGAGGCGATGGTGCTTTTCTTCGTATGCTTAAGAAGGCTTCTTTTGAGCGTCAAGCACTCTATGTTGGTATCAATACTGGAACGCTCGGTTTTGCACAAGAAGTACTTCCTAAAAACGTGGAGCAATTTTTAGAACGAATATCGAAAGGGGATTATTACCAGGAAGATATTACGTTACTTTCCATCGAAGTAAAGACCCCTTATTCGGTCTCTCATTTTGAAGCGTATAACGAACTAACCGTTCGGGATATCAATTTAAGAACGACGCGTTTGGATTTAGAAATCGAAGGAGAAATATTAGAAACTTTTGTAGGAGATGGGTTGTTAATCTCTTCGAGTAACGGATCGACTGCTTATAATTTGAGTTTGGGTGGAAGTATTCTATATCCTTCGATTCACGCTTTAGAAATTACTCCGATGGCCCCACTCAACAGCAAGAGTTATCGTAATATTTTACACTCACTCGTAATTCCGATGGAGTTACCGGTTATACTTTATCCAAAAAAAGAAAAACAGGATTTACTTTTATCAATCGATGGCGAAAATTATCGTTATCAAGAAGTATCGTCGATTCGTATCGAAGTATCTCCTCAAGTACTCGGATTAGTTCGATTAGAAAAGAATCGTTTTGTACGACGTATTCGTGAAAAGTTTTTACAAGATTAGAGGTGATTTTGATGAAAATAGGTATTTTTGGAGGCAGTTTTAATCCTCCACATGCATCGCATAAAAAAATTGTGACTGAATTATTAAAACGACATTATGTAGATTTGGTAGTCGTTGTCCCAACGGGAGATGAATATCAAAAAAAGCAACTTGTTCCGGCTTCTAGTCGTATGGAAATGGTACAACTTTATTTTCAGGGAATTTCGAATCTCATCGTATCCGATTACGAAGTTCGTAACGGTAAGAAATATACGTACGAAACATTATTACATTTTAAAAAGAAATATCCAAGTGATACGATTTATTTCATCCTCGGAGAAGATAATTTGGAAGAATTACATACTTGGAAGAACTATGAAGCTTTGTTAGAAAATTATCGTTTCTTAGTTATTCGTAGAAAAGGGTACGACGAAGAAGTATTTTTAAAAAATACAAAACTTCGTTTGGATAATGTTCTTTTTACAGATATCGAAGTGGAAGGTATTTCTTCTACCAAGATACGGAAACAATTAAAGAAAGGTAAAGTGGATCTTAACGAAGTGGATCCCAGCGTTTTAGCCTATATTCAAAAAAATCATTTGTATTGATAGGAGGGAGTTTTATGAAAAAGTTAAATTGGTTTGAATGGAGTCTTATTATCATTATTTCGTTATTAAATGTTGTTTCAGCTTTTGTATATAACGATGTCGATTGGTTAGGAATGATTTCATCGATTACCGGTGTAATCTGTGTCGTTTTAACTGCCAAGGGACATATCAGTTGTTACTATTGGGGTCTTATTAATATTGCTACTTATGTGGCTGTTGCTTACTTTGCTTCTTTGTACGGAGAAGTAATGCTCAATGCTCTTTATTATTTACCGATGCAATTTGTAGGTATTTATTTATGGAAAAAGAATACCAACCAACAGGATGAATTAGTAAAAGCTTCTTTGATGACTAAAAAAGAATATATTATTTATTCCCTTATTAGTGTTTTTGGGATCGTACTTTATGGATTTTTCTTAAAGGCGATTGGGGGAAGTCAACCTTTCGTCGATTCGATTACGACGGTGTTATCGGTGGTATCGATGTATCTATCGGTAAAACGTTTCAAGGAACAGTGGATTCTATGGATTATTGTCGATTTTGTCAGTGTTTATATGTGGGTAGTTGCTTTCTTATCTGGCGAAGCCAACAGTTCGGTTATGGTTTTAATGTGGATCTTCTATTTAATTAATGCTTTCCACGGTTATATCAATTGGAATAAGTTAGAAAAGCGGGGATAACTATGAAAAAAGTAGGAATGTATGGTGGCAACTTTAATCCACTTCATTTAGGACATGTCGAGGCAATTATTCGGGCGAGTAGTCTCGTCGAGAAATTATATCTTATTTTGTCCGTTTCTAATGATCCTAATGAAATTGATCATCGAATTCGGTTTATGTGGTTGAAGCAGTTAACGAAAGAGATGCCGAATGTTACGGTGTTAGAAATTTTTGATTCTTCTACTTCGAAAGGAACTTACGATTGGGAAAAGGGACGCGATGATATTATAAAAAAGATTGGAAAACCGATCGATATCGTCTTTTGTGGTAATGACTATTTGAATACAAATCGCTTTGAGACACTTTATCCAAATAGTGAAATTCATTATTTTGACCGAAGTGAAGTACCTATCTCTTCGACTGAAATAAGAAAACATCCTTATCAATATTTTGATTTTTTACCGGCGATTGTCAAACCTTATTATACGAAAAAGGTTGTTGTTGTAGGAACAGAAAGTTGTGGAAAAAGTACCCTCGTTCGAAATTTAGGAACATATTATCAAACAGCTTATGTCGAGGAAGTAGGAAGAGATATCTGTGATTTCGCAGGCGGTATTGACAATATGTTACCGGAACATTACGAAGAAATCATTTACCGTCATAAAGTAAAAGAATTCGATGCGCTTCAGAAGGCTAATAAAGTTTTATTTGTCGATACGGAAGCATTAATAACCCTTTATTATTACACCCTTCAGTACGACGAAACGGAATACAAAGAAGCTTTTGAACGTTTAGCGAAAGCGACGGCTGATTTAAATCATTACGATTTATGGCTATTTTTAGAACCGGATGTCGCTTGGGTACAAGATGGTACTCGTACTTATGGAGAAGACGATGTTCGCGAAAAAAACAATCGATTATTAAAACAAATATTAGATGATCAACATATTCCTTATATCTGTATCGGAGGTAATTACGAGGAACGTTTCTTAAAAGCACGTCAACAAATTGATCAATTATTAAAGTAGGGGGAATAAACATGAAAAAAGTACTTGGACTAGATCCTTATTTTGAACATTATATGGGTCTTCTTTTTGCTCGTATTGTTCAATCTTCAAAATTAAAGAAAATAAATACCGTGGTAGAACTTGCTCCTGGATTTCGTATTAAAGGAGCTTATTTCTTACAAATGATTCATTTTACGGGAACACTTTATGTCTTGGATACGAATGCCAAAGTACTTACTTATTTAAAAGAAGTTTATTCACTTTTACTCCCCGAAGTGAAAATTGTTTATTTAAAGAAAAGTTTGCAAGAAGCGATTCCTTTTCTTCCGGATACAATCGATCTTTTATTTAGTAATCATCCCCTCGATGATATGATTGTGGGACGTTATCTTGGAAAATTAAGTCCGCTTGCTTTTAATAATACTTTTCTTTCACAAAAATATCTCTACTGGGCATGGAAACAAATTAAAAGAAAACAACTCAGTTCAGCACTTTCCGAGGATGTAAGAAGCGAATTCCAACTATTTTTTAAAACGAAAAAAGTACGTCTATTTATTCTCAGTCAGTATCGGAGTGCTTATTACCGCGGAGAAGAAAATATTAGTGACCAATTAACTCACGATTTATTTCAACAATTAAAAAAAGAAGGAAACTCGAACGATACTTTGACGTGTCAAGCTTTTGCTTTCGATTTTCCTGATTTCGATGTTGCGAAAGAAGAAGGATTTCATTTAAAAGATAATATTCAAAATAGTAAGCATTGGATTGTGATCAAAAATGAATTATGAAGTTCCTGATATAGTAGGGACGATTGGCGAAGATGCTTTTTTAGAACAACCCCTTTATTATCGTCAAAAACCTTTACATCTTATTTATGTAAATCCTTCTTTATTTGAAAAATATTTTAATACCGCTTATTCTTTTGCAAAAGCAAAAACTACTTTGGAAAATTATTTCTCGGTAACGATTCATCCCTCTTTAAAACAAGAAAAGGTTATCGGTAAAGTGTACGTCGATTATCAAAAGGATCCTACCGATATTGCTTTGGATGGTAATCAAGGATCGGGAAGAGCTTATTTTTTAGGGAAAAATTTTAATCTTAAAGGCGAAAAAACACCTTTGGCAGTATCTTCTAATCCGGTTTATAACAATGGTTATTTTTCACTTGCGAGTGCGATTCACGAGACGTTAATTAGCAATGTTTTAGCTCGTGATTTTACGATTCCTTCTTTTGAGACATTAGCTCTTTTTGATACGGGGGAGAAATATCTATTTCCTTTTAGTAAAAAGCCGATGAAATGTGGTTTAATGGTACGTGTATATGAAAAAGATGAACTGTACCGTATATCACATCGTTTTGTGAATCAACGACCTTTTTCTACTTCGGAACTGCTATCCCTTGCAAGAACGATGGGAAAAGTAGAGGGGGAGAAATTTATGCACCGCTTTATTCATGGTGCTTGGTCGATTGGTAATTTATCGATCGATGGAAACTTGATCGATTTCGATACCTCTTTTTTTGTGGCTGGACGAAATCCTTGTTTCTCTTTTACTCCTCGGTTTCAAACGAATTATTTTGGATTTGAAGATCTCGGTCAAGAAAAAATACTTTCCATTATATTAGATAGTTCCTTAAATAAAGATGCGGTTTCTATTTCGACTTTGAAGAAAGTGTTAGCCCGTGAAAAATTGGAAACAATTATCCAATTATTTCCTTCTTTTATGGGAATCGATGCAGCTTCCAAAGAAGAGTTACTTCCTTTGGTCACTTCTTTTTTAGAACTTTCTCGTTATCATTATCCTTGTTACGAACAGTTGAATACGCTTCATCCTCAAAATTCCCAGATGATGTTATTCGATTTTTCTAACTTCTTTCGTTTTTATCCTCAACTGGTCAAAGAGGGGAAGAATCATCCTTCCAATGCTTTGGCACTTTTGTTAAATTCGAAGGAATATGCTTTTGCCACTTCGGATAAAAATTTACAGACATATATCGATCAATATTTTAAAAAATACCAGGTAGTTGATGATAAAATATATTTAAGTTTACTTGAACAAGCACTTACTTTTATTTCCCGTTATCAAAAAGTGTTTTTAAGTAATGTGAAAGATATTGACGAAAGTGTTCGGCGCGCCTATATTATAAATGAGGATCGTACTTATTTATTTCATAATCAACTTTTTAAATATTATCTTGCGGATTTATACGATGGAACAAATGCTGAAGAAGTGAATACACTTATGAATTTAGTGATTGAAGGAAGTAAGCGCATCGAAAGTAACCGGTGTGATTTAAAGATTCAAAATGGCGTGGCCTCTTACCGTACCTATGAAAATAATACTTGGCTTAATCATCAATATGTTTATCAAAAAAAGGAAAGGGAAGTGAATCCTTATGGGATATAGTAGTGGTAGCAAAGATAGTGCCGATTACGGTGCCTATTACGATCCAGCACCCGTTCGTTCGACGCCTAAAAGAAGTAGAAGTAGTTCCGCTAGTTCTTCTCAAATTCAATCGGCTAATCGGATTCATCGGGCGGTCGATCAGATTATTGAATTAGAACAACTTTTAGAAGAGCGAAAAGAACTCGATCAAAAAATTGAAAAATTAAAAGAAAAGATTCGTGCTGATATGGATGCAGAGAAATCTTCTCCTGCCATGCAAATGGTTAAACGCATGCTTTTAGATCGGTAAGGAATGTAATTGATGCTTCTAAAGCAATTGTTTGTTTTTTCCAAGCAAAAGATTTTGAAAATGGTATTCAAAAGGTACTTTCGGTTGGGAGTGGTAGTGATACAATCAGGAAATGACCGGTGGTATTTTAGAAGTTCATTACGAGGTTCTACAAAATTTAATTTCTGAACTAATTAATCATATGTAAATATTAGTTTAAAAAAAGAAGATTTTTAATCATAATAGATTTATGTTTAATTCATAATAATTATAGTGCTAAATGCACATTTAAATATGTTAATTGCACAATAAAAGTAATGCTAAATGCACAATAGATGTTGATTAATATAGTATTGTATGATATATTAACTATTAAGGAGGAATCGTTAATGGCTTTAACAAAAGAAAATTATACTAAAAGATTAGTTGATGATGAAATTAGTGAGTTGTTAAAAATATTTGGAGCAGTTAGTATAGAAGGTCCAAAATATTGTGGAAAAACTTGGACAGCTCTAAATCATGCCAATTCATCCGTTTTATTAACAAAATCTGATAATCCCAATTCTGATTATCAAAAAGCTTTAATAAATAGAGAACTGATATATACCAATGAATTTCCTGAATTAATTGATGAATGGCAATCCATCGAACAAATATGGGATGATGTTAGAACAAAATGCGATGAAGATGGAAAAAGTGGTAAATTTATTCTAACAGGATCTTCCGTACCTGTTAAACCTGAAAAAATTTTTCATTCTGGGGCAGGTAGAATTTGTAAACTAAATATGTACACTATGTCACTATATGAATCTGGAGACTCTGAAGGAATAGTATCTCTTTCAGATTTATTTGAAAATAAGGATATAGCGGTAAACTTAAAAAATAAACCGTCTATCGAAAAATATGCTGACTTAATCATTAGAGGTGGCTGGCCTGCCAGTTTAAAGTATGATAGTAAAAATTATTATAGATTACCTGAAAGCTATATCCAAGATGTTTTAGACCATGATATTAATTATGATGGTGTTACTAGAGATAAAGAAAAAATGAGAATGCTATTAAGATCATTAGCAAGAAATGAAACTACACTTGCAACTAATGAAAAACTAGTAAGCGATATTGAAAATTACACAACAGAAGAACAATATCGCATAACTAGAAATACAGTCGCAGATTATTTAAATGTCTTAAATAACATTCACTTACTTCAAAATCAGCTACCTTTTTCAGAAAAAATACGCTCAAGTGTAAGAGTTGGTAAAACTGCCAAAAGACATTTTGTTGACCCATCATTAGCTTGTTCAGTTTTGGGATTAAAGCAGAAACAGTTAATTAGTGATTTAGAATTATTTGGATTCATGTTTGAATCTTTAGTTGTTCGCGATTTGCGAATATATATTGAATACTTAGGTGGTCATATTTATCATTTCCATGATAATAATACAGGAGATGAAGTAGATGCCATCGTCGAGTTAAGTGATGGAAATTATGGAGCTATAGAAGTTAAACTAGGTGTTGGTAAAATAGAGGAAGCTATTAATAACTTACTTAAGTTTTCAAAAAGTTGTGAAGTTCAACCAAAATTTATGTGTGTAATTAGTGGCATGATTGATTATGCATACAAAAGACCAGATGGAATATATGTTGTTCCAATAACAGCACTAAAACCATAAAATTTAAATTAATAATTAAGGAGATATAAATGGCAAAAGTATTAACATTTGAAGTTAAAATTAATGGTTTAGAAGATAAAATATGGAGAAAAATTGAAATTACTGATCGCAGAACAGTCGCGGATTTAGCTTACACAATTCTTGCTAGTTTTGATTCCTTGGCTTACCATTTATATTATATAAGATATAAAAAGAAAGTGTATGATTGTTGGGTTAGTATAGAAGACGATCATAGTGAAATTCCTCCTATTAATGCAGTTATAACTAATTTAAACAGTCTTGGTTTAAAAGAAAATGATACTATGGAAATGAACTATGACACCAACTCTACAACAATGTTTAAAATTAAATATTTAGGAGCTAGAGATTTTGAAAAAGGCAATGGTAATCATTATCCTTACATAATTGATGGCGCTGGTAGAGGTATGCTTGACGACCTATGTGATTTTGAATTAAAAAAAATTGTTGATGATATTGATCAAAAAGGATATTCTGAACATTATTTTACTCCTGGTTATCAAAGAACTATAAAATATGATTATAGAAAATATGATATTAAAATTGATAATGCATTGTTAAAAGGTCTAATTTTAGAAATAAAAAATGGATATGAAGTCGGTTATTAAATGGCAGAGATAATATCAATAAGAGAAATAATTGTAAATAAAGAAAAAAATAAAATAGAATTTACTTATTTAGCACAGCATGATAAAGGCAGAGCATATTTTAATAATTTGGATTTTGATACTGCAGATCGTGAAGAGTCTTTGCTATGAACAAAAAGAAATCGTCGATCAGTTTTATCAAACTTTACAAGAAAAAGGGAAAGCATATATGAAATAGAAAGAAGGAATATTATGGATGAAAAATATCGTACATTAGTACAAACCTTAACGAACCAAAAAAAGACTATTGCTACTATGGAGTCTTGTACGGGTGGCGGTGTTGCCAATCAAATTACCAATATTGAAGGTGCGAGTGAAATTTTAAAGTTTAGTGCGGTTACGTATTCGAATGAATACAAAATAAAAATGGGTGTATCGAAAGAAATAATTGATCAATACAGTGTTTACAGTCAAGAGACTGCCGATGAAATGAGTCGCCATATTTCGGAATTTGCACATAGTGATTACGGGATTGGTATTACAGGTAAATTAAATCGGGTCGACAAAGAGAATCCCTTCGGTGCCGATAATGTCGTTTTTATTTCCATTTTCGATCGCGCCAAGGAAATTTGTTATCATGATCAAGTAGAAGCAACGCTTGCTTCTAGACGTGAAAATAAAGAATTAGTTCTAAATAAAATTGTAGATCATCTTCAACAAATACTTGATGAAAATGTGTTATAATAAAAGAAATAGAAAAGATGAGGAAGGTGGAAGCATGAAAACTACACAATATGAAAGCGAAGAAGCGTTTTTAAAAGCGTACGATCCGAATCAATTTGAACGTCTTTCACTTACGACGGATATTTTAATCTTTTCGGTTTCGAGTGAGAAGACGAACAATTATCGAAAACTTTCAGAAAAGTTTTTAAGCGTTTTATTAGTCAAAAGAGAAGATTATCCTTATAAAGGGAAATGGTGTTTACCGGGTGGATTTGTCGGAATAGACGAGTCGATTGAAGACGCTACGAAGCGTATTTTAAAAAAGGAGACAAATCTAGAAAATATTTATGTCGAGCAACTTTATACGTTTGGCGAAATCGATCGAGATCCACGAATGCGCGTAATTAGTACTGCTCACGTAGCTTTAATCGATAAAAATTTGTTAAAAGATAACCTTGCTCACAATGCAAAATGGTTTCATGTTATTCCAAAAGAGGTTTCGGATGGATTGGAAATCGTTCTCGATAGTGGCGATGAAGTGCTCTCTTTTAAAGTACGTAAGATTGTAAATGATTCGATGCGTTCGGATTATCGGTATCAGACCATTGAAAATACTTCCATTGCCTTTGATCACGATTTAGTGATTGCTTCGGGACTTGAACGAATTAAAAATAAGATTGAATATACGGATATCGCTTTTCATCTAGTACCAGAAGAGTTTACTCTAGGTGAACTTCAACAGATATATGAGGTCGTTTTGGGAAAAGAATTACTAGATCCTGCTTTTCGAAGAATCATTAAAGAAAAAGTAGAAAAGACCAATCATTTTCAAACGGGAGAAGGGCATCGTCCCAGTGCCTTATTCCGGTATAAAAAGAATCATCAATAAAAAGATACGAAGGTATCTTTTTTTACATTGTAAATTATTGTAAATTTATATATAATACAGGTAGTGAAATACGATTTTATAGGAGGTGCTTTTATGTTACTTGCAACCGATTGGAAGGATTATGAATTGATAGCTACTAGTAATGGGGAAAAGTTAGAACGCTGGAAAGATATTTATCTTTTACGACCCGATCCTCAAATTATTTGGAATCAGGGTACTTTAGATCAAGATCCACGAATTCATGCCCATTATCATCGTAGTAATCAAGGAGGAGGTTACTGGGAAAATAAGAAGAAGACTCCTAGCAGTTGGACGGTACAATATAAAGATTTGACTTTTTGTATTAAACAAATGGGATTTAAACATACCGGTCTATTTCCAGAACAGGCCGTCAATTGGGATTATATGATGGATAAAATAAAGCAATGTAATCATCCCGTTAAAGTCCTCAATCTGTTTGCTTATACCGGTGGAGCTAGTGTTGCCTGCTTGAAAGCGGGTGCCAGTGTCGTTCATGTCGACGCTTCTCGGGGAATGGTCGACTGGTGTAAAGAAAATGTCAAGGCATCTGGGTTGGAAGATTGTCCTATTCGGTATATTGTCGATGATGTTGTCAAGTTTGTAAAGCGGGAAATTCGAAGAGGTAATCATTACGATGCCATCATTATGGATCCTCCTAGTTATGGACGAGGAGCTAACAAAGAAGTTTGGAATATCGAAAAAGATCTTGCTCCGTTACTCGATCTTTGTGTCGAATTACTTGTACCGGATCCTCTCTTTGTTTTGATTAATTCCTATACGACTGGATTATCGAGTAAAGTACTCGAAAATTTACTTTATTTGACAGTCGGTCAAAAATATTCAGGAAAGATTACTTCAGGAGAGATAGGATTACCTATTACTTCAAGCAAACTCGTTTTACCTTGTGGTATCTATGGAAGGTTTGAGTCACATGAATAAAGTCGAAGTATTATATGAAGATAATCATATTATCGTCGTTGTAAAACCGGTAAATGTATTAAGTCAAGGGGACGCTACTTCGGATTTGGATTTACTTACGATGGTAAAAAATTATGTCAAAGAAAAATATCATAAGAAAGGAAATGTCTATATCGGTCTTGTCCATCGTCTCGATCGTCCGGTGGGAGGAGTTATGGTCTTTGCTCGTAGCAGTAAAGCAGCGAGTCGCCTGAGTGATGCTATTCGGACGCACCAATTAAAAAAACGTTATTTAGCAATCGTTCATGGAAAACTAGAATCAAGTGGTACTTGGACGGACTATTTAAAGAAAGATACGAATTATAATACGCATGTCGTTTCCGAAAAAGAAGGAAAATTTGCTAAATTAAATTACCGCGTATTAGCTTATGATGCTTCTCGAGATTTATCGTTAGTCGATATCGATTTAGAGACGGGAAGGCATCATCAAATTCGTGTTCAGTTTGCATCTCGGGGATATCCTCTTTACGGAGATCAACGCTATGGAAAACTTTCCAAGGAAGATATCGCCCTTTATGCGTATGAACTTTCTTTCGTTCATCCAGTAAAAAAAGAACTTATGGTTTTTCGAAATCTTCCTCAAAACACCGGTGCTTGGCGTTATTTTGAGTTGAAAAAAATAGTAGATAATGGCAATTAAATAGTTGCATTTCTATTATTTTTTTGTTATTATTAAAATAGGATAAAATAAGGGAGATGAAAATATGAGCTTAGATTGGTTTTTAACCGTACCGGGAATGCTTATTACCGGTGGCGTGTTATTACTATTAATTGCTTTAGTTATTTTTATTGTTACAACTTTGAAGTCGAAAAAAGAAGAAAAGAAAGAGGTAGAAGAGGTAACTCCAGTTAGTCAAGAGACTTCAGTTAGTGAAACTGCAGTTCCTGAAGTAGAAGCTGTTTCTAGTACGATGGAAGAAGCTCCTAAGGTAGAAACTGCTGAACCAGCAGTAGAAGAAGCTAGTCCTACAGTAGAGACAATTGCTCCTGCAGTGGAAGAAACTACTCCAGAAGTTGCTGCCGTAGAACCGGTTGCAACACCAGAAGAACCTACTGAAAATACACTTGATGTACTTGCTAGTATGCCGGTTGAAAGTGCACCCGTAGAACCTACTACAGAACCTGCACCAGAGATGCCTTCCGTTGCGATGGAGATGCCTACGATTACAGAGAGTGCTCCTGTTGAAGAGGCTTCGGTTGAACCAGAAATGCCAACCGTATCGGATACACCAGCAGATGCTGTTGTACCTACCGTTTCTGAAACACCGGTAGTGCCTGAAGCTCCAACTGTATCGATTTATGGTGGTGCTGATCCTTCGGCTACACCAGTTACGACCGAACCGGAACATCGTCCAATTTATGGCGGTGCTGATCCATTAGAAGCTACTTTAAAAATGGCACCTGTAACTCCAGTTGCAGAGCCTGCTGTAGAACCTACGGCTGCACCGGTTAGTGAAGAAGCAAATCCAGTTGCTCCAACAGCTGAACCAAGTGCTCCAGTTGCAAACGAAGTTCCAGTAGAAACAGAAGAAAAAATAGAAGAACTTTAATAAGAACTTTCTAGAATGAAAGTTCTTTTCTTTTACATAAATCCTTTCATTTATTCATATATTGTTATAAAGAAAGGATGATTATATATATGGAAACACTTAAAGTATCGAGTAAATCTAGTGCTAATTCCGTTGCCGGTGCACTTGCTAACGTTTTTCGCGAAAAAGGCAGTGTCGAAATACAGGCCGTAGGTGCAGGAGCACTCAATCAAGCGATTAAAGCAATTGCAATTGCCCGTGGATTCGTTGCCCCTTCTGGTAAAAATTTAGTTTGTATTCCAGCCTTTACTGATATTACAATCGATGGGGAAGAACGAACCGCTATTAAGTTAATTGTAGAAGCTCAATAAATTGCTTCTTTTTTCTTTATATGAAATATTTCCTGTAAAAAAGTGTATTAATAAAGATTTCATTGACTTTTTGAGTTAAAAAGCACTATAATATAAGTAAATCTGTGATGGGAGATATAGAATAGTATTTTTCTAATAGAGAGTTCGTGGTTGGTGGAAACGAATGTTAAAACTATTTGTCTACTTCCTAGAGGACCTAATCCGTCCCGGCAAAAACCGTTATTTTAATTAAGTATAGTAAGGATGGTACCGTGCTTTTTTGCACTCCTTTGGCATCATCCTTTTTCTATGGAAAGGAAAAGCTTATGAATCATTTTATGTTTTATTTAAATGCAACGGAATACCAGGCAATTAAAGATAATCCTGATTTGTATGATAAGGCTTATCAACTTGTACGTATTCTATTTCGTGAGAAAACAGATAAAGAAGGATTCCCTTATCTTGGTCATTTAGAACGTGTCTCCCGCCAGATGTCTACCTTAGAAGGAAAAGTGGCCGCTTTATTACATGATACGATTGAAGATATTGCCTACATCGATTACGATGATTTACTTGATATCGGAATACCTACTACGGTGATTGAAGTTATCAAACTTGTAACGAATGATCCTAAAGTAGATTCCTTGAATTTAGAACTTCGTTTGGAACGTTATCATCAAAAAATAACATCGATTATCGAAAGTGGTAATCCTTTAGCTATCGAATTAAAGTATGCCGATATGAGCGATAACTATAATCCAGAGAGATTACAATTATGTTCGGTCGAAAATCGTGTTTGGTTAACAAGAAAATATGAACCACAATATAAAAGATTAAAAAAAGCTTATGAAAAAATTAAAAAAGTAGAAAAGAGGAAATAATATGTTAGATATTAAATTTGTAAGAGAAAATAAAGATGCTGTAAAAGAAAATATTAAAAAGAAATTTCAAGATGAAAAACTTCCATTAGTCGATGAAGTCATTGAACTTGATGAAAAGATTCGTGAACTCAAATTAGAAGGAGATAATCTTCGTCAAGAAAGAAACGCGGTAAGTGGTGAGATTGGTGCTTTAATGCGCGATAAAAAAGTGGATGAAGCCAATGTCAAAAAAGCCCGTGTAGGAGAAATTAATGAACGATTATTAACGGTGGAAAAAGAAGAAGGAGAACTACAAGAAACATTAAAAGGTAAAATGATGATCATTCCGCAAATGATCGATCCATCGGTTCCTATTGGAAAAGATGATACGGAAAATGTTGAAATTGAACGTTTTGGAGATCCCGTTGTTCCAAGTTATGAAATTCCACATCATGCCGATATTTGTATGGCACTTAGTGGTCTTGATAAAGATAGTGCTGGAAGAACGAGTGGAAATGGTTTCTATTATTTAGTAGGAGATATTGCTCGTCTTCACGAAGCGATGATCGCTTATGCTAGAGATTATATGATCGAGCAAGGATTTACGTACTGTATTCCACCTTTTATGATTCATAGTGATGTTGTTACTGGAGTTATGTCATTTAAAGAAATGGATGCGATGATGTATAAAATCGAAGGAGAAGATCTATACTTAATCGGTACGAGTGAACATTCGATGATCGGACGTTTTAAAGGACAAATTATTAAAGAAGAAGAACTTCCTATTACGATGACTTCTTATTCACCATGCTTCCGTAAAGAAGGAGGAAGTCACGGATTAGAAGAACGTGGACTTTACCGTGTTCATCAATTTGAAAAACAAGAGATGATTGTTATTTGTAAACCAGAAGATGCGATGGATTGGTATAATAAAATGTGGAGTTACACGGTGGATGTTTTCCGTCATTTAGATATTCCTGTAAGAACGCTTGAATGTTGTAGTGGAGATTTAGCGGATCTTAAAGTAAAATCGTGCGATGTCGAAGCATGGAGTCCAAGACAACAAAAATACTTCGAAGTAGGTTCTTGCTCTACTTTAGGAGATGCCCAAGCACGAAGACTTGGTATTCGTATGAAAACTAATGAAGGAAACAAACTTGTAGCAACGCTTAATAATACGGTATTAGCAAGTCCAAGAGCCATTATTGCCCTTGTCGAAAACAACTATCAAGAAGATGGATCAATTAAAATTCCAGAAGTTTTAAGACCATACATGGGTGGAAAAGAAAAAATCGAAAAGAAGTAGATAAAAGGAAGTATATATTGATGTCTACCATTTGTGGTTCATATCAGTAATACTTCTTTTTTATTTATATTTTAATAAGTTGGATTATATTGAAGAATAATGTCATAATTGGCAAAAATCCTTAGTTAAAAAATTTTTTCCAATTCAACCAAAAAAAGTAAAAAAATATAAAGTTTTTCCAATTCAACAAAAAAACTTTATATTTAAGTAATTTTATTATATAATATGAATGAAGAGGTGAAATGCTATGTTAAAAAGGAGTTATTATTTAAATAAAATTAAGGATTTTTATCATGTAAACTCATTAATAAAAGTTTTATGTGGATTAAGAAGAAGTGGTAAATCTGTAATTTTGCACCAAATAATAGAAGAGATAAAAGAAAGTGGAGTTAAAGATAGTCATATTATATATATTAATTTTGAATCACTTGATTATGCCAACATAACAGATGCAATAGAATTAAATAATTATATTAAGAGTTTAGTAAAAGATAAAGATGTTTACTATGTATTTTTAGATGAAGTTCAAAAAGTAAAAGAATTTGAAAAAGCTATTAACTCTTTAAGAATTACTAATCAATTTAGTATTTTTATTACCGGATCAAATAGTAAAATGACTTTTTTGGAGTTATCAACAGATTTGTCAGGTAGATATGTAAGTTTTAGAATTAATCCTTTATCATTTAAAGAGGCTGCCGAAATAACAAATACTAAACCAGAAAATTATTTTGATTTATTGTTAGATATCTTTGAATGGGGTACTCTTCCTCAAAGGTTTTATTTTGAGAATAATGATTCAAAAGAGAATTACATTAGAGATGTCTATGACTCAATACTACTTAAAGATGTTGTAGAAAGACTTGGAATATCGGATGTTACTTCATTTAATAAAATACTTCAGTATGTTTTAGACAC
>CANRCR010000017.1 GCA_947629165.1 uncultured Bacilli bacterium
GGTTCCACAAGGACTAATTCGGACAATGGTTCCAAAAGGATATTTACGATCTCCTGCCACAATTCGTACTTTTCCATACGTTTCGTCGGAATAATAAATATTTCCATTTCCAATATCGTATCCCGAAGCGGTATGATTCGAGCAACCGGTGCAGTCCGATCCATATCCTGTAATGGTTCCTCCAAACGTTTCAATAACGGAAGGAAAAACAGGTTTCATCGTCGGTTCCGGGGTTGGACTAGGCGTCGGTATAGGACTCGGTGTTGGACTTGGCGTGGGTGTTGGAACTATCTTTTCCGGTACTTCTTCGATTTCTTCTTTTTCTACTTCGATTTCATCTTCTTCACTTTCCTTTAAAAGAATTCCTATTTCGATAGGAGAAGAATCTTTCGTATTTTTGTATTGGTAAGGAGCATCGAAGGAGGAAGAAATAATTTCTTTCGTCGTTACACTCGTCGTACATAGCACAAAAACAAAAGTACTTACAGCTATTATTATTTTAAAATATGGTAATCGTTTCATAGTTCTCCTTTTTTGACAATTACTTTTTATTGTACCACAAAATATGCAAAAGTCATGGAAAAGAGAACATCTTTACAAAGTATTCACGTAAAATAAAGAGTAAAGAGGTGTTGCTATGAAGTCATCGTATCCGACTATTTTTTCCGGTAGTGCCGTCTTTATCGCATACCTCATTTGCCAAGAGTTTACGCCTGAAGAACAAGAAAATATCGGTAACTGGTTTATGCTTTTTGGTCAGTTTATCGTAACTTATTCCGGTTTTGCTTCCTCTAGTGATTCTTCTTCACCACAGGATACGGACTTTACTACTTTACAAAAAGCATTACAAAAAATTGAAAAGGAAATTGAAGCATTAAAAAACTCGGAAAAGTAATTATTTCCGAGTCCTTTTTTTAGCGATAATTATCGGCTCTTACTTCCATGAAACTCTTCTTATGATTACATACTGGACAAACTTCTAAAGCTTTTGTTCCTTCGTAAACATGTCCACAGTTCCGACAAATCCAAATCTTATTTTCTTTTTTCTCAAAAATACTTTGATCTTTTACATTTTGTAATAAAGTAAGATAACGGTTTTCATGTTCTGCTTCAATTTTAGCTACCAATTCAAATTTAGCAGCAATTTCATTGAATCCTTCTTCACGTGCGGTCTCTGCAAAACCTTTGTACATTTCGGTCCATTCAAAGTTTTCTCCTGAAGCAGCATCTTGTAAATTTTCTTCGGTCGATGGAACATTTCCTCCATGAAGATATTTAAACCATAATTTGGCATGTTCTTTTTCGTTATTTGCTGTTTCTTCAAAGATTGCAGCAATTTGCTCATAGCCATCTTTTTTAGCTTGTGAAGCATAGTAAGTATATTTGTTACGTGCTTGACTTTCTCCTGCAAATGCGGCCATTAAATTGGCTTCTGTTTTTGATCCTTTTAATTCCATAACTTATTCTCCTTCTTTCATTATTTCATTTTATATTATAACAAAGTCAAAAATTTCTTTCAATAATATTTTCTTATCTCATAGAATAAGATAACGAATGAAAAGCAATTGACTTTTACTTTTTTATATATTACAATTAAGTTACCGAAAAAAACACGGGTCTATAGCCAAGTGGTAAGGCGTGGGACTGCAACTCCCTGATCGTTGGTTCAAATCCGACTAGGCCCTCCAACTAAAAAAGAACTTACGTTTTATAACGTAAGTTTTTCTTTGTTTTAATACTGATAATAAGTTACAAAGACATTATCATTATTATAAAGGAATTCATTATAGGTAATTAAAGGTCTTAGTCCATAAGATTCATGATAAAAGTAAATCGTATCATTGGCTAAGAAAGCAAGATAATCGTTCGCTACATTTAATTCTTTCATGCCAGAAACACTACATAGTAGAATTGGATAATCGAGATGATCTTTGTAAACTCGAAATAAGTTTTCTTTCGCATCGATAAAATAATAACTGTTATCGGTCTCTACTACTTCTTTCGGTTGATAAGATGCTACTCCTTCATCGGTTGCAGGTTTTTCAACGAAGTGTATTTCTTCTTTCGTAAAATCGTAAATATTTCGATCTTGCCATTTACTTCCATCATAGTATTGGGCATTAAGATCGGTATTTCCAATCATACGAATTTGATTATCTTTAGGGGTAATTTCATATTGTTTTAGATTGGTTCGATCAAATAGATACACTCTTCCATCCACCGTTCCATTAAAATAACAGTCGTTCGATATAGGCTCATCGAGTTCTATTCGACGGTTCCCCGAAGTCGTAATGTCAGCAACTAAAATTGCTTTAAATTCGCTCGTTAGATTGAATTCTGGAACAACAAAGTATTGGTCGACTAACATTCCTCTATTTTGATAATCATCATTTACTAAAAGTGAAGTGTAAGTTTCCATTTCATTGGTAAAAATTTCAATTCCTTGATATTTCCAAATTGCTAAATAAAGGTTATCGGGAAGGTCTTCTTGATGAATAAAAACATTGCTATAATCTTTGGTTGCACTACTTTCTTCCCAGGCAGGTAAAATAATTCCATCTTCTAACAATTTTGTTTTAACTGTCTCTAAATTTTCATTTTGAGTTCGCAAATAAGTATAGCTATATTGACGACCATTTTGTACACACACCGGATCATGCACATCTTCTAGACGATCTTGGTAAACGGGATAAATACATTCGATTCCATCTACCACAAAATTTTTAATGTCACTAATAATCTTTTTTTGTTTGTTATAATCCGTTTTATTTTCTAATAGAAAAAGATGATCGTTCGATTTTACTTCAAAGTGATAAATAGGTATATTGTTTTCAATTACCAGTTTTTCTTTTATTTCGTATTCGTTTTCACCACTTTGAAAATTATAGGTAAGTTCATGTCCTTGATTAAAATAAATGGTTACAAATTGAAAGGCCAAGAATAAAATTCCTATAAATAAACTAAAACTTATGATTCGTTTCATTGATATCTCTCCTATTCTTATTTTTATTATATCAAAAAAAGAATCACTTGAGTAGATTCTTTTTTCTTTTATTCTTCGACTTCTTGATTAACTTCTTGATTTTGATTATTGGTAATATATTTTTGTTTTTCATTCATCATATAAGAAGTAATATTGGTCTCAATTTCATCCAAGGCACTTTTATCGATATTCGATAAGCAGATTACTTCTCTTACTGTATCGATGTGTACCCTTCCCCAAAAAAGTCCTGCCGATATTTTTAAGTCGTTGAACATATCTGGTGTAATGCCATCTAGGAAGTAACCGACAACCACTCTTTTTCTACCAATTAAAATTCGTTTGTTTGTAAGTGTTACTACTGCGGTTTGGAAAAAATCAAAGATATTATGATTTTTTTGTGCTACAAACACATAGAGTGGAACTTCTCCAGGATTTAAATGGTTTTCAACAACTTTGGCATTTTGTTTGATACGCCATCCAATTGTTTTTGAGTATTTTTTCTTAAATTCATACGCTAGTTCTGTAACCGTCTTATTATTCATTTTATCCTCCTATTCAGGAATAAAACCATTCTTCTTTAAGAATTCTTCTACTGTCGATTGATCGACATAACCATTGATTCGGTCAACGATTTCCCCATTGCTTACAACGAGTGTTAATGGTGTTCCAAAACTTTCTCCATTGATTTCAGCAACTTGATTATATTTTTCACTACCGATATATTCGATATTTAAGAATTTTATATCCAAATCATAAGTGGTATTAAGTCTTGTTAAAATCGGTTTGTATTGTTGGCACCAAGTACATTGAGGATAACCTACCATCACAAAAGTTTTTTCTTCTCCGTCATAGTATTGTAAAAATTCGTCAACCGTAATATCCGTTAAAGCTTTTTCATCAATTTTAGCGGTTATATTTGCATTTTCTGAAATTACGAAGAGTCCGACAATGATTCCTACAGCAGCAACTAAAGCAATGAGTACGCCTGCGATATTTTTCTTTGGCTTTTCTTCTTTTTCTTTCTTAACTTCTTTCGTTTCTTTTTTCTTTTCTGCTTCTTTCGTCGTAACTACTTTTTCATTTTTTACTTCCTTTGAAGCACTCTTTTTCTTTTCTGTTTTATTGGCTACTTTTTCTTTTGCTACTTCTTTTTGATCATATTCTTTTCTTTTATCTTCGTTACTTAAAACTTGATAAGCTTCTTCTAAGGATTTTAATTTACCTTTTTGATTCTTTTCCCCATATTCTTTTTTTAATTTACGATAACTACTTTTAATTTCTTTTAAAGTAGCCTCTTTTTCCACTTTTAGAAGTTTATAATAATCTTTCATATTTTTAACATCCTTTCTATATTGATTATAACAAATTTTGATTAAAAATGGGAAATTTTACAGAATTTTACATATTTTTAACGATATTTTATAACCTCTAATTGTATTTTTCCACTTTTTGAGTTACCGAGTACCTTTCCAATTCGAAATTTTCCAACGGATAAGATCGATATTATGGTTCCCTCGGATAAGAGAAAATCTGGATCTTGTACTTCTTGATAATTGCACCTTACTTTATGATTTTTTAAATACGTGAGTGCTTTGGTACGGCTCGTTGGAATAAGTCGACTTAACACCGCATCTAGCCTTCTACTCGAAACAAACAAGATTTTACTTTCTTCGTGCTCTTCTTCTAGTAAAATATCCTCTACTTTATTTAATTTGACGATACTTCTCCCAATCTGTTTTAATTCCTGATCGATGAGTGGTTCCACTTTCTTTAGCACAAGAAAATAAGCACGATTGTCCTCGACAAAAATATCCCCAATCGAATCTGGAGTTAATCCGAGTGCAAAAAGACTTCCTAAAATATCTTTATGTCTCAATTTTGCTTCTTGGTTATCAATTTCGTAACATGTAACGAATGGAATCTCTTCTCCAAAATAGATTATTTCTTTCGTACAAGTAGCATTTTTCTTATAGATTGAAAAAGGTATTTTCTTTCCATTTAAAGCATTTTTAATAAGTGTTTGCTCACGTTCATCTAAAAAAGGAGAACAAGTAGTCTTCCCTGTTTTAGAAAATTTTAAATATTGATCTAAAATACGGGATAATAAAAAACGATCTTCTTTAGACCCATAACTCGATAAGGTATTCATTTTTTTCATAGTAATCTCCGTTTTCATTATAACGAATGTTCTTTTTTTTGTCACGATTTTTACTTCTAATTATACGATTTATTTCATATAGTAAAACGAAATGAGGGATATCATGGCAATTACGGTAGGATTACCGAGAGCTTTACTTTATTACAAGTATCATGTATTGTGGAAAGAATTTTTTAAACAATTAGGGGTTCAAACAATCGTCAGTTCTCCGACTACGAAAGCAACACTCGAATGTGGAAAAAAGAAAGTTATCGACGAAGCTTGTCTTGCCGTTAAAATTTTTATGGGACACGTCGCATCTCTCGTTGGAAAATGTGACTATATATTAGTACCTCGCCTCGTCTGTGTAAAAAAGAAGGAAAAACTATGTACTAATTTTTCAGGTCTATACGATTTGACTAAAAATATATTTTCGACTCCGATACTCCATTACAATGTCGATGTCGAACAAAAGGAAAATGAGTTTTCGGCGTTTTTAAAAATGGGAAGTACGCTCGGTTTTTCTTTGAAACAAAGTGCCCAAGCTTATTTTAATGCCAAACGGATGGAAGAAGAAAAAAAGGAGGATCAACTAGATTATCAACATCTATTATTACGTCAAAAGAATCTCAAAATTTTATTGGTGGGTCATCCTTATAACCTTTATGACAAACTGATTGGAGGAGAAATTAGTGACTATTTAAAAAAAGAAAAAATTACCGTACTCTATTCCGATCGATACGATTTGAATCAGGTTCCCATCGATTGTGTTCCAATTAGTAAAGATATGTACTGGACTTATAACAAGGAAATTATCGCTTCACTTTGGCATTACCGGAAACAAGTGGATGGTATCATTCTAATTTCTTCTTTTCCTTGTGGACCTGATTCACTCAGTAATGAAATGATTCTACGAAAAGTAAAAGGAATTCCTATGATTTCAATTATTCGGGATGAATTAAATAGTACTACGGGACTCATCACTCGCCTAGAAAGTTTTATCGATCTTATCAAAGAAAGGAAATATGCCTATGGAATCGAAAGAAGTCGTTAGTTTTCCACAATTAGGGAATTATTACGTACCCATTACTTTTCTCTTAAAGCGACTTTTAAAAAAAGAAGTGAAAATGGCTCCTCCGATGTCGAAAAAGACCATTGATTTAGGATCTAAATTCAGTCCTGATTCGGTCTGTATTCCTTTTAAATACAATCTAGGAAATTTTATTGAAACACTCGATCAAGGAGCCACTATTTTAGTACAGGCAGGAGGCGGTTGTCGTTACGGCTACTATGCCGAAGTGCAAGAACAAATTTTAAAAGATCTCGGTTATCATTTTAAATTTTATACCCTTCTCGATCAACGTCATTTTGCTCCTTGGTACTTGTATCGAACCTTGCGAAAAATTGAACCCCATCTTTCTTTTCCAAAATATGCCTATTACACTTTACTTGCCTTAAAAATGGTACAGGATATGGACCAAATCGACCATTATGTTCGAGCTCATATCGGTTTTGAAACGACGGAAGGTTCTTTTGAAAAATTACAACAAGAAATGCTTACTCAATTATCTAAAGTTCATACTTTTTTAGGACTTCATCGTTGTTATAAAAAATATCAAAAGAAATTTAGAAATCTCCCTTTTCAAAAACCAGAACACTGTTTAAAGGTGGGTATTATTGGAGAACTTTATACTTCGATGGAACCTTTTTCGAATTATTTTTTAGAGAAACAACTTGCTAAAATGCAGATTGAAGTAAGACGATTTACGGACCTTACTTATTTACTTTTTCAAAAACGTTACCAAGAACGAAAATTACTTCGAAAAATACCAGATTACTGTCGGTATACGATTGGAGCCGACGGAATGGATAATGTCGCCCGTTGTAAAATACTAGCCGATGAAGGATACGATGGTGTAATTCATATTAAGCCATTCGGTTGTACTCCAGAGATTGGCGCAATGCCTATTATTGCTAAAGTCTGTGAAAAGGAACAACTTCCAATTATTTATTTTAGTTTTGATAGTAATACCAGTGAAGTTGGTATTCAAACGCGACTCGAAGCTTTTTATGATATGTTGGTTATGCGAAAGGAAAAATCAAAATGATAGAATGTTATTTAGGAATCGATATCGGTTCGATCTCTACCAAAGGCGTAGTAATCGATGGGTATCAAAACATCTTGGCAGAAGCCTATTTATGGACGAATGGAAATCCGATCGATGCAGTAAAACAACTTTTACAAGAATTAGCGCCAACTTGTGAAAAAAATAATTATTCCATTGTCGGTGTCGGCACTACCGGATCGGCACGACGGCTTATCGGAGCAATGTTAAATGCGGTTCTTATCAAAAATGAAATTACGGCACATGCCGTGGGAACTTTAACGAGACATCCCGATGTAAGAACAATTCTAGAAATCGGCGGACAAGATTCTAAAATCATTTTAATTGAACATGGAATTGTCACCGACTATGCGATGAATACTCTTTGTGCGGCGGGAACCGGTGCTTTTCTTTCCAGTCAGGCAGAGCGATTAAAAATCCCGGTAGAAGAATTTGGGACAATTGCGCTTACGAGTAATAATCCAACGAATATTGCTGCTCGATGTACGGTTTTTGCCGAAAGTGATTTAGTCCATAAAGCGCAAATGGGATATGCCCAAAAAGATATTATTGCTGGACTTTGTAAAAGTGTTGCTAGTAATTATTTGAACAACGTTGGAAAAGGGAAAAGAATCGTTTCGCCGATTATTTTTCAAGGAGGTGTCAGTAAAAATCAAGGCGTTAAAAAAGCTTTTGAAGATCTTTTAGGTGAACCTATTTTAACGGATCCGTACGGACATTTGATGGGCGCTTACGGCGTGGCCATTCTTGCTCAACGAACTAATCAAAAAAGACCTTTTACTTGGCAAGTAAAAGATCTTGATTTTAAAACTGCTGGTAGTGAATGTAAACGTTGTCCAAACCATTGTGAAATCATTTCTATTCGTAAAAATAATCAATTAATCGATGCTTGGGGCAATCGTTGTGAAATGGGAGCTATTGTCAAATAGTTCTTTTTTTTATGATTTTTCTTCTCTTAATTGTTGAACTTGAGCATCTTCCAAATAGTCGTCATAAGTCATACGACGATCAATGATCCCCTCGGGTAATAATTCGATCATTCGGTTTGCGACGGTTTGCACTAGTTGATGATCGTGCGAAGCTAAAATCATTTCGGAATCAAACTTCATCAATCCATTGTTTAGCGCCGTAATACTTTCGAGATCGAGATGAGCGGTCGGATCATCTAAAAGAAGGAAGTTAGGCGACTCGACCATACATTTTGACAACATGCACCGGGCTTTTTCTCCTCCCGATAAAACCGGTACTTTTTTAAATACTTCATCGCCAGAAAAAAGCATTCTTCCAAGGAATCCACGTAGGATGGTATCATCGTCTACTTGGTACCATTTTCGCATCCAATCCATTAAATTAATATCTTCTTGAAAGTATTCGTTATTGTCTTGTGGAAAATACGATTTTTGAATCGTCGTTCCAAAGGTAATCGTTCCAGTATCGGGAGTTAGTTCTCCCATCAATATTTTAAATAATGTCGTTTTAGCCACATCGTTCGTACCGACTAAGGCAATTTTATCTCCTTTAATCATTTGGAAGGAAACATTGTTTAAGACCTTTTTACCATCGATTGTTTTCGAAATATTTTCCACGGTTAATATTTCTTTTCCCGAAGGACGTTCTACTTTAAAATCGATAAAAGGATATTTTCTAGAACTTGGTAAAATTTCTTCTAAAACAATTTTATCGAGCATTTTTTTACGAGAAGTTGCCTGTTTACTTTTCGAAGCATTCGCACTAAATCGAGCAATGAAATCTTGTAATTCTTTAATCTTCTCTTCTTTCTTTTTGTTTGCTTCTTTGGCTTGTTTTAAAGCTAATTGACTCGATTCGTACCAGAAATCATAATTTCCTACATAGAGTTGAATCTTATGATAATCTAAATCCGCAATATGAGTGCACACACGGTTTAAAAAATAACGATCATGAGAGACGACGATAACACAGTTATCGAAATTAATTAAAAAGTCTTCGAGCCAGCGAATAGCAGCTAAATCGAGGCCATTGGTCGGTTCATCTAATAGTAAAATATCGGGATTCCCAAAGAGGGCTTGGGCAAGTAACACTTTTACTTTTAATTTAGGCGCTAATTCGGACATGAATGCATAGTGAAATTCTTCGGTTACTCCCAAATTATTTAGTAACGTTGCCGCATCGCTTTCGGCTTCCCATCCTCCTAATTCCGCGAAAGTTGCTTCGAGTTCTCCTAGACGCATTCCATCTTCTTCCGTAAACTCCGTATGAGAATAAAGTTCGTCTTTTTCTTTCATCACTTCGTAAAGAGGACTATTTCCCATGATAACCGTGTCGATTACCGAATAATTATCGTACGCATAGTGATCTTGTTTTAATACGGCCAAACGTTCTCCTTCGGTCATAATAACTTCTCCTTGCGTCGTATCGATTTCTTTTGCTAACACTTTTAAAAAAGTAGATTTTCCAGCTCCATTGGCACCAATTAAACCATAGCAATTCCCTGCTGTAAATTTAATATTCACATCTTCAAATAACGTTCTTTTACCAAAACGTAAAGTTACATGATTTGCCTGTATCATTTGCTTTCCTCCTTTTAAGATAAGAAAAGATCCCTTTTGATTGAGATCTTTTTTAACCTGAAATTTTATTTTCCACTAAAAGATTCGTACCAATCTTTAATTGAATCTTTGATGTCTCCACCTAAATCTTTTAACAAGTCAAATGTAAATCCAAAACTCTCTTTCATATTTTCAAAATCTAATTTTGCTTGATTACAAGTCGTCTCTCCTACTGCTTCACAGAGCGAAGCCGTTACGGATAAATATAGTTCCGCCATTTTTTCTTTTAAATTTTGGTAACCACTTTTAATTCGGTCTTTATATCCTGGAAAATAACTATCGATTTTATTATCGATACTAAGAGCTATTTTAATTACTTTTAATTTTGCCGATGACGTTAATTCGTTAAAGGTATAACCACCGATTTCTTTTCCGTAAAACAAGAAATCCACAATGTTTATGAAACCATTTTTAATACTGTCTAAAACGGAACTATCCGAACTATCTTTTGCTACAGTTACATACGTTTCTTGTCCTTCAAAAAAGGAAATTAATTGTGCTTCGTTCGAAAAATTTTCCGCAGGTAACACATTAGGGTTCGGTGTTACGGATGGGGTTGGTGCTTGAGGCACTACTGGTTCTTCTGGTACTGGTATATCGGGTGTTGCCGTTGTTGTAGGAAGTTCCGGTGTTACGGTTTCTTTATCCGTTTCTTTACTAGCATCTGGTTCTTTAACATCTTCCGTCGCGGAAGGATTCTTTGGTTCTAACGTTTGACTTGGCGTAGTAAACGAAAGTACTACTCCTGCTGTCAACAAAACAAGACCTATGATAAAAAAGGCGCCTGCCATTAATCTATTTTCTTTCACTTTGCTCACATCCCTTTTCTAGCGATATTATAGCATATTTTTTACTTGGAGACAAACTTCTTGCCCAAATTTCTTCTTCGATAACAAATTGTTCTTGTTCCTTTTGACTAAGTTCTTTATCCAGTTGGTTCAACCGTTCTTTTTCTTTGCTATAATACGTGGCTACTTCTTCTTGCACTTCGTAAGCAATACGTTTTTTAATTGACGTAAAGTCTTTGTAAAGTAACTGTCGATGTGTTTGGGTGATAAAAATCTGTTCTTTTAGATCCGATAGTCTTTTTCGTAAACTACTTTCCTTTTGATCTTCTAACTGATCGTTGTTTAGATAGTCCTTTACATAACTTTGATAAGCATAACTGTTCGTCGTAATCAATAACTCCTCTTTGGCTCTCGTTAAGGCGACATAACTAATTCTTCGTTCCTCTTCGAGGAGTGCCTTATCTTTGGGTGGAACCATATGAAAATATACTACTTTAGCAAATTCGTTTCCTTTCGTTTTATGAATAGTTGCAAATTGTACCGATAATTGATTGGTCTTTTCTTTTTTACTTTCATAATAAAAGGCTTTCATTCCTCCAAAAGACGCAATCAGGCGTTCAAAGAAAATGGATGCTTCCGTGGATTCCACTTCTTCGGTTACGATAAAGAAAGAAGGTTTTCTATGAAGTAAAAGACAAAAATGTCGAAAAGAAAGATCTTTCTTTGTTAATGTTTCTTTTATTTTAGCAAAGAAAATTTTTGGATAATTTTGTACGAACTCTTCCCATTGGGTTATTTTGGGATTCCAAGTTAATTGAAGTTCCTTTATTACGGCTTGCGCTTTGGCAAGGTTGAACGGATCCAGAAAAAAGGAAAGAAATAGAAAGAGTTTCGAAAAATGGGTGCTTACTTTTTCTTCTTTATTTCCTTTTAAAGCAAAAAATAGTTTTAAGAACCATCCGTACTCGTTATAACGATAAAGAATGGTAATAGGTTCCGTTTGCTTTCTTTGTTGTACCCATGTATACACTTCGTTTGCTTCTTCTAATAACGAAGGTGCTATTTTTACATCGATTATTCCTCTTTCTTTTTTATTCGCACGAATCTCTTTCGAAATACGCGTAAGATTGTGATCAATAAACTGTTTGGCATGATAGACAATTCGCTTCGAAGAACGATAATTGGTCGTTAATTTTATCATTTTAGCCATCGGATATTTTTTTTGAAACGATAAGATGGGAAGTACACTTGCTCCTCGAAATCCATAAATCATCTGATCATCATCCCCTACTACAAAAAGATGATTTTCAGGAAGCGCTAATATTTCTAACAACTGAATTTGTAAAGGATTTAAATCTTGAAATTCATCGACCAACAAATATTGGTATTTTTCTTGAATAACTTTACGTAAACGTCCCTCTTTCAAAAGTAAGCCCACGGCTAAATAAAGCATGTCGTCATAATCGTAAATCTTTTCTTCCTCTAGTTCTTTCATATAATCTTTAAAAATTGGATAAAAGTCAATCGTTTGATGATTCATTTCAAAAAGCATTTCTTGGGTCGTATACAAATTGTTTTTAATGGCACTTATCTTTTCTTGATAACCTTTCAAAGGATCTTTTCCTTTTCCGTAGATTAGAGGATGATGTTTATTTAAAATGCGTTCTAATAGTGCCCTAGATAATTCACTGGGATCTTCTTCATAAAAAGAAAAGTCACTATATTGTTTTAACAATTGATTACCAAAAGCGTGAAAGGTTCGAATTTCAACTTTTATTTCGTTTCCTAGTCGGGCAGTTAATTCTTCCTCGGCCTTTTTATTGTAAGCTAACACTAAAATGTGATTTTCTTTTACACCTCGATTTAACAAGTAGTAAATTCGATTGATTAGTGTCTTCGTTTTGCCACTTCCTGCTCCTGCCAACACTAAAACGGGTCCTTTTTGAATTTTTACTGCACGCATTTGTTCTTCATTTAACTCTTCCAAGGAATATTTTTTAGTTTCGATATTTTTATCTTCTTTAATTTTTAGAAGTCGATCCCATGCTTCAAGATAAAGATGTAAAGTAATAGCATCCCGATTCGTATGTAAAAATAAAGGGGCAATTTCCATTGCTTCGTACGGGAAAGGATTATTGATCACTTTTACTTTCACTTGTCGTAACACTAGTGGATACAATAAATGGTGATAGAGAAAGACAATGTTTTTTAAAAAGATTTCTTTACTTACATCGACTTTAATTGTAACTTCTTTTGCTTTTCGACCAATCTTCGCCTCTTTTAAAAATTGGCGTACTGAAATAACAACCATACCCTTCCTTTCTTAGGACAGTAAGGTCATTGTACGAAAAAATATAAAACGATGCAACTTTCCCTTTTTTAAGAAGTAGCCCGTAACTGATTATATTTTTTAATCTTGCATGCGATAAAATTAAAAAATCCGATGTTTTAATCCATCGAATTATAAAAAAGTTAACTTTTTTTAAACGCCTCCTTTTTGTCCACGAAAACGTAAAAACAGTTTACGTATCCAATCGACCGGGACGACTGTAAAAGATAAGAGCATCATCATTTCAAATTCTTTTAATGTCAAACCAAAGGTCCTAAAAAGAGCTCCTCCATAATAAATTAAATAAATTTGAACCACTAGTACAAAGAGAATAACGGCCATAAAGGCACGATTACGATACAAATTAGCAAAGAGATTTAACCGGTTTGTTCGCGCATTAAAACAGTTAAAAATACCCATAAAAATAAATAATCCAAAGAAGGCGGTCATCAAATATTTATCTACAGCATCCGGTCGAAAGAATGAGTGAATCCAAGGTGACTTTAAAAAGAAAATACAAAGTAAGGCCGAATAGAGACCCGTAAATAGAATTTCTCCTAACATATAACTATTTATAATCGGTTCTTCTTTTTTCTTAGGGCGCTCATCCATATACTCTTTTAGTGGCGGTTCATACGCAAAGGCAATTCCTGCTAAGGTATCCATAATCATATTGATCCATAACATTTGAATTACGGTCACCGGAGTCTCAACACCAATAAAAGGTCCTACAATCGATAGTAGAATCGCACAAAGATTTATCGTCAATTGAAAGATTATAAATTTACGAATACTTTTAAAAATCGTTCTTCCAAATAAAATTGCTTTCGATATCGATAAAAAATTGTCATCTAAAATAACAATATCACTCGCCTCTTTGGCAACTTCGGTACCACTTCCCATCGCAAAGGCAACATCGGCTTTTTTTAGGGCCGGCGCATCGTTTACACCATCTCCCGTCATTCCGACAACCAATCCTAAGGCTTGACTGATTTTTACCAACCTACTTTTATCTTGCGGAAGGCTTCGGGCAACAATACGAAGACGGGGCAATAATTCTTTAATTTCTTCATCCGTTTTGGCATTTAGTTCTTCACTTGTCAGTACGAGGTCCGAGGTATTTTTTATTAACCCTACTTCTTTTCCAATCGCGGTAGCGGTATCTTTATGATCGCCTGTAATCATCACGGTTTGAATTCCCGCTTTTTGAACGAATTCCATCCCTTCCACAGCTTCTTTACGAATTTCATCTTTAATGAGCACTAATCCTAAAAAAGTAAGTCGTTCCATTTTAAGTGAATTACTATTTTCATTAATTGCTAAAGCTAATACGCGGATACCTTCTTTCGTCTTTACGGTAATTTCTTCTTTTATTTTACGATTCGATAGCAACGTTTTCTTTTGTCCTAACTCGTCGTAATACGTAGTGCAAAGGGCTAATATTTTTTCAGGAGATCCTTTTATTAAATTCCATCTTTTCTGATTTATTTCAATCAAAGTAGATGAATATTTTGTTTTACTATCGAAAGGTACCGTACTGATTTTACAAACCTCGATCGGATCTTCTTTTTTAAAAAAAGAGCGTAATGCCCGATCGGTCATATTTCCTCCCATGGGAAGATTATCTTCATTATAAGTACTGGCATTGTTTATCGTCATAGTCATTTTTACTAAATTATAAAATGATTTATCTTTCTTTAATTCATTTTCATTTTTATATTTTTTTCCTGTTCCCGAAATAATTTCCACTACTTCGAGTTTTCCCTTGGTCAAAGTACCTGTCTTATCAGTAAATAAAATATTGAGACTACCGGCTGTTTCTATCCCCACTAACTTTCTTACTAGCACCTGGTTTTTTAACATTCGTTTCATATTAGAAGAAAGTACTAAGGTAATCATCATAGGAAGTCCTTCCGGGACAGCTACTACAATAATCGTAACACTTAACGTCAAAGCATATAAAATATGTCCTAATAAAAAAGGAAGATTGGTAAGGGACGACTGAATTAGTTTTAAATCAAATCCGTTATCGATTACAATTACCGAAAATAAATACGAAAGTGATACCAACAAAGCCCCAATATATCCAATTCGACTAATCACTTGGGCTAGTCCACGCAATCTTAACTTTAATGGACTTTCCGGTTGCTTCTCTTGTAATTCTTGGGCTATTTTTCCATAATACGTCTCATCCCCTACTTTTAATACTTGCATATAGCCTTCTTCCGAATAGACGACACATCCACGATAAAGTGCATTATGTTCATCGATTTGACGATTCATTTTAGCCGTTTTGTAAGCTTCTTTGGCTTCTCCATTCAAACTCGATTCATCGACGGATAAAGTACCTTCTACTAATATTCCATCCGCGGGTATTTTATCGCCTGCTTGTAATAAGACGATATCTCCTACCACTACTTCTTCCATCGGAAGGTTCACCCATTTTTTATTACGTTTCACTTTACAACAAATCTTACTTGATTCCTCTTGCAATCTCGTAAAAGCCTGTTCACTTCCATACTCGGAAATCGTCGATATAAAAGAAGCTAAAAAAATAGCAATTACGATTCCTAATGTCTCAAACCAATTAAAATCTTGAAAAAGAAAAATCGTCTTAATCAATAAGGCAACCAGTAATATTTTAATGATTGGATCTCCTAAAGTTTCTAGTAACTTTTTTCCAAAACTATCTTTTTTTTGATGATGAATTTCGTTGCTACCATACTGTTTTCTTCTTTTTATTACTTCTTTATCGGTCAATCCTGTTTTAAGTGATGTCATCTCTTCTACGTTCATAAACAAGCCCTCCTAAAAAAGAATATTAACGAAGGACTTATTTTATTCCACACAAAAAAGTCTTTAAGACTTTTTAAATTTTAATAAAGTTTGTAAAATAGATTCATAAAGCGGTTGGGTCTCTTGGGATACGACCATTTCGATTTTTTGAATGTTCGTAAAATAATTTTGTAAAAAATAATATAGAATACTGCTATAAAGCGTCATGGCTATAATGGGAATTACTTCTTTATCTTGTGATAAATCAAATTTTAAACGCAGTATTGCCGTACGATTTTCATCAGCTTCGTTTAATAAATGTAGTAATACAATTCGAAGATAATCTTCTTCTTTTCCCGATGGCATACGTTGGTACCATGATTTCGGTAAATAAACTTGTTGTTTTAAAAAATCGATGGTTCCTATCGGTTCTTCCGGTTCAAAAGTAAAAGCATTTTTTTCTTTATTAGTGAAATGTATTTTTTCTTTTAAAAGCGGTAATAATTTATTAAAAGGTATTTCGTCTTGATAATATAAATAAGCAAAATATAAAAAATTGGTATCCATCGGAATATAATCATTATCAAAGTATAACGTATCATGATTACAGTACGGACAAAGACATTTTTTTTGTTTGTTTCTTTGATAAATTGCATCGGTGTAAAAAATATTTCGACAAGTATAACATGCCGCGACATTATTGTTTTTTACTTTTTCCATCGAAGTATCTAATTCTTTTAAATGGGTAATTTCTTCTAGGGTTTCTTCAATATTGTAGTCGGAAGAAGGAAGATAGGTATTCGGAATCTTTTGCATTTGTTTTAATAAAGTTACTAATTGTTGATTTAAAAGAATCTTTTTAAAATAACTAGGATCCACTTTACCTTGATATATTTGATAGGCAAAAGATAGTTGTAGTCCACAATCCGAAAGTTGTTCGATGGGATAATTTTTTATTTTTTGATAGTAGTCGAGATAATGGGAAGGAATGGCTATAGAAAAAGAACAATCTTTAAAGAAATGGTCAATTTGTTTTTTTCCTTGTTTTGATCGAAGTACTTTTTCATCTATATTTTCAAAAAATGGAATATAGGGACTTAACCACCAATACTTCATACGTATCCCTCCTTTTTATGGTTTTTATTATAACACGTATAATACTGATTAGTAAATTGATGAAGTTGCAAATCATTGATTTATTAGTATAATAATTTTACTCATTTTTATAAAAATGAGTAAAATTTACGCGATTGAGTTTAGGCAAATTATAACAAGGGTTTTCATATCCATAAAAGTGACGGCCTAGCTCTTTTCTTTTTATATTCCTAGTTTTAGAATGTGAGGATTTATTTCTATATAACAAGCGTGATGAGGAATAAGAAGTACAAAGAGTTCAATCGTAAAAGAAAGGATGGTGCTTATGCACAATTGTTTAGCTGTTGATGTAGCTAAAGGAAAAAGTATGGTTACTTTAATTAGTTCTTGTGGTGAAGTTCTAATTGATCCATACGAAGTCAATCATTCTATTAATGATTTTTCTAATTTACTTAATAGAATTAAAAAATTAAAATTAGATAATGTTTCTGTAATAAT
>CANRCR010000018.1 GCA_947629165.1 uncultured Bacilli bacterium
GCGCCCCAACTAGGACTTGAACCTAGGACCCCTTGATTAACAGTCAAGTGCTCTAACCAACTGAGCTATTGAGGCAATATAAATGGTGGGCCTGGGAGGACTTGAACCACCGACCTCACGCTTATCAGGCGTGCGCTCTAACCACCTGAGCTACAAGCCCATTTATATTGCACTTTTGAACGAGTACTACTTCATTCTACAATAAAATAAAGTCCTTGGCAAGTATTTTTTTTAATCTTTTCATAGAAAAAGTAGTTCTAATTCCTAATTGCACCCTTATTATAACAATGAACAATCGAGATTACAACTACTTTTTTACACTTTTTTACTACTTTTCTTTGCTAATAAATAATTGAATCCTAAATGAAGATAATAGAATAATCCTAAACTAACGATAAATCCCATTAAAAAGATAAGGAATAGTGACTGATCTAGACGAACGAGTGAAAATAAATCAGGAAGTAGAATAACTTCAAGTAGGAATACTACAATCATGCTTATTAAAAGGGTTCCTCGCAATTTTGAAAATGGTCTTGAAATAGTAAATAAATGAAAGAAACCACATACTGCTACAATTAATACCGATATCGTCGAAAGTGCCCTATACTCTATTCCAAATCCGTATGCACTCAATTGAATTAACAATAGCATAGCAAAAATACAAAGTGACGTTGGTAGGGCTTTGGATAAGACATTTTTCAAGAACCCACCTTTTACTCTTTCTTTGTTTAACTCGAGGGCTAAAATAAAAGCGGGAATTCCAATCGTTACCATGTTCGTAAGTGACATTTGAATCGGTTCAAACGGATATGGAATACTTACAAATAGAAAGAAAACAGCCAGTAAAGTCGTATAAATTGTTTTTACTAAAAATAGTGAAGCAGAGCGTTCAATATTGTTGATTGTCTGTCTTCCCTCTTGCACAATTTTAGGCATCGAGTCAAAATCAGAGTCCAATAGGACGAGTTGGGAAACACTTCGCGCGGCAGCACTACCACTTGCCATCGCAATTCCACAATCCGCTTCTTTTAGGGCAAGCACATCGTTTACGCCATCACCAGTCATAGCAACGGTATGTCCTCTTTTTTTTAAGGCGAGGACCAGTTCTTTTTTTTGAGCTGGTTTCACTCTTCCAAAAATCGTATATTTTTCAACAAGTTCCGGAAAAGTACTACTATCAACATCCGTTAAATCGATGTATTTATCGTAGTTATCTACTCCTACTCGTTTGGCTATTTGACTGACCGTTACAGGGTTATCCCCCGAAATAATTTTTAAAGTTACTTGTTGATCTTTAAAATACGCTAACGTCTTTTTCGCATTTTCACGCACTTTATCTTGAATTAACAAATAAGCTAACTCTTCGATTCCTTTTTTTTCTTTTTTGGCAAGTAATAAAACCCGGTACTCTTTTTCATATTCCGTGATATCTATTTTATAATTTTTCTTCCCAAGGACAAAAGCTGGTGCTCCTAAAAGGTATTCTCCCTCCTTGAATGTTACACTTGATAATTTCGTATCGGAAGAAAAAGGATTTGTTTTTTCCACCGTCCATTCGTTCGTAGGAGGACAGTACACCCGAATCGATTCCATCGTCGGTGTTTGATCTACCAAGGCTCCGCCCATTTCACTTAAAATCTTCATAACTTCTTCTTTTTTCGTTTTTCCAACCGGGAGGAGATCTTTTACTTCCATTTTTCCTTCCGTAAGCGTTCCTGTCTTATCGAGACAAAGTACATCGACTCGGGCAAGCATCTCGATACAGTAAAGTTCTTGTACTAGTACCTTGTATTTTGACAAACGAATTACCGATACGGCAAGGACGGTCGAAGTAAGTAAAATGAGCCCATCGGGAATCATTCCAATTAAACCTGCTACGGTATGAATAACCGCGTCTTGAATCGTATTTCCCGGAATACGCATCTGTGCCCAAAAGAGTAAAATTCCTACAGGGATTACAACCATCGATAAGCCTTTGATAATTTTATTAAGGGAAATCATAAGTTCGGAATTTAACTTTTTTAAATATTTGGCATCTTTCGATATTTTAGAGGTATAGTTATCTTCTTTAATATGAATGCACTGTCCAAAACAATCGCCACTTACTAAAAAACTTCCCGATAATAAAATATCCCCTTTACGTTTTTTGATTGGCGTTTCTTCCCCGGTAATAAAAGATTCGTTAACTAAACATTCCCCTTCTAATATTTCACTATCCACTAATACTTGGTTTCCTAAATAGAAATGGATTACTTCATCTAAAACAATTTCATCTTGCGCAAGTTCCACTTTTTTTCCATCTCGAATTGCTTCTACTTTTGTTTCGTTAAAAAGAGAGAGCTTGTCCACGGTTCGTTTAGCACGTATTTCTTGAAAGATTGAAATTAGCATATTACAAAAAACGATTCCTAAAAATAATAAATTTTTATAAGATCCTACTAATAAAACAGCAAGTCCTAGACCAAAGTTTAACATATTAAATAAAGTAAATAGATTGGTTCTTATAATTTGTCCAATACTTTTGGTTGGAACATCGGTATTGGCATGTACTAGTCCTTTTTCTATTCGCTCTTGTACTTCTTTATGTGTCAAACCTTGCTTTACTTTTTTTTCATTTTGCTCTTTCATACTTTCACCCTTTACACTAACCATTATAAATTTTTGACAAACAAAAGTCTACAAAAAAAGATTACTTTGTAATCCTTTTAAAATTGAAATAAGTTAAGACCAATCGCTTCATCAAAAGTACGATCTACTTCTCCATCAATTAAAGTTACGACCATCTCACAAGTGGCACTTACTATCGCCTTATTGAGATGTCCTCCATAGACTTTGCCTTCTTGATCTCCAACACTCATGTGTAAATGACAATAAAATTCATGATTCATTGTATTGATTGTTCCGGTTAATGAAACAATTTCAAAGTCCCCTTGAAAATGATTTGATTCGTACTTCTTTTCTTGTGTTTTAAATACGCCTACCGTCACATCATTTACCGCTCCTAAGGCTGTAATTGACGCTAGTTTAATGTTTTCTTTCGTGGCCAAGACTTTAAGTTGTTCTAATATTTCTTCTCCTTTATCCATTCTTACTACGATTTTATTTCCAAATTTTCGATATTCCATAATTTGCTCCTTTCTTTTTCATTCTCATTATAAACGAGAAAAAAATTCTTGTCTAGTAAAACGATTCTATCTTGTGTTATACGAAATATAAATTAATAGTTGTAAAGGAGTTTGTATGAAAAAATTATTTCCCTTTAATTTTATTATTTTAGGAATGATTCTTCTTCTCTTTACAGGGGGTGGAGAAAATAATTCCAACTATACGGCATCTGATGTGGTCGGTTACTATACTTCTCAATCCGTTTCGGATACTTATGACGATTATCTCGAATTAAAAGCGGATGGTACCTTTTTAAGACAATTAAATTGGGAAGGAACTTATTTCTTTTACAAGGGTACTTATGAAGTAACCGATATCAGTAATCAAAAAAATGTCGTTTTAACTTTTACTGATGACGATCAAAAAAACTGGAATACTAATCTTGTCATCGAAGACAATCAATTATATTTTGATAGTATTAATGCCGATATCTTATATTTGAGTGATTATCAAGATACGTCTAATAATAATCGAGTTCGAAATTATTGGTACAAAGTAGATCAAGCGAATATAAAAGTGCAAAAGCCAACTACGCAAAGTGATCCGTACCCTTATCTTGAAGATCTTACCTATCTCGATTGGAACAATTTAAAGGATAACAAAGGTAAATTAATACTTGTCGTAACGCGGACTGATTGTGGATATTGTCAAGATCTTAAATATGTATTAAATCAAGTTGCCGAACAAGAAAATATTCCTATCTACGTATTGGATCTTTCGACGATAAGTGAAAGTGAATACGATGTATTATACGATCAGGTGTTATCGTATAGTGAAACTCCCGGAGCTACTCCTACCACTTATATTTATGAAAACGGAAATGTGGTCGATGAATTGGTCGGATTTCATCCCAAAGAGGAGACCGTCAATTTCTTCCAAAAAAATGGAATCATTTAAATTGATTCCTTTTTTTATGAATAATTTTTAAATAATGTTTTTCCTAGTTGCTGGTAACTTTCATCGTTACTTAAAACGAAATCAAAAGACTCTTGAAAGACTTTTTCATTTTGGGGCTCCACTAACCAACCGACGCGAATCGTATTTGCTCTTTTTTCTTCTTCGACCATTCGAATATCATCGAATTGGTCTCCTAATAAAATAATTTTATTTTTTCCTTCTAATTTTGCTTTTATCTTTTCGGGTAGGGATACTTCATTTTTGTTTAAACTGTGGATAACATTATTATGAATTCCTACGGCAACTCCATTTTCAAAACGAATCATGTTTGAACTAATATAGATATTATCAAAATAACATTCTTCCTGTTTTAAAAAGGATTCAATAAAATTACCCACTCCAGCCGAAATAATAATTAAAGGAATTTGATGTTGTTGTAAGAATATTAAAAATTCTTTGGCCCCTTCTCGAAATTGCATTGTTTTGGCATCGCGTACGGTTGTATCAATAAACGATTCTTTTAATCCATATTTGACAAATAGACGAATGTGTTTCCGATACCAACTATTCATTTCATCTAGGCGATAAGTAAAAGGTAGTGAGGTATCTACTTCAATCGGGCGATAATAATCGTAATACTTTTGTCTTTCTTCTTTGTATTCCTCAGGTAAGAACTTGGTATCCGATAACAAAGACCACGACGTTTTACTGTTCCCGACAGTAAGTGTTCGGTCAAAATCGGAAACGACATAACAATCGCTTAAATCGGAAATAGGTTCAAAGTCGGTTTTGATTACTTGTATCATATTTACCTCCGTTTTTTATTTTGTTATTTTTCAATTAAGACAATTTTATTTATTTTTGAAAGATAACTCGATTGATCGAGCATCGTAATAGCCACGTTCCAAGTACTTCCATTCGCATGAATGATATAATGTTGATCTTCTTTTTTACCTAGATAAAGCATGACATGTCCGGGTTGATAAAGTAAAGCCATCGGATGATCTTCTAACAACGTTAATTTTTGAGTAGCACTCATTCCTTCGACATCGATAATCGTTCCAACGGACGTATTTTGACTCGACGTATTTCTTGGAAATTGGAAACCAAAGGTACGAAAAACATTGGCAACATAACTCGAACAGTCTACTCCACCGGTGAAGCCACCCCATTGATAAGGAACAGCTTGATATTTTAACGCTTGCACATAACAATTTTTTAAAGTGTAAGGAACATATCCTAAATAAGCTTGATTGTTTGTAAGGGTGATTGTTTTTTTAATTACTTTTCCATCCGGCCCTTTTTGCGGTATATTCACATCGTACCCTTCTTCTGTCAATTGAGTAATGGGAAGTTTTACACTCATATCTAAATAGGTGTCTTCTAAGGTTACCATCGGATCTGTTACCACAGCAAAAGAATTTTCATCTTCCTTTAAAAAATAGTTCCAATCTTCTTCCGTTGCCTCGGCAATCGTTTCTTTTTCGACCCATCCGACATAGGTAGGGGCCATTACAAAATACCAATTTTGATCTTTGCTCTCGTGTAAAATACGAACGGGGGTATTTACTAGTAATTCGGTTTCTTGAAGGTTATCTACTTGGGTATTCGTATTATTATTATAAAATGGAATACTACTTGGAAACGAACGTAAATTACTTCTTTTTACAACTAATCCGCTCGCTAAATTATCTTGATTATCCACGTTTTCTAAATTACGATTGTTTTTTATTTCTTCGATTTCCTTGTTGGTAATTATGCTTGTTCCATTATATTTTGGTAAGGTAGGTAACGTATAACGATTTATATAAGAAAGTATTTCTTCTTTGGTTAAAGAAGACGTATTTATAATATCGTAAAAAGCATCTGTTTTCGTACGTATCGCTTGATTATATTCTTGAATCTCTTCTTTCGTTAACTTGATCTCGTTATCGACATTTTCTAAAATAGCATCCCATTCGGATGGAATAGATAACGTTTTTGTAATATTGGGCGAGGCGGTTGGACTCGGAAGTGGATTTTCCTTTTCTTCTTCATTTGCAGGGAGAAAAACCAAAAGTAATATCCCTACTACCACGGTTACGGTAATAAGACTAATAGATCCTATTATCCATCCTTCTTTATTCATTTCAATCACCTTTTATCCTCTCTTTTTATTTTATTCAAAAGCGTTTAAGAAGAAAAGAAATTAAGCATTTGATTTAACCATCGGTTTCCTTTTTCTTGTTTTATATCCACTAGGGTAATTAAGACCGACTGTTCTAATATTTTAATATTTTCAATCACTACTCGTTCTTTTAATTCGGGACAGTAAGCAATTCGGTCTCCTCCTTTGTAATAGATAACCACGGCCGTTCTTTTTTTACTATGAATAATGACATCTTCGGCTAAAATAATAGTAGCAATCGTACTTGCCTCTCTTTTTTGAAATTGATCATATAAATCCATTCGAAAGGAATGATAGACAATACGGTAATGATTTTTTAAAAAAGCATACAAGTTTTTACGAATATTTTCTTCTTTATTTTTAGTATTCTTTTGAAAAGGTCCTTTATTTTTTAAAATAAGTACCCATTCTTTATAGGTAAAATGCGGTAATAAAAGATCTATTTTTGCTTCTAATTCTTTTTGAAATAATTTAGAATTAATAAAATGACTACCTTTTTTGCGACCTAGTTCAATCATTGAAAGATGAACTTGTGATACTAATAGATCAATAAATTTATCCGATAAACGATTTTGACGGTATGTTTTTAAACTTTCCATCATGAATATCACCTCGTGTGTTTTATTTTTATTGGGCATTTGTTATAATGAAAAATGAAGGAGTTTTTTATGCGCGATACATTAACTATTATCAATGAAACTTATACGAATTTAGGCCTATTTGTTCGGGATTTATTCTTATCGAAGGAACAGTACCAACGATATCATAAAGGACAAATCGTGACCGATCCTAGTTTTATCGAAATGACTTATAAACTAGGTGGCATCAATTCCAAACTCAACACCCGTTTTTATATCTTAAGTAATCGTGCTAATGATATGCGTGAACTTGAACAAGATACGGTCTGGGGACTTTATGTTATTTCGACACATGCCTATTTTAAAGTCTTGAAAAAATGGATACAAAATGGAATACAAGTAATTATTTTACTACATATTAAGGAAGAAGATGTATCTTTTTTTAAAAACCATGATACTAGTTTTGATACTTCTTTTATCAAGACCATTAAAGATCAGTTACTCGTTTTACAAAAATCTCCTCCTTTAAAAGAATTAGATTCCGATCTTTGGTACCGCCATACTAACTTTCCTATCGGTCTTAAAGAAGATGGTACGTTTTTTAAGGAAAAAGAAGAGCTATCGAAATAGCTCTTTTCTTTTTATCCAACCGGTGCTTCTTGAATTTTATGAAAGCAGATATTCTTCTCGTCTTCTAAATTTTCAAGACACATTCCATCTCGGGTGTCTTTTTTTATTCCTAACGTATAAATACTTGCCGATATATTATCATTTTCAGTTACCCCGTTTTGATTACTTGCTAATTTAAATAACGTTAACTGATAATAATAGAAACTTTGATCTTCGTAAACGATTCCCTGAGAAGTATTGATGCCATTTTCTAATTGAAAAATACCTGTTTGGTAATTTTGCTCTAAATCGACTTTATCGTAATGCCAAGCAAAAGTTCCATCATTTTTTAAAACAACTAAATTATTGCCGTCGTTTTCTTCCCAAGAGGTATAGACACTTTCTTTATATTCTCTATTTCCATTTAGAATCGGTTCTTCTACTTCTTCTTTTATACTCCAAGTAAGAAAACTCGTTTGAAAATTAAATCCTACTACTAAAACGAGCAAGGTAATTATCACTAGTAAACCGACCGAAGAAGTGATGGTTCCATAAAGTGCAATTTTATTTTCTAAAGAAACTCCTAAAATCGATAAAACCAAACCTATAATCGCCATAATTAAGGCAATTAAGGGCGAAAAGAATATAGCTAAAAAGGATCCTGCTCCTAAAACGATTCCAAATTGTGTTAAATTTCGATAACGGTTATTCCATACTGCCGCTTCGACTAAACGCTCTAAAGAAAGTTCCTCTCCACAGTATGGACATTCCGTATACTGTTCGGATACACTTCGATGACAAAACGGACAAGTTACTTCTTTTTCTAGTTCTGGCAATGGTTCATCTTCGATAGGTAAAGCATTCTTACAGCGATAGCAAAAAGCTTGATTCGGTTCATAGGGTTCCCCACAAACTTTACATTTTAACTCTTCCATACCTTTTTATCCTTTCCTTTGATTAGTCAATTATGCCATTTTGAATTAAAAATGCCTTTGTTAAATCTTCCGGTTGAGAACCTGGCAACGAGTTGATTAATTCTTGATTTTCATAAACTAACGTTAAAGGGGTTCCCCACTTTGGATTTTCTTTGAAATAATCAATTGAAGCAATAAACTCACTTTGTTCTTCTTTACTCATCGTAAGAATATCCACTAAATAAAGATTTGTTTCTGCTTCGGCCGCAATCGCTTCTAAAACGGGTTTAAATTGATTACAATATCCACACGTTGTTTGAACTACGACAAAAGCAAAGCGTTCATCACTTTCAAAATGTTCCTTCCATGCTTCAAAGTCTAAATATTCCAAATGTTCGTAATCTTCTTCCCCGGTATTCGATGTGCTGTAATTCGAAGTTCCTTGCTCCGCTCCTGTACTACTTTCTTCCGTTAATGCTTGGCTATTTTGACTATTTAATGTAACTGCTTCCACTACAATCACAAAAGCAATAATTCCAAGGGTGATAATAACTCCTTTTTTCATAGTGTACCTCTTTTCTACCATTTCTACTTATATCATACTTTTTTTCTTTCCACTCGTCAAGGGCGTGGTTTTATTTCTAAATTTGTAAATTTACATTCTTATTGACATAATTTTACTCTTCTAACAAATTCGTAATGGCTTTCATTACACCTAACTTTCCATAAGTGTAAGTAAGCGAACCTTGTTGATAAGCAATGTAAGGATTCCGAATCGGTCCATCACATGAGAGTTCAATCGATGACCCCTGGGTAAAAGTACCGGCCGCCATAATCACTTGATCAGTATAACCCGGCATGTCCCATGGTTCTGGAATTGCAAAGGAATCGATTGGAGATGCTATTTGAATTCCTTGACAATATTTAATTAATTTGGAAGATGCATGAAAAATAATATTTTGCACAATATCGGCTCTTTCTTCGTCGTATTTTGGTTCGACCTCGAAGCCTAATTTTTCGAGCATACGACTAGTAAACACGGCTGTTTTTAAACTACTCGAAACTACCGATGGCGCCATGAATAATCCTTGTAAAAAAGATTTGTTAATTCCTAACGTAGGTCCTACTTCTCTTCCTTCGCCCGGTACGGTTAATCGTTCTGCGGCTAAAGTAACTAAATCTTTTCGTCCCGCAATATAAGCTCCGTTAGGGGCAAGGCCTCCTCCTAAATTCTTGATGAGGGATCCTACCATAACGTCGACCCCTACTTCGGTCGGTTCTTTTTCCGATACAAATTCGCAGTAACAATTATCCACCATGATAATCACTTCTGGATCGACTTTTTTAATTTTTTTAACAATTCGTTCCACTTTATCCATCGTAATACTTTTTCGAGTAGAATATCCTTTCGAACGTTGCAATTCGATTAATTTTACTTTGTGTTCTTTCAAATATGTGACAATTTTCTCATCATCGAAATCGTTATCTACTAAATCGATCTGATCGTACTTTACACCAAATGCTTTTAAAGAACTTGGATTTTCTACTAAACCGATTACTTCATCTAACGTATCATACGGTTTTCCGGTAATACTAAGGAGTAAATCCCCGGGTCTTAAATAGGCAAACAAAGCCACTGTTAGTGCGTGTGTTCCCGAAATAAATTGTCCTCTTACTAAAGCATCTTCACTTCCTAAAACGGTGGCAAATACTTTTTCAATCGTATCTCTTCCTAAATCATCGTAGCCATAACCGGTCGAAGAACCAAAGTGACTCTCTGAAATTTGATACTTACGAAAAGCATTTAATACTTTTAAACTATTTCTTTCTTCTAAAGAATCTATTTTTTGAAAAATGGGAGCAATTTCTTCTTCCACTTCTTTGGCTAATAATTGAACTTTTTGACTAATTCCTAACTCATCCTGCATGCATTATCTCTCCTTTGTTTCCAGTAAATTTTATTATTTTCTTTTTGTTTATCAAATATTTCTAAAAATGGTTCTTGAAGCGGTGTTATCGAGTGATGTTGTTCGATTTCGTTTTCTTTTATCATACATAAGTGAATGTTAAACTGTTGGAATGTTTCTATATTATCATAAAACCAATTTTGCTGACAATCCATTACCTGAACAGGTAAAAAAACAATCAATTGGTTTCCTTGATTTTCTAAAATTACCACAAAATGATGTCTTGCTAACGCTACTCCCCAACCATAAGGAAAGTCTTTGGGAAGAGCGATATTTAACAAATGATTTTTACTAAAGGTTTCCATTGCATCACTATGATGTTCCTCATCGGTTAATACTTTTTCAAAAATCGGTTCGGTCGCATTAAAAGGAAGAATGGTCACTTTTCTCATAATCTATTTGCAACCTCCATCCACCCGTAAAATCGTTCCGTTGATATAACTTGCTTCATTACTTGCTAAAAAAACGATGGCATTTGCTATTTCTTCCGATTCCGCAAAACGATTTACTAAAATTTTACTTGTTTCCTGATCGATAAAATCTTGTTCTAAGGTTTGATTCATATCGGTATTTACCCATCCTGGGCAAACTGTATTTACACGGATAAAAGGAGCGTATGCCTTACTAAAATTTTTCGTAAGTGAAATTACTCCTGCTTTCGAAGCATCATAATCTATACTTTCTGGATAAACGGTATCAATTCCATTCGTTGAGGACACATTAATAATAACTCCTTTTTGCCTTTTTAACATTTCGCTTCCAACTTCTTTGCACATTAAAAAGGTGCCTACGAGGTTGACTTCTAAAGTACGCATAAAATTCTCTTTGGACTTGTCTTCGAATAACGTATCGATGGCAATCCCCGCATTATTCACTAAAATATCAATTTTTCCAAACGTTTCAAGAGTCGTTTGTACTAATGATTTTACTTCTTCTTCTTTCGAAATATCTGCTTTTATAACGAGTGCTTTTACGCCTTGGTTTGCTTCGATACGATGCGCTAAAGCTTCCGCTTTTTCCTTTTCTTGAACATAATTAATAACTACATTAGCGCCTCGTTTAGCAAAGGCTAAAACTGTACTTGCACCAATTCCTCGACTCGAACCAGTTACTAACACTACTTTATCTTTAAAATCCATCCGTCCATCGCCTTTCCTCTCAATTTACGACAACATTGTACAAGATTATCTTAAAAATAACAAGCATTCCACGACGGGTTTACATCTTTTAACGGATGTTTTTCAAAGTTTTATTTTCTTTTTTTAAAAATTAATTATAATAAAAAAGGAGTGTGATGGACGATGCTTTTGATACATTATCTAATTTTAATCCCTTTGGCCATTTTAGGTGGTATTTATTTTGGAATAAAAATAAAGACAATGTTTTCTTTTCAAAATAAGAACTTTTTAATTTATTATTGGATTTTTATTCTTACCTTTTTTTTGATGGCAACCTTGCTTTTATCTCCTGTTGCTATTTTCTTACTTTACAGTTGTGGAGGAATGCTTCTTTTCGATTTAGTCGCCTTCCTTTTTCAAAAATTAAATTGTTTAAAAATTGCCCAAGGAGTTAAAAAGTTAGCTTTTCATCAAATCGTACCACTGCTATTTAGTTTTATCTTTACTGTTTGGGGATTATTTAATGCCATGCATCCAGTATTAAATACCGTTTCGATTACGATTGCAAAACCGATGGAACCATTAAAAATTATTTTACTCAGTGATTTACATTTAGGAACTGGGACCAATCAAGATAATCTCGATCAGATTGTTCAGACAGTCAATGAAAATAACATCGATCTTTTTGTTTTAAGTGGCGATATTTTTGACGAACGAACAAGCGATGAATTAAAAGAAGCGCTCTATCAAAAATTTCGTAATATAAAAACGACTTACGGAACTTATTTTGTCGAAGGAAATCACGATCTTCTTACCGATGAAGTGAAAGCAAAGTATGCGGACAGTAATATTACTGTCCTCGAAGATGAGTCCCTCTTTGTGGCCGACCATTTTTATCTTATCGGACGAAAAGACCGAACCGATCATCCCTTAAAAATGGAAGTGTTAATGAACGATGTCAATCGAGACTACCCTATATTATTAATCGACCATCAACCGAGTAGTTCAGAAGAAGCCAAAGAACAAGGAATCGATTTGCAATTATCTGGACATACTCATGCCGGACAACTATTTCCTATCAATTTCTTTTTAAAACACGGCACTTATCAAACGGGAAACTATCACCTAGTTGTTTCCAACGGTTATGGCAACTGGGGAATTCCCGTACGTACTTCTAGTCAAAATGAACTTGTTTTAATTAACGTAACTGGAATCAACGAAAAAGGACTTAATTAAGTCCTTTTATTTGTGCGTATCATGATAGTACGAAAAAGTTTGTAATTCTTCAGAAAGAAGATCTAATTCTTCCGTATCTGCTATATCTCCTTCATTTAATTCTTCCTCGATACGAAATATTAAACTTTTGAGATTAGGATATTTGCGATAATCAATATCATATCTTTTTAAAAGTTCAATTTGGGCATCGGATAAATACATTCCATTCGTACGTAATTTATGAAATGAATCTTTTTGATTTTCTTCTTCGTCCATACCTACTCCTATTTTGATAACACTTCACAAATTAAATTACTAATTTCGGTTGGATTTTCAATTGGTAATCCTTCGATTAATCGTGCCTGAGCATAAAGAATTTTCGTATAGGTTTGAAGGGCTTCCGTATCTTTCTTTTGATAAAGTGCTTGAAGTTTGGCCGCAATGGGATGATCTTCGTTAATTTCCATAACGGTTTCTGCTTTTACTTTTTCTCCATTTGGCATAGTATTTAACACTTTTTCCATTTCTACCGACAAAGGTCCTTTACTTGTCAAACATACCGGATGATTTTTTAGGCGATGGGTATAACTAATCGAAGTAACTTCGTCCTTCAATGCTTTTTTCATTTCATCAAATAAATCTTTTGCTTCTTCATTAGCCTTTTTAATGGCTTCTTTTTCTTCTTCCGTATCTAAATCAAGATTATCTTCGGCAACATTTTGGAACTTCTTTTCCTCGTAAGTTGTCAAACATTTAAGTACAAATTCATCAACATAATCGGTCAAATATAATATTTCGTATCCTTTTTCTTTTACTCGTTCGGTCTGTGGTAGCAAATCAATCTTATCGGTCGTTTCTCCACAAGCATAATAGATGGTGTCCTGTCCTTCTTTCATTCGACTGACATATTCTTTTAAAGTAGTAAGTTTCTTTTCGGTCGATGAATAGAATAGAATTAAATCTTGTAAAAGATCTTTCTTCATACCATACGTCGAATAAATACCATACTTAAGTTGCATTCCGAAGTCATGGAAGAATTTTTCATAATCTTCCCGTTTATTTTCGAGTAAACTTTCTAATTCCTTTTTAATCTTTGTTTCGAGACTTTTTGCAATCGATGCAATCTGATAATTTTCTTGAAGTGTCTCACGAGAAATATTAAGTGAAACATCTTCGCTATCGACAATTCCTTTTACGAAACTGAAATAATCCGGTAAAAGTTCACTACACTTATCCATGATGAGAACACCTTTCGAATAAAGTTGAAGTCCTTTCTCATAGTCTTTCGTGTAATAGTCGTATGGTGCATGTGATGGAATAAAGAGTAAGGTTTGATAACTACAACGTCCCTCGACTTCACTGCGAATAATATGAACTGGTTTTTCATAGTCATAGAACTTATCGGTATAGAAGTCCTGGTATTCTTCATCTTTCACATCTTTACGTGGCTTTTTCCAAATCGGAATTTGACTATTCAAAGTCTTTTCGGTTTGAACTTCTTCACTCTTGTCATCTTTTTCACTTTTCTTTGTTTCGGTGACCATCATTTTAATAGGATAACGAATATAATCCGAATACTTATGTACTAATTGTTGAAGATGATACGTCTCTAAAAATTCATCGTACGAATTATCTTCGGTATTTTCTTTTAAATATAAGGTGATGGTCGTTCCATTTTCTTTACGACTACCCTCTTTTATAGTGTATCCGTCTGCTCCACTCGATTCCCAAATCATGGCTTGATCGCTATCGATTGATTTACTTTCAACCTCTACCCGGTCACTTACCATGAAGGCAGAATAGAAACCGACTCCAAACTGTCCGATAATCGAAATATCTTTTTCTTTCGTGTTTCCTTCTTTAAATAACTCCGAACCACTTTTCGCAATGGTACCTAAATTATTCTCTAATTCTTCTTCGGTCATACCAATTCCATTATCGGTTATCGTTAAGGTACGTGCCTCTTTATCCGGCTTAATCCAAATCTCTAAATCTTTCTTTTTTACATTTACTTTTTTATCGGTAAGAGAACGATAGTATAACTTATCGATGGCATCACTCGCATTTGATATCAACTCTCTTAAAAATATTTCTTTGTTGGTATAAATCGAATTGATCATCATATCAAGTAATTTTTTAGACTCTGCTTTAAATTGTTTTTTCTTCACAATAATCTCTCCTTTGATTACACCTACTATTTTAGTACGTACTTTTAGCAGTGTCAATATCAAAGTGCCAATTCCATAATTTTTCATATTTTTACAAAAAAACAGGTTTCTTCAACCTGTTTATACTTTAGTGGAGGTGATTCCAACGGTTATCTAAAATCCAAAAGTAAAAGTTGATAAACAACTAACCATTAAAATAATACTATATTTTTTTGATTAATGAAATATTTTTTAAACTATTGGTTCCTCCATCAATTTATCTAATGGTCAATACTTAAATTTAAGTAGAGCAACTATTTCTAAAGCAGAATAGAAAAAAAATAAAAGTGGTATATTAATCCACTTTTATTTATGTACAAAGCAAAAGGAAGAGATAAACTCTTCCTTTTGAAATACTTCTACCAAGTGTATAATTACACCTGCAACAATCTAAAGTACTTTAATTATACCATTTTAGATGGTTAAGTCAACACTTTTTCATGATTTTGTTTAGATTTATTATAAATAGTATTTTGCATTCTAATAGTTCTATCTATTTCTTTTATTTCTTCAAAAGCATAATATTTCTTTATTATTTTAAGTATAATATCATTATCTTTTTTAGTAATGGTCGCTATCTTGTTATTTATATAATAGGGTTCTCTAATTCTATTAGAACTTATATTAATTAAATTTTCTAATCTTGCAGTTCCTAAGTTTTTATCTATTAAATCATAGTGAAAATAGTAATTATCATCTTTATGTTTGGAAGTAAGTGGTATAGCAGTCCACATTTTTTTATTTGATGCACTTCTCCATAATATTGCTGGCCTTAATTTTCTTAATTCACTACCAATATTATACCCTAAATCTACCCAATATATAGCGCCAACTTTTAAACTAGTAGTATCATTATTTTTATTTATTAATTCTAATTTATCTTTACACCATTTATTATATGATATGCCGTCTGGATTATTATTGGTATTATCTTTAACATAATTTAAAAAACTAATTTTAGATTTCAATAAAATAACATTAAATTCTTTATTAGTAATTTTAATAGGTTTCCCTTGAATATAAACACATTTTTTAATATTTGACCGATTATAATCAGTTATTTCATTTAATACTACATACTTGTTAATAGATTTTAGATAAATACTTTTTTCTTTTTTTTCATTATAAACAGGGACTCCAACATAATGATTTTGCGATATATCATACAAAATTAATATCCATTGTTTATTATCATATAAATTAAATTCATATATTTGCTTCCAATTTATTGTAAGCATATTTATCACCTACTTTCTTTATTATAATTATCTTCCTAATTCATCATCTTTTTTCAAATCTAGTTTGAATTTCTTTAGGAATTTCCAGTTTATCTATCTTCATAATAATATCTTTTCCTCCTTTTTGGAGATAAAAAAAGAACTAACAATCATTTGCCTGTTAGTCCTTTTTTCCATGTAAATCGTATCTAAAATTGATTAGTACGACAGTCCACAAATATGGGGCGGAATAAGGGAATCGAACCCTTGCATATCGGAGCCACAATCCGACGTGTTAACCACTTCACCAACTCCGCCATTTCAAAAGTACATTCTTATTCTAGCAAAAAATATAAAATTATGCAAGGATATTTACGAAATAAAAGAAAAAAGGTTGTAGTGTTACAATTGATGTGACACCGATTAGTATATACAAAAAGCGATTGACCCAGTAAAATGTTAATTGAAGA
>CANRCR010000019.1 GCA_947629165.1 uncultured Bacilli bacterium
AATGTCTAAACTATAAAACACCAAACGAATTATTTAATGAGTATTTAAATTGTTGCACTTAATTTGACAAATTATCCAACAAAAAGAACACTCATAAAACACCTTCTTTCATTACGGTAATATAATGAAATAACTTTGTTATATTTAAACTAGCACACACAAAAAAAGAAGTCAATAATAAAAACTAATTATTTTGTAAACTAGTTTTTTATTGATGTCTCCTATTTGTAGTTCATATCACAACTGGGGTGTTTTTTTAATTAAAAAAAAGAAAATCACCTAACTCAAACGCTTTGAATTAGGTGAACCCAATATTTTGGCAACACTCAACACTAGCATATCGAATGTTCCTTTTTATTTTATGCAAGTATCATGCACAAAACATAATGCCATAAAAACGATTTTTTTACAAGTCGTTTTCTATTGCTACTCGAAATAAAACTGAAAACAAACTATTTTCTTTTTCGCGATAGATTTCTTATGGTTGTATCACTAAATAACTAAGTTTTATCATAATGAGTCCACATTCTAATAATATGAATTTCTTTTTTTTCTTCATCCACTTCATAAACAATTCGATGTTGTCTATTAATTCTTCTAGAATATAATCCGGATAATTCACCAGTTAATTTTTCATAGGATGGCGGATAACAAAAAGGATTTTCCATCATTAGATTTAATATGTTTTTACAATTTATATCAAGATTACAATTTTTTAGTTTTAATTTATCTTTTTCTGCTTGCTTAGAAAACTTAATTGTATATAGATTTACCATTCTTCATCCTTTTCATATTTTTTTGCTGATTTCCAATTTTCATTTTTCCTTATTTTATTAATATTATCCACATATCCTGGAATATTTGATAAAAATAATGTTTCTTCGATATTTTTCCATTCATCTTCAGATATTAATACAGCATTTTTCCCCTTATTATTTACAATTGTAATAGGATTAAAACCAACATTAACATCGGATACTAATTGATATAAATTTGCTCTAGCATTGGTTATATTGATGGTACTCATTACTATTCACCTCATTTACATTATAGCGTACTCTTTTACGTACGTCAACAGTTAATATTATTATATGCAAAATTAAATAAAAAATGTATCAAAAAAGAAGAGTATAGACCTCTTCCTAAATATAGAAAAAACAAACGAAAAGTTTGTTTAATACTACAATGGTGGAGCTGAGGAGAATCGAACTCCTGTCCGAAATAGTAAGATCGACGACTTCTACAAGTTTAGTTTATTCCTCAAGTTTCGAAATCGGCTAAGCGAACAAACAAACCAAACCGGTTTCTAGATTAGTAAAATTCATCCTTTTCCCTAATCAAGAAAAGAATATAACCTACTTTAATGAGCCTCTAACCTTCCTCGTAGGTAAAGGAAAGAAAGAAGCCTTCCGCGTTTAAATTAAGCGAAAGCTAATTGATTTCTGTTTCCAGTTATTATTAACTGATGTAGGTACGTCTACCACGACTTGCCATCGAAGTCCCATCTATCCCGTCGAAACCAAGTCAGCCCCATGTTGCTAATTATAACACAAAAGAACGATTTTGACTAGTCTAAGAAGCCCACTTCTTTTTATTTACCTGATCCAATTGTCTTTTTATATCTCGCTCTTTTATACTTTCTCGTTTATCAAAGTTCTTTTTACCTTTTGCAACACCTAATTCCACTTTGGCACGATTACGAACAAAATATACTTTTAAAGGAACTAAGGTATATCCTTCGATACGAACTTTATCGCGTAATTTTAATATTTCTTTTTTATGAAGAAGTAGTTTTCTAGTACGAGTTTCTTGATGATTGAAAAGATTTCCTTCTTTATAAGGAGAAATGAACATATTAAGTAAGAAGATTTCTCCATTCCGATAGATGGCATAACTATCTTTAATATTAGCTTTTCCGTCACGAATCGATTTGATCTCTGTTCCGGTTAGGGCAATTCCACATTCAAAAGTATCCTCGATAAAATAATCGTGGCGCGCACTACGATTTAATATTTCCATGTCAGTCACCTACTTTCATTCGGGAAAGGTAAGAACACTAATACGTTCACTAGACCCCTTTAAAATATTCATGTACTTATTATAATACGTTTCATAATTTGGTAAAAGACTTTCTTTTAATTGACTATACCAATACAGTTTAAAATCATAACGACCCGTGCTACTCGTTCCTTTGCTATAAGTATAAACTAGATTACAAGCGGGATTTTCTAATGTTACGGTACTTTTTCCATTTTCGGTAACCTTTTTAAAAGTGACCGCAGCAACACCACCGGTAAGACGTTCAACTCCTTGCTGAGCAGAAATAAAGTTTCCAAGAGAATAAATAACCATGGTATCTCCGATAAATTCAATTGGTTCCACGACATGAGGATGTGTTCCAATAATTAAATTAACTCCTAAACTAGATAGATAAGTAGCAATCTCCCGTTGTTCCTTACTAACACCAAAATCGTATTCCGTTCCCCAATGCATCGAAACAATTAATACATCTACCTTATCTCGTACCGCTTCAATATCTTTTTTTACAGTTTCGGCATCATAGATATTAAGTAAATAATCTTTGCCTGCTGGAATTTTAAGACCATTGGTCGTCGTCGTATAAGATAACATTGTATAAGTAATCCCATTAACTTTTTTAATAACCGGCGTATTTCTCTCTTCCATCGAAGCATAACTTCCCGAAGCCAAAACCTCTTTTTGATTATTCCAATAATTGCGAGAATTTAAAATGGCCTTTTCCCCACGATCTAACGTATGGTTGGTCGATAAAGACACTAAGTTAAACCCAGCATCAACAAAAGCATCGCCCACTTCGTAAGGAGAATTAAAACAAGGATAAGTAGATAATCCTAACGCACTTCCGCCTAAGATCGTTTCTTGATTATAGTAGGCAATATCGTAAGAATCGATAACGGGTTTAATATTTTCTAACATCGATGTAAAAGCGTATCCATCGGAGGTTTTAGCATCATTATATACCGCCTCGTGAATTAAAGCGTCTCCCACCATAATCATCGAAGCTTCCGATTCCATGACCGAAGGAGGCATAGGCCCAAAAGGAACTGCCTCGACCGGTTGAGGTTCACTTTCCGGTTTTGAAGAAAAAGGCGTAAGAAAAGAAAGACCGACACCAAGACTTATTCCTAAGGTAATCAAAAGAACAAAGGTGATTAAATTTCGTCTTAATTTTAGTCTTTTCTTTTCCTTCATATACTACTTCTACTACTCCTCAATTTTTTTAACAATTTCAAAATCGATCATTTGCTCTTCTTTGGAAGCGCGTTTTACTCGAACGAGAAGTCGATCTCCAATACGATAAACTTTCTTTGACCGTTCTCCCTTTAAAGAAAGTGTCGTCTCATCAAAATGATAAAAATCATCCATATCTTTAATCGGTACAAGTCCTTCAACTAAATTATCGAGTTGAACAAACATACCGAAATTCATGACACTGGAAATCATTCCCTCAAATTCTTCTCCGATATGATCTTCCATATATTCGGCCATTTTCATATCTTCGACTTCTCTTTCACAGTTTACCGAAGCACGTTCCCGACTAGATGAGTTTTCGGCAACAAAATTAAGTTTTTCTTCCCAATGAGCAATCGTTTCCGGATCTAACTTATGCTCAAACAAATAGGTACGAAGTAACCGATGTACCGTCGTATCGGGATATCTTCGAATAGGGCTCGTAAAATGGGTATAACAAGGACTTGCTAAACCGTAATGTCCTAAATTTTGGGGTTTGTAAACCGCTTTTTGCATATTGCGAAGTAATAGACTGGAAAGAATCTTATATTCTTTTTTATCTTTTAAAAATTCAAGTAAACGTTGGATTGTTTTAGGATGTGTATTTTTTAAATCCCCGGTAAAAGTATAACCAAGCGTTCCAATAAACGAAAGATATTCGCGTATTTTTTCTTCTTTTGGATATTCGTGAACACGATAAATAAATGGAAGTTGCATATTGAAAATATGAGTGGCAACCGTTTCATTAGCCATAATCATAAAGTCCTCGATTAAATTCTCACCGGTTCCTCTTTCTCGTTTTTTAATCTCGATCGGATGACATTTTTCATCGACAATAATCTTGGCTTCATCCGTATCAAAGTCCAAATAACCACGTTCTTTTTTACTTTTACGAATAATTTTAGCAAGTTCAGCCATCTGTTTTAAATCATCGACAAATGGTTCGTATCCCGAAGGAACTTCATTTCTTTCTAAAATCGAATTTACTTTCTTATAAGTCATTTGGATACGAGACCGAATAACACTTGGGAAAATATCGTAATCTTTAACTTTTCCTGTACCATCAATTTCCATCACACAAGAAATGGCTAAACGATCAACATTTGGATTAAGCGAACAAATTCCATTCGACAATTTATGAGGAAGCATAGGGATGACGCGATCTACTAAATAAACACTCGTGCCACGCATCATGGCCTCTTGATCGAGTGGGGTATTTTCTTTTACGTAGTAACTGACATCCGCAATATGTACGCCTAATTCGTAATTGCCATTCTCCATTTTACGAATCGAGATAGCGTCATCGATATCTTTCGTATCATCGCCATCAATGGTAAAAATCACTTGATCGCGTAAATCAGTTCTTCCGACCATTTCTTCTTCTTTGACTTCCATTGGAATCGAATCGAGTTGTGCCATCGTTTCATCATCGAAGACCGTGTCGATGTTATATTTATAAATAATCGATAATATATCGACACCAGGATCATTTTTATGACCTAAAATACGCGTAATCTTTCCACGATACCGAGTCCCACTAATAAGTCCTAATAAAGAGACCGTTACTTTATGACCATCGACCGCATCCATCGTATTTTTCTTATCAACTTCGATTTGAATCTTTAACTTGGCATCATCAGGAATAACAAAACATTGATCATGTTGATATTGTACCATTCCGACGACTTCTTTCAAATCACGATGTACGATTTTAAGAATACGACCTTCTTTTCGGTCCACTCCTTTTTTCGAAGTAATCTCTACTAAAACGATATCGTTATGAATAGCTCCATTCATATTTTCTTTACTAACATAGATATCGTCATCTTGACGGGTGGGATCGCCTCCTTCAACAAAGCCAAATCCTTTTCGATTGGCCCGGAGAACTCCTTTTAAAAGATGACTTTTTTCCATTAATAAATACTTATCTTTATTCGAACGATAAACCGTATAATCGTCACATAAAGCTTGAAGTACTTGAATCAATTCCCTCGTCTCTTCAACTTTCGTATGTCCTAAAGCTTGATCAATTTCTTCAATCGCCAAAGCATGATCACATTGTTCTAAAAGCGCTAACACTTTCTCTTTCATATTATCACCTACTTATAGTATCTACTTTTATTATAAAATAAAAAGGACTATTTTGTTAGTCCTAAAACACTTGATTTACATAAAAGATGAAACGAGGCAAATAACAAAGAATGACATTCCTAGTAAAAAAGTCAAGCGACTGATAAATAATTCGACCCCACGTTCTTTTCTTTTACTAAATAAATCCGAAGTAGCTCCAGAAAAAATTTGAGCACTACTTTCAGCTTTGTTACTTTGTAATAAAACAATAACAATAAGAAGGATCGAAATAACGATTAAAGCGATTTGCAAAATACATTCCTCCCTTTCACATGTATTACTCTATCATAATCTTTAGAAAAAAGCAATCAAAATCAACAAAACACTTTTTATAAAAGGAAAGACAAAATAATACCTAATACGATACAACTAGTACCTAAAAGTATAAAAATTAAATAGAATGGTGTAGTAAGTCCACTAGAACTGGTTACTGCCGGACGATAAGAAGGCAAAAGCTCATCTAAATGAATTTCATCGGAGGAAGAATCATGAACAGAAAGCGATAAAGCTGGATTAGAAACTGGAATCGCATCTTTTCTATAATTTTCAATTTTCATTTCTAATTCTTTCTTTCGGATTTCATCTTTCGTATACGATAATTCAATTAAATCGTGGCCTACTTCACAAAAAGTACGAATATTTTTTAAATGATAAGAAATTAAAGTAGAAAGTGTCTCTAACATAATGGGTTCTTTTCGAAGTAAAATACCAATTCTAGAATCGTTACAAAAGTCGTCGATCGTAATCGTATCCATTTTAAGATTACCCTCTTTAAAACGTCGTTCGATATAGGCAACAAAACGATCTTCTACAGCTAAGTCAGAAATTGAATTAATAAAGGCTTGTTCTTTTAATATACGATTCGTTTTTTCCACAATTTCCTGTGGATTTTTAGAAAAGTCTTCGAGAATAGATAAAAGATTACGATAGAAAAGTTTATTTTCTTTCATTAACGAAGATTCATCGCTAAAGAGATTCTTTAAGAAAGGATCGAGCGCATCTTTTTCTTTTAAAGATTGATAAAATTGGAAGAAAAGATCTTGTTTTTCAACCGTAATTCCTTCCAAAAATTTACCTAAAAAGACAATCTGTACGGGTGTATCAATATTTTTCTTTTCGATAGCAGAGGCCGAATTTAAAAGTACTTTTAAGGATGGTGTTAAAGCAAAGAACTGAAAGTAATAGGATCCTTGAATCTTTTTTTCTTCGATATCACGTTCCGCGTGCGGTAAAGAAGAAAGTTTTTCGATTTCAGCATCGTAAGAAGCAAAATGAGCATCACAGATTTCCCCATTTAACGAAATATCATTCATTTCTTTTTGAATGGTATAGTAGTAGTTCTGATTAAATAGAAGGGCAAGTTGATTTCCTAATGTTTTGGCAAAATAAAGTAAATAAGAGGATAGATTTGGAGTCTCTTTTCCAATAAGTTTATAAGAAAATTCAAATAAAGTAGTTAATCGGTCTTTATTTTGAGCCTCACAGTAAGGAATTAAATGAGCAATATTAAATGGGTTTTGTATTTTCCTTTGAACTTGTCCAAACCAAACTCCTTTCGGATATTGAAGTGAAAAGTTTTTTACTAAAATAGGATCAATTTTTAAAGAAAGACCCGATCTTTGAATATAGTCTTCAATCTTTTCTTGTCTTCGTGGAAGTTTATTATCGCGTAGATACGTTTCTGGAAAATCGATAATCGTCTCTACTTGAGGACATTGTAATTGAAAATTCAAAAGTGTATCATGAATTGCTTTTTCATGATATAAAGTCATATAATCAGACATTCCTCGGAACTGTAATCCGTTTTCTTTCGTAATTTGAATAGCATAAGGAGATTTGGCATTTAACATTGGATACTGTGTCATTCCCGAACGAATTTGAAAACAATCGACTCCCTTTACTTGCATAAATTGACCGACCGAATCGAGCCAAAAAATCGTATTAGAAGTACCGGGAACAAAATAAGCAAGGGAAAATAACGATTGATGTAAAAGACTTAAAACATGTTGTTCACGCTTATCTTCCTCTAAAACCGAATACTTGGTAGGAATATCCACTTCGTGGTAAGAATAAACGCCTTCTTCTTCCGTGTAAGTACCGGGAACAATTAATGAAGAAAGGGAAGCTTTAAGTAAATACTGTTCTTTTTCATAAAGATTATAGGCTTTAGAAAGATCAGTAATTTTCGTTTGATAATAGAGATAACTTTGATAATCGTCGTAAGAAATAGCATTCTTTGGACTACTTAAACGACGAAGACTGTAAAATTCAAAACAGTTCGGTAATTGTGCTAATAAATTTAAACTTTGATCCCATTTATCGTAGCAATTTTCATCAAAATCAAGGGAATAGTTCGGATCCTCTTCATGAATTTTTTTGGATAGACGATGATCGTAGATAGCACGATCTTGAAGTGAAAGTGCACGTTCGTATAATTGTTTATTTTCTATGGAATCATCCGCAAGGAAATGCAATTGATTATCGAAACAAGTAGTATAAAAAGTCATAAATTTAGCACATACTGCCTGTTCTAAATCCTCTTTAGAAGGAAAAGCATGAATTCCATAAAAAGGTTCAAACAAAGGTTCAAAATAATACCATTGTCCGTCTTTCTCATAAGCCAAGAAAAGATGATTTTCATGTGGATTACGAAGAGACGTAAATTGATAACGTTGTACTGGGTAGCCAAAAGATTCAAAGAACTTAACTGCAAGTTCTAAAAAATCCGGTTCGGTTCCAAGCATATATTTAAGGGTATCTTCATACGATTGTAGATGCCAATTTTTACGTAATAAATAAGCGGTAGCAACTTCAATTTGAGAAGAAACGTTCTGATTCTCATGACGCATATAATTAGGAACCTGTTCATAAACTTCCTGCAAGTAAGATGTAAGACGATAATCGTCGTAAGTCGTTATTTTATTAGTAGAAGAACGAACACTTCCGATTGGAAACCGATGAAGAGATGCCTGTTCAAAATCGAGATATCCCATTTCATGATTGTCATGTATAAAAGCAAGTAAATCTTCTTCGGTTAAAATATGATAAAAAGAAAACAAATTACCTTCTTCTTTTCGTTCGGTTATCTCTTTCGAAATACCTAAGATGTCCGTTTGAATTTGCGCTTTAATTTCGGCCATCGAAAGAATAGTATTGTAACAGTAACGTTCCAATAAAGAGGCAATTTGTTGATTGGTAATTCCAATGGTACGATAAGCGAGTGAAAGAATGAAATCATAAATTTCAATTTGTCGATGATTCATACCGCTCACCTACTCTCTCCCAATTATAATTATAACATGTTTTTAAAGGCAGAAAAAGAGTTTTTAACACAAAAAAAGCGATTACTCGCTTTTTGAAAGATCTTCTTCGATACGAAGTAATTGATTGTATTTTGCAATTCGTTCACTTCGACTCATAGAACCCGTCTTAATTTGACCTAAATCAAGCCCTACGGCTAAATCGGCAATAGTCGTATCTTCCGTTTCTCCACTACGATGTGAAATAACGGTTTTATAACCATGACTACGAGCAAGTTCGATGGTCTCGAGCGTTTCAGTAATCGTACCAATCTGATTAACTTTTAGCAAAATAGCATTTCCAGCATGATGATCAATTCCCATTTGAAGGCATTTTTTATTAGTAACGAAAAGGTCATCTCCGACAAGTTGAATTCGGTCTCCTAAACGTTCCGTAATCTTAGTAAATCCATCCCAATCATTTTGATCGACCGGATCTTCAATAGAGATAATTGGATAAGCTTGTACCAATTCTTCAAAGTAGTCAATTAATTCGTCGGTAGTAAGTGTTCTATCTTCTCCTTTTAAAACATACTTTCCATCTTGATAAAATTCACTCGCTGCCACATCGATACCGAGACAAACATCTTTTCCAGGAGTATAACCGGCATTCGTAATTGCTTCGACAATTAAATCGAACCCTTCACGATTGCTTTTTAAGTTCGGTGCAAATCCACCTTCGTCACCAACTCCTGTCGCATATCCTTTGCTATTTAAAACTTTCTTTAAATGATGGAAGACTTCAGCCGCAACACGAACTCGCTCGTGCATCGTATCTTGTTGAGGAATAATCATATACTCTTGAAAATCGAGCGAATTATCGGCGTGCATTCCACCATTGATAATATTAATCATAGGAACAGGTAAAGTAGTTCCCGTTCCAACATAACGATAAAGTGGCATTTTTTTCGATTGGCTAGCAGCTTTTAATACTGCCATCGAAGCACCTAAAATAGCATTAGCACCAAACCTAGATTTGTTCGGAGTACCATCCGCTTCGATCATTTTATAATCGATTCCTTTTTGATCGTAAGCATCCATTCCAACTAACAAGTCTTTAATTTCATGATTGACATGAGAAACCGCTTGAAGAACACCTTTTCCTAAATAACGATCTCCTCCATCGCGTAACTCTAAAGCCTCTCTTTCTCCGGTAGAGGCACCACTTGGAACCATCGCTCTTCCACGACTACCATCTTCCAAATACACATCGACTTCAACCGTAGGATTTCCCCTTGAATCTAACATTTCGCGACCAACTACATTAACTATTTTCATTTTCTTCTCCTCCTAATTCCATCGCATATCGCTTAAATTCTGCCCCTCTTACTTCACATTCTTTATATTGATCCCACGAGGCAGAAGCAGGACTCAATAAGATAATATCTCCTTCCGAAGATAATTCATAGGCTTTTGGAAAAGCATCTTTTAAAAACTCGTAAATATAAGTAGGAATATGATTCTTCTGTCCAAAAGCAAGCACTCGTTCACGACAAGCACCAATTCCTAAAATCGCTTTTACATGGGTACAGAACGGTGCCAAATCGTCAAAATTTTGTCCTCGTTCCAATCCCCCTAAAAAGAGAATCGTCGGTTCCTGAAACGAAGAAAGCGCGATTTGAGTACATTTAATATTCGTTGCTTCTGTATCGTTATAAAAACTTCTTCCTTGATAAGTTCGAACAAACTCTAAGCGGTGTTCCACGCCTTTAAAAGAAGATAAAACCGAGGCAATAACTTCATTCGAAATACCAAGTTCTTTTGCGACCATAATACTAGCTAGAGCATTTTCGACATTGTGATCTCCCTTTAAGAAAAGTTGATCTCGCTTCAAAACAAATTCTCCGTAGTAATAAATGGAATCGTCCTTGTAATAACATCCATTAATTTCATTCTTACTCGAAAAGTACTTTGTTTGAGAAGCAATCGTTTTCGTATGGTTTAACAGATCTTCATTTTCGATATTTAGAATCGCAATATCTTCTTTTGTTTGATTTTGTACAAGACGCGTCTTGACTTTCATATAAGTTTCATAATCGCCAAAAAAATCGATATGGGCCGGACTAAAGTTAGTTATAACGGCAATACGAGGTCGAAACTGATCTACATTCGCCAGTTGTTGACAAGATACTTCCATAACGATAATATCGCCCGATTGAAGATCTTTTAAAAATCCACAAAGCGGATAACCAATATTTCCTGCCAAATGAACCCGTTTACCACTCGCCTTAATGATTTCATAAATCAAAGAAGTGGTGGTCGTTTTCCCATTCGATCCCGTAATTCCTATTAAAGTAACATCTTTAGGTAATAATTGGAAAGCCATTTCTACTTCATTTAATACTGGAATCGATAGTGTTTGCGCCTTTAGAACATACTTATGATCGTTTCGAATGCCTGGATTTTTAATGACATAATCGAAAGATGCATCGAGTAAATCGTCTGGATGCGTTCCAAAAATCATTTCTACACCGAGCGAACGAAGTTCAGCAATCTTACTTGCATCGAGCTTATCTTCGGTAGCAAAATCATTCAAAATAACAGTATTGTCACGTTCCTTCAAAAACTTAGCCGCCTCATAGCCACTACGGGCAAAGCCTAAAACTAATATTTTCTTATGTTCGAACATCTTACCACCCCATTATTATTATACTATTTTCGAAAAAGAAAGAGAAGAGCGAATTGACAAATTCACGACTTGTAGTGTTACAATTGATGTGACACCGATTAGTATATACAAAAAGCGATTGACCCAGTAAAATGTTAATTGAAGA
>CANRCR010000020.1 GCA_947629165.1 uncultured Bacilli bacterium
CAGAAGCGAAAAACATTTTCACACTTTCTCAAGTGCAATATAAATATACTATATTTTTATGAAAATGTCAAATAGTATACATTAATAGTATATTCACTTTTAAAATTATTATTTATCTTGCTTTTCTTTGATAGCAGCTTGGGCAGCAGCAAGTCTTGCAATTGGTACTCTAAATGGTGAGCAAGAAACGTAAGTTAAACCAACACGATGGCAGAATTCAACCGACGATGGATCTCCTCCATGTTCACCACAAATACCAAGTTTGATGTCAGGTCTTGTTGCTTTTCCTTTAGCAGCAGCCATTTTAACTAATTCTCCTACACCCGTTTGATCTAATTTAGCAAATGGATCTTGTTCATAAATCTTATGTTCATAATAAGAATTTAAGAACTTACCTGCATCGTCTCTTGAGAAACCAAATGTCATTTGTGTTAAATCGTTGGTTCCAAATGAGAAGAATTCAGCTTCTTTGGCAATGGCATCCGCAGTTAGAGCAGCTCTTGGTATTTCAATCATTGTTCCAATATGGTATTCCATATCTGAATTTCTTTCTTTTTTAACTTGTTCTGCTACTTCAACAACGATATCTTTAACAAATTTTAACTCTTTAACTTCGCCTACTAACGGAATCATGATTTCAGGAACAATATCGTATCCTTCCTCTTCTTTAACTTCGATAGCAGCTTCCATTAAAGCTCTTGTTTGCATTTTAGCAATTTCTGGATAAGTAACGGCTAAACGGCATCCACGATGTCCCATCATTGGGTTAAATTCGTGTAATTCAGCACATTTTGCTTTTAAATGTTCCAAAGTAACATTCATTTCTTTTGCTAAAGCCGCAATGTCTTCTTCTTCCGTAGGTAAGAACTCATGTAGAGGTGGATCCAAATAACGAACCGTCATTGGTAATCCTTTTAATTCCTTATACATAGCTTTAAAGTCACCTTTTTGGAAAGGAATTAGTTCGTTAAGTGCTGCTTCTCTTGCTTCAACTGTTTCTGATAAAATCATCTTTCTAATTTTAGGAATTCTTTCAGGATCGAAGAACATATGCTCTGTACGGCAAAGTCCAATTCCTTCAGCGCCTAATTCAACAGCTTTCTTTGTATCGGTTGGATTATCGGCATTCGTTCTAACACGAAGTTTTCTATATTTGTCGGCCCATTCCATAACACGACCAAATTCACCCGCAATCGTAGCGTCAACGGTTGGAATTTCGCCATCATAAATGTTACCAGTTGATCCATCAATCGAGATAACATCTCCTTCATGGAATACTTTACCACCTAAGGTGAATTCTTTCTTAGCTTCATTCATTTGAATTTCACCACATCCCGAAACACAGCAAGTACCCATTCCACGAGCAACGACGGCAGCATGCGAAGTCATTCCTCCACGAACAGTTAAGATACCTTGACTTGCTTTCATACCTGTAATATCTTCAGGTGATGTTTCAAGTCTTACAAGAACAACTTTCTTACCTTGTTCATGCCACTTTTCGGCATCTTCTGCTGTAAATACAACTTGACCACAAGCAGCTCCAGGAGATGCTCCTAAGCCTTTACCAATCGGTTTTACTTCTTTTAATACTTTTTGATCAAATTGTGGGTGTAATAATGTATCTAAATTTCTTGGATCAATCATTAAGACTGCTTCTTCTTCGGTGCGCATTCCTTCGTCTACTAAATCACAAGCAATCTTTAAAGCAGCTTGTGCCGTACGTTTTCCATTTCTTGTTTGTAACATATAAAGTTTACCATGTTCAACTGTAAATTCCATATCTTGCATGTCTTTATAATGTTCCTCTAGGGTCTTACAAACATCTTTAAATTGAGCAAATGCTTCTGGGAATTTTTCTTCCATTTCGGCAATTTTCATTGGCGTACGAACTCCGGCTACAACATCTTCACCTTGCGCATTCGTTAAGAATTCTCCAAATAATCCTTTTTCACCCGTTGCAGGGTCTCTCGTGAAGGCAACTCCGGTACCACAATCGTCACCCATGTTACCAAAAGCCATCGATTGAACGTTAACGGCAGTTCCCCAAGAATAAGGAATATCGTTATCTCTTCTGTAGACATTCGCTCTTGGATTATCCCATGATCTAAATACCGCTTTGATTGCTCCCATCAATTGTTCTTTTGGATCATCTGGGAAATCAGTTCCAATCTTACTCTTATATTCTGCTTTAAACTCGTTCGCTAATTCTTTTAAATCGTCAGCATCAAGTTCGACATCTTGTGTAACTCCCTTTTTTGCTTTCATTTGGTCAATTAATTCTTCAAAGTATTTTTTACCTACTTCCATTACAACATCCGAGTACATTTGGATAAATCTTCTATAGCAATCCCATGCCCATCTTGGATTATTACTCTTTTCAGCTAGGACATTAACCACATCCTCATTTAAACCTAAATTAAGAATTGTATCCATCATACCTGGCATCGATGCTCTTGCACCTGAACGAACGGATACTAGTAAAGGATTTTCTTTATCTCCAAATTTTTTACCAGTGATCTCTTCCATCTTAACAATGTATTCGTTAATTTGGCTTTGAATTTCATCGTTGATTTCTCTTCCATCTTCATAATATTGAGTACATGCTTCCGTAGTGATTGTAAATCCTTGTGGAACCGGTAACCCAATATTGGTCATTTCTGCTAAGTTTGCACCTTTGCCACCAAGAAGTTCACGCATATCTGCATTTCCTTCTTTAAACAAATAAACGTATTTCATTTTATCATCCTTTCCTATAAGCTATGCGCTTCACTTTTTATTATAAGAAAAAAAGAATTCGTTTACAACAAATATTCTTTTACTTTACATAAATTGACTAGTATTTAAGGCAAGAAAAAAACTAGTCCTTAAACTAGTTTCTTTTGTTTATTTTGTTCCTCTACATGTTGATCTTTATTTTGATTTACTTGTGGATTGAGTACTGATCCACAGGAATTAAGGAAACTTTCTTCGACGTTATTTCTTTCAGCACAAATAGTAGTTCTTTCTTTTTGAAGATTTTCTCTTTCATCTTCGAGTTCTCTTTTTGTAGCGGCTGTTTTATTTCTATCTTTTGCTACTTCTTGTTGTCTTGCCGTTATTACTTCTAAGTTGTTTTCTCCTTTTTGTTTGATTTTTTTCTTAGTTTTGTAAGTGGTTATAGTATCCTTTGCTGTTTTTACAAGACCTCCTGTTAATACAAGAGCTCCTAAAGCAGTTCCAACACCACCGATTGTTAATCCAATCACACCCGTAGCCACTATAAGTGTATCTACAACACCATGGAAAAGTATGTGAAAAGTATCCACTTTATCTTCCATAGTTGCTTGAGCTTGGTATTTTTTCTCTAATTGTTCGTATACTGCTTTCAAAGTAGTCATTTTAATTTGAGCAGCCTTAATCTCCGTACTGCAATACTCTATACGTGTGTCAATTTTTTCAATTTGTTCATCGTAATGTCTAAGTAAATCTTTAATTTCAGAATAGTTCATTTTATCTATATCCCCCTTCTTGCTTGCATATTATACTACAAATGAAGCAAAAAAGCAAGAAAAGTTTTATTTTTACTTTTGATTTCTTATTTTGCGTGCTAAATTTTTTTGCTTAAAATAGCATTTAGGACAATACGAAATGTATTCAATCTCAGCTTGATTATCGATTTCTACTTGAGCACCTTCTAACACCATTACTCCATTTTTAAATCTTCCTACCAAGGTAGCCTTTCGTCCACAATCACAACGGGTTTCTAATTCGCGCAATTCATCAGCGACTTCTAGTAGTCTTCTACTACCTGGGAAACTTTTAGTGCGAAAGTCTGTTCGTAAACCGTAACATTCGACTGGTAAATTACATTCACTTGCGACACGTAAGGCATCATCTACTTGTGCTGGCTGTAAAAATTGCGCTTCATCAATAAAAAGACACTTACAATGGGCATATTTATCTTTTACTAATTTTAAAAGACTCATTTCCGGTGTAATTAATTCATCTACTTCTCTTCCAATTCCAAGCCGCGACACTACTTGTCGTTCTCCTTTGGTGTCGACCGACGGTTTAAAAAGACCCACCGACATTCCTCTCGATTCATAGTTATGTATTCTTTGTAACAACAAAGTGGACTTTCCACAATTCATTGAACCATAATAAAATTTAAGTTTGGACATCAAACCTCACCCCACTATATCGAGTATAGCAAGTCTTTTTATTATTGAAAAGTTACTTTACAAAAAAAGACATTTATTTATGTGCCCTCGGATGGCTCTTTAAATAAATGTCTTTAAGACGATCATTCGTAATGTGGGTATATATTCCTGTTGCCGATAGACTTTCGTGTCCTAACAGTTTTTGAACGGATAAGAGATCACAACCTTCATTTAATAAATGGGTTGCAAAACTATGTCTCAACATATGGGGACTGATATTCTTTTGTAACGATGTTTTATCGATAATTTCTTTTAAAAAATCTTGGACACTTTTAACCGATAATGCTCCTCCTTGTTGATTTACAAATAAATAAGGGGAGTTTTTTCCTTTTAGTAAAAGGGGTCTACTCTCTTTTAAATACCGATCTAATTTTTCATCTACTTTTTCGTTATAGTAGGCAATACGTTCTTTGTTTCCTTTTCCTAATACCTGAATTTGACGATCTTTAAAATTGATATCTTCTAATTTGATATGAACTAATTCAGATACCCGTAAACCGGTTCCATAAAGCATTTCTAGTAATAAAGCAGAACGAATCTCTTTCGGCGTATCGCCAAGACTTGCATTCAGTAAATCTTCTATTTCGTTGTAATAAAAGAATTTAGGTAGCCGTTGTTCTTTTTTAGGCATTTTTAAAAGCGAAAAAACATTTTTTTCAATTATTTCTTCTCTTACTAAATAGTTATAGAAACTGCGTAATGCGCTGATGTGTCGGCCTAGACTCGAGGCTTTTAATTTTTGTGTTTCGCTCAAATAAATTAGGTATTGTCTAGCATCGTTATAAGTAATTTTTTTATAATTCAAATTATTCTCTTCTAAATAATTTTCATAATTCTCTAAGTCTCTACTATAGTTATCAACGGTCTTAATCGAGTAATTTCGATGGTATTCCAAATACTCTAAATACGACGGTAATTCTTTGATTTTACCAGTCATAAGGATCCCTTCCACTTGATAAAGATTCCATATCTAGTTGTCCCTCCATTTTCCTTTTTCGAGGAGTTGGACTCATTTTTTTAATATATCTTTTGGGACTTAAATCTGGAATTGGTGCTTCGGGATGGTCAAATTCATCGACTATAAAATAAGGTTCTCGGTCAGAATCTTCATCAAAGGTTGTCGGCGTTATAATCGTAGATGTTTCCATCGCTTTTTGTTCCATCGCCAATTCGTGTTGCAATTGATCAAATGTAAGCGGATGATTAGGAACTAATTCTTTATATTTCTTATAGAAGAAGTAAATTCCACGTAAGCGCTTGTAATCATCGAGTAAATGATTTTCGAGTCGATTTCCAATAAGTGCTTCTTCTTCCATTTTTTGTCCTTGTTCGTAAGGATCCGATTTTGGATCATATAAAAACTCTCTTACATAGTCTTGAATAAAACTATCGATATAGGGATTTCTTTGATTTTTCTTAGTAGGTGGGAATAAAAGAAGCGAAGCAATTCTTCCATTATGGCTTTTTAAATCGTTAATAAAATTATGTACAAAGCGTTGCGTATAAGGATCGTTCTCGTCCGGTTTATTTGAATCTAGTTGTAAAGCATGTAACAATAAATAATCGTCGTGATACGCTACGGGAATAGGATTCGGTCTTGGACGTGAAGCCGTCGGTTTGGTCTTTATAATTAGCTTCCCACTCGTATTTTTGATTACATCGAGTGAACGATAGTGTGCAAGTAATGCTTCTTCGTTTGCAAAACGCATCGTAAAATAATCCCAATTTGCAAGATAAGAAGTCTCTCCATGTTTATGATCATAATCATCTAATAGTGGTAATGGAGTTTCAACTTTCCCTTTCACATAAAATAAACATTGTTGTCCTCTTGCCATAATTATTCACCTTCTTCTTTTATTATAATATAAAGTAAAAAGTACATTCAAGTAAAGGATTTTAAGTTTCTTTTTGTTTACACTTCTTTAATTGATGAAGTACTTTTTATTTAAAGTCAAAAAGACCCTATTCGGTGTCTTTTTGGTATGTGCAACTACTACATTTAATTTGTTTATTTTTTTCAACCAAAGGACTTCCGCATTCCGGACAAAGTTCTCCAGTCGGTTTATCCCATGTTGCAAACTTACATTTTGGATAATGGTCACAGCCGTAAAAGATTTTTCCTTTACGTGTCTTTCTTTCGATGATATTTCCTTTGCAAAGTGGACACGTCGTAACGATTTTAACTTGTTTTTCTTCTTTTTTTATGTATTTGCATGTCGGATAGTTACTGCAGGCAGTAAAAGATCCATATTTCCCTTTACGAATCACGAGCGGGCTTCCGCACTCCGGACAAAGTTCTCCAGTCTCTTTAGGCGCTACTTTCGTCATTGTTCCAAAAGCTTTTTCAACCGATGGTTCAAATTCATCATAGAACTCACGTAAGACTTTGAGATAGTCTTCTTTTCCATCGGCAATTTCATCTAAATCGTTTTCCATCTTTGCGGTATATTCCACGTTAATAATCGGCGCAAAACTCTCTTGTAATTTATCGGTTGTCGTAACGCCCATTTCGGTAGGAACAAATTTCTTTTCTTCCAAATCGACATATCCTCGTTTTTTAATCGTATCAATAATCGTGGCATAAGTCGAAGGACGACCAATTCCAAGTTCCTCTAATTCTTTGATTAGTTTTGCTTCGGTATATCTACTAGGCGGTTGTGTAAAGTGTTGTTTTGATTCGACTTGCTCTGTTTTTAAAATTTCTTGTTCACTTAAATTCGGAAGTGGTTTATCTTCGCTCGTCTCATAATCTTCATACACTTTACTGTAGCCATCAAAGACACTTACTTGTCCAGTTGATTTAAAATGGTAATCTTCATTATCTAAAATGACGGTTGTTTGATTATATTTAGAATCTTTCATCAAAGAAGCCAAAGCTCTTTGATAGATTAAATGATACAGTTTATATTCGTCGCTTGTTAAATGGGCTTTTACTTTGCTTGGAGTCCTTAAGATACTAGTCGGACGAATCGCTTCGTGAGCATCTTGCACATTTTCTGTCTTTTTACTTGTTTTGGCATATCCAATATATTCTTTTCCATAATTTTCTTCAATGTAATGGAAGGTACTACCAATAAATTCATCCGAAAGTCGTATCGAATCTGTACGCATATAAGTAATTAAACCGGTCGTTTCATTTCCCAAATCGATTCCTTCGTATAGTTTTTGCGCAATCATCATCGTTTTACGGGCAGGAAATCCTAATTTTGTGGATGCTTCTTGCTGTAATGTCGAAGTAATAAAAGGCGGACGTGCTTTTCGCGACTTCAATTTCGATTCTAAATTGATTACGGTATAGGTCTTCCCTAATTTAGCAAGAATGGCGTTAGCTTCCTGTTCGTTTTTAATTTCAAGTTTTTTCTTTTTATATTCAAAAAGTTCGGCCGCAAAGTCGTCAAATTGTGCCGTAATCGTCCAATATTCCTCCGGTTTAAAATCATTTATTTCTCGTTCCCGATCAACAATTAATTTTAAGGCGACACTCTGTACTCGTCCAGCACTTTTACCACCGGTCTTACTTTGCATTAAGCGACTAAGACGAAAACCGATAATTCGGTCTAAGATGCGTCTCGTCTCTTGGGAACGTACTAAATCATCATCAATTTTACGTGTGTGTTGAAAGGCATCAATTACTTTATCTTTCGTAATTTCATGAAAAAGTACTCTTTCGTATTGATTTTCTTTTATACCGAGGGCTTCTTTCAAGTGCCAAGAAATCGCTTCTCCTTCTCGGTCGGGGTCGGTTGCAAGATATACTTTGGCACTATTTTTAACGGCTTGTTTTAAATCTTTAACCAATTTTGATTTGCCACTTATCATCACATAATCGGGTTCAAAGTTTTGATCGACATCGACACCTAAACCAAATTTCCCTTTGGTCGACAAATCACGAATATGTCCTTTGCTCGATACTACTTTATAGCCTTTTCCTAAATATTTTTCAATCGTTTTACTTTTACTAGGGGACTCCACGATTACTAAATTGTCTTTCATTTTAACACGTCCTTTTTCTTTAACATTTATACACTAGGTTATTTTTTTTGTCAACTGTCTTCTACTACCTACTTTTATTATATAAACTTTTTTACATTTTTACTTTTTATTTTCTAAATAATTTTTTACCGGTCCAAAAGTTTTTCGATGTTCTTTTAAAATACCATACTTTTGAATCGCTTCTATATGCATTTTTGTCGGATATCCTTTATGTTTTCCAAAACCGTACATCGGATATTTTTTATCTAATTCATACATCATGGCATCACGCGTTACTTTGGCAATGACCGAAGCAGCCGCAATCGAGATACTTTTTGCATCGCCTTTTATAATCGATGTCGATGGTATCGTTAATTCTTCTAGTTTCATCGCATCAATCAAAACATGTTCTGGTTTTATCGGACATTTAGCAATCGCTTCATACATCGCTTGCTTCGTCGCTTCATAGATATTTATTTCATCGATTACTTTTTCATCTTTCATTCCGATTCCAATCGCTAAAGCATGTTCTTGAATATATTTATAATAACAATCTCTTTTTTTCTCGGATAATTGTTTCGAATCAGTTAATCCTTCTAATACAAAATCTTTTGGAAGAATCACACAGGCGGTTACCACCGGACCAATTAATGGACCCCTTCCAACCTCATCGACTCCTGCTACCAATTCTATGCCATTATTCCAAAGTTCTTTCTCATATCGATATAAATCTACTTTTTCTTTTCTTCGAGTCATTTTTTAGCACCTCTACTTTACTCATTTTAACAAATTCGTTTTTAAAAAGTCAAATGGTCATAAAAAAAGAGTTTAAAAACTCTTATCGATCCAACGTAACCGGTCCTAAATAGCCTTCTTTTAAATCACGAATTATAATGGTATACACTTTATCGTAATCGGTTATTCCTCCTTTTAAAAGAGCACCTCTTTTTTGCGCAATTAAGTCGAATGTTTCTTCTATTTTAGCAAAGTCAATAGACTCGATTCCATATCTTTCTTTTAATCGTTCAGGATATAATTGATTCATTTTTTCTAATATAAAAATAGCTAACTCATCTAAATTCAAAATATCTTCTTTAATCGAAGAAAGACTTGCTAAAATATGGGCCTGCTCTTGATTTTCTAATTTTGGCCAAAGAATTCCGGGTGAATCTAATAATTCCATATCTTTATGGATACGAATCCAGCCGAGCGTTTTGGTGACTCCTGGTTTGTTCCCGGTCACGGTTGCTTTTCTTCCTACTAAACGATTTATTAACGTACTTTTTCCAACATTTGGAACCCCAATTATTAAAATGCGCATTGCCCTTTCTTTTAATCCTTTTTCTTTTCGAAGCAATTGCTGTTTTTCAAACACTTCCTTACTCTTTTCCATTAAAGTATTTAAATTCTTATCTTTCATCAAATCACAGGTTACTACTATGTAGCCGGCATTTCGGTACTGATCTAGTAAGTGTTCGGTCACTTGTTTATCACATAAATCGTATTTGGTCGCAATTAAAATACGTGGTTTATCTTTTAGTATATTATCAATATCCTGCATTTTTGATGAAATCGGCATTCTTGCATCGATCACTTCGTATACCAAGTCAATCAAATCAATTTTTTCTTTAATTTCTCTTTTTGTTTTGGCCATATGACCTGGATACCAGTTGATTACACTTTTATTAAGAACATTATTTTCATTCATTTTTATCACCTCTACTTTTACTTTCTTCAAGGTATTTATTGTAAAATTCATCCATCGAAGATATATATTTTTGATCTTGAATTACCCTATATTTTTCATATTCGCTCTCAGCTTTATCGACTGCTTCTTTATGCGTTATTTTACCAGAATGTGTCAAAATATTTTTTTCTCTAAACTTTAATAATTTATCCGTTGCATTTATCCAATCATTCATAGTCATAACTGTGTGTTCATATGCCATATCTTCAGCATAATCTAAAAATGCTATTGTCAAACGATTTAATTTATTTAACTCTTCTTCAGTTAAATAGTTTTTAGCTATAGAAACATCGTA
>CANRCR010000021.1 GCA_947629165.1 uncultured Bacilli bacterium
TTGACTATAAATGTGCTTATGATATAGAATTAAAATATAATTAAAAATGGTGCGGTTGAAATTACAATAAAGAAAAATAAATGCCAAAGCATTTATTTTTTTATTTTAATTTTTTTATATTACTTCTTCCAATTATCCAATCAATGGAATAACCAAACTTTTTCGCAATATTTTTTACCATTAAGGTTTGCATTAAGTTGCTTCTTTTAGGATTCTTGTACTCCGAATAAGTCGAATTTAATATTCCTAAAAAGCTTGCTAACTCTTGGGCTTTTAGGTGTTGTTCTTCTTCGATTTGGGTAAGTCTTGCTCCCATAATTTTTTTATCCACTTCGGTTAAGGAATATAGGTGACGGGTATCGTTATAATCTACTAATCGACAGACATAATCCATACTTAAATCAAGTCGATTACAATAATAAAGTAAATTTTTTAGTTTTACATTTGCAATTTCTGATTCAATATTGGCATATCCTCCTCGACTTACTTTTAAATACGATGCTACCTCCTGTTGTTTTAGTTCACGATTATCTCGAATCTCTTTAAACCTATACTCCATCTTAACCACCTATATTTATTTTCACATGAAAAAATGGCAAATTTTGGTATTGCAAAGTAATATGAACTAATATATAATAATATTTGTTTTTTAGTAGTAGTATCAATAAAGCATTATTTGTGGAGGAAACAACATGCAGGACGAATTAATAATTGCATTTGAAAAGATGCTCGATCAAAAGGCGCTAGAATTACTGCCTCAAGTCATTCCTTATTATCATAGTAAGAATACTTTCTCTTTTGGGCAAAAGGTAAACGCTCAATTACCACGGGATTTAAAACCTTATTGGTGCGATATTGAATTACGTATTATACGTTATATTTATCTTAAAGAAAAAGGTGTCGATCTTTCTAATCTTCAAGAAGATTACGAGAACGAAAAAGATTATCTTTACCGCTATTATCATTCTTGTCAAAAGAAACCTTATGGTCGTATCGATCATAAAATTACTTCTGAAATACTAGCTCAGACATTGGTAGATTCTTTTCCTAGCAATAAAAAACGAAATCTTGCTGCGTTGGCTTTTCAAGTTATTAAAAAAATGAATCGCCATTACGATAGCGTCGATATTCGTTGTGTTATTCTTCTTTTAGAAAAAGAGTTAGCTTCTTTGGGATATATCATTACTTCGATTGATCCCATTTTATTAGAAAAAACAAAAGCATAGATTATTTAAATCTATGCTTTTTATTTTTTTATAAGTGTTTTATTTCGGTACATAAAATCTTTTAAGTCATTATTTGTTTGTAGTATTTTATTTTTTTCAGGTAAGGAAACGGTATCAAATAGTGCCTTTTTTAAATAGTTTTCAAAATAATGTCCCATCGTCGATTTAGCAAAGTTGCCATCGTATTTATTTCGATTCAAACGAATTCCTGAAAGTAGGGCTTTTTTAGAAATTAACAAACCTGTTTCTTCATCGACTAACCAGATAACGGGACTCACTTTAATCCAGTACGGTTGTTCTCTTATTTTTTGACCGTTGGATAACGGATAGGCATTGGAATAAAAGCGACCATTAAAATGGATATAGCATTCTCCTTCAAAATAGTATTCTTCATAAACATCCGGTTCAAATCCAAATTTTAAATCGGCAAAGAATCCTTTGTCAAAAGTATATGTTTTATTTGTCTTTTCGAGTTGGCCTGTTCGGGATGCGGCATGCAATTTACGATTGGTTCCTAAATCGACCACCTGTTGAGGAAAAGTTCCAAAAGATACTTCGAGATGATCTTCTTTGAGCACGGCTTTATCGATTAATTCTTGAGTCATTAGGGAAGGAAGGATAACTGGACGAATATATCCACATCTTGCTTTGGGAGGTTGAAAGTATGCATCTCCATCCGGTCCTAAAGCATACGCTAGTCCACGTTCTTCTTCCGAACGGGTCCATGTCCAACATCTTGGTACTTTCGAAGCATTAAAGAGGTAGTCTACATGTAAAAAGAAATCGTTTCCTTCTGTTAAAATAGCTAAATCGGTCGGAAACGCTACTCTTTCGGTTTTTTCAAGAACTTCTAGAGCCTTTTTTTCTTCGGTTCCAGCGGCTTGTTCTTTCGTTAACAGCGTCAATTCAATATTATCCATCTTCCACTCCACCTTTTTAATAATTTCCTATTTTAGCATAAGTCTTTTTTTCTTTCAATAAGAAAAGGACTTACGTCCTTATTTTGCTTTACTACTATTTCTTCCACTATATTTAAAAGATTCATCCATTTTAGGATCATAAGCTTTTCTTGTGGTTCCATAAGCCTTTTTTAAAGCTTCGGCTATTTTTGGATCATCTCTTTCTAATTCTTGATCAATTTCTTTTTCACTTGCTGGTGGAATCGTAACCCCATCTGGATAGTCGTAGTAAATGTACCCACCACAACGCGCTAATCTTTGCAAACCATTTTCACTATTAAGTTGTTCTTGCCCGCGATAACTATATCCTCTTTCACGATCGTCCTCTATCACATAGGCAGTATCAATTTGATGGCGATTGATGAGTGTTCTTCGAGTATACTTATCACTCCAATATCCATTAAAAGCTTGACGTGGAATATAAAGGGCTGAATTTATATTTAAATATTGGAAATTATTACGAAGTTCTCCTCCAGGGAAAGATTTTATTTCTCTCGAAACCACAAATCCTTCTTTTGAATAATGTTCCACCTCGGCTGAAGTTATACAAAATGAAGTTCCATTATCTTTAGTTCCATTGGTTACAATAGCAGAATTTTCAATAATTTGTATAGCTCCATTCTCTAATTTAACTACTGTTTCAATAATATCTTTTTCTTCTAATACTTTATTGATTTCTTCGACATAACCACGAATAGAATGCTGCATACAAACACATTGAATCTGGTTTTCTCCTTGGAGTGCTAAACCTACCGAATAAGAGGTTTCTCCTTCCTTCCAACTGTAGCGAATAACACCATTTTCTTCCGATACTCTTATTTGATCGTAAGAAACCGTCGGAGTATTCATGGTACTTCTAATAGCACTCATCGCTTGTGCAAAAGCAGGATTTTCTACTAATTCCTTACTTGCTCCGAAAGTTATCAATTTATCTGTTAAAGTTTCATCTGTTTTACAAAGATCTGCTAAAGTATATGTCATTTTATTCTCCTCCTATTTTAAGGATAATCTTTTTTTGCTTTCTTGACAAGCATTTGGCAAGTTGTTTACATCGTTTTTCTTTTCTTTGACACTCCCATTAAACGCCATTCCTAAGACAAAAAGATATGCTAATAGATATACCCAAAAGAAGAGAATGATTAGATTAGCTAAACTTCCATAGAAACGATCATAATTCATAAATCGGTCGACATAAACGGAATAAACTTCCGTAGCAACTAACCAACCAAACGATGCTAATAAAGCACCATACGTCGTCTCTTTCGATTTGATTTTACAGTCTGGTGCAATTAAATAAAGCGCTTTTATACAAAGATAAATGAGAATAAAAGAAAGAGGATATTTTAAAACTTGATAAATATAAACTATGATTTTTTTTACTCTAAATGAAGTAATGAAAGCCATAATCGACCGAATAATATGGTCTCCAAAGGCAGGAACTAGTAAAACAAAGACCAATAATAATACTAAAATAAAAGTCATTAAAAGTGCTTTTAGGCGACCGAATAAATAACTTTTTTCTTCCACTTGATAGATACGATTCGATACGATAATCATCGAGTATGTTCCGTTGGATGCTAATAAAAAAGCCGAAATGTAAAATAAGATAAGTGTTTTCTCCGTATTTTTAGAAGATAATAGCGGTAACAATAAATCCATAATTGGAACTGGGACTACTTTTGAAAGTGTTCGTTCTAATTCGGAAAGGGGTAAAGAAAGTTGACTCGTTATCGTACCTACTAAAGCAATGAGTGGAATAATCGATAAGACAAAGAAAAAAGCGAGTTGCCCTGGTAAAATGCGCATCTCGGGTTTTAAGATCGTCTTTTGAACGTTTTCTATAAAACTGCTGAAACGCATTTTCAAGTAAGTCGCCTCGCTTTTTATTTATAATCTTCTTTGTGTTCACGCATTGCTAAAGTAGCTTCGTTGATGGCATCATCGATCATCTTAATATCATCGGTAATCATACTGAAACCAACAGCGGCTCCAAAGCCATGCGGAAGTTCTTTTAACTCCTTCGTTAACTTCTTGGTATAAGTTGAAACTTGTTGTTCACTGTAACCTACTAAATAGATTAAGAACTCGTTTCCATCGGTACGAATAATTTCACTATTTTCGAGTTGGGTATTTACTAGTATACCCGCTGCTTTAATAATTAATTCGTCCCCCGCTTCATGTCCGTAGTTATCATTTACATATTTTACGTTATTTAAATCGATAATAACAATCGATTGTGGATAAACTTGATTGTCATCCCACGATGCTATATTTAAATTTAAATAATTACGGTTTTTAAGCGAAGTTAACATATCCGTATACTTTCTACGATCTTCTTTACGAACTTCTTTTACTTTCTTTTTCTTCTTTAGATACAAGTAAATTGCAACAATTACTAAAATTGGTAATAGAATTGCTCCTAAAACAATAAAGTAAAGTTGTTCGAATGTCGTTCTTTCTAATAAAGACTTGTTAAGACTATTAAGTCCGGCATTTCGATAATTGTAATAAGAGTTCGTATTAATAATATGGTTAAATAAATCATAGAAAGTTTGATCGTCATTCTTTACCATAAAGTTGTATTCGTTGGTCATACTGTTTTCGTATAAGACTTCGTAGTCACTAAAGATGCTATTTTTATAGTACATGTAAACTTCACGATCTACTACGATTAAATTCGAATTCGATGTCAAATCTTGTACTTCTGTAAACTCTTGTACTTCTGCCCTACTGTTATCTTTAAAATAACGGAAAAGTGCATTGTTTTTAATCATGTTTACTTTTTGATTTTTTAGACTTTCAAAGGAAGTTACAGTCTGTTCATTCGAAGGTTTTCCTAATACGACATAACGTTCGATAAAGGTTGAAACTGTTTCTTGATAATGTTCATTCGTCGAACCATCGTAATTAAAATATAAATCTACTTCGCCTTGACTGATGGCATTCTTTAACTCTTCCATCGTATCGTATTTGCGGTAAGTAAAGTCAATTCCTGTAAGACGAGCCATCCGATCAACATACTCTCCTGCAATTCCATTAACTTTTTCATCCATCGTCACTTCGTAAGGGGCATTTTCGACATATCCATAAACATAATTCTTGGAAATTAAATCTGCTCTTGTTTTATCGTTTATTTTATTTTGATCGATATAGTAATTTAAATAAGCACGATTATACGAACTTACATAATATTCTCTTTGCCACCGATCAAAATATTTGGATAGAATCTCATTTAATCGACTATCTTCTTCTTTATCACTTAACGTAAGGACAATTTTCTTACTGAATTCAGTAAAAGAATAAATAATCATATATCCCGAAGAAGAAATCGTTTTATCTAGATGAGCAATCTTTGGCATAATCATGGCATTAATTGTGTCATTATCGAGGGCTTTACTCATTTCTTCTACAGTATCGTAAGATACTACTTCAATATTGGTAGCTGATTTTAAATAGTAGACTACTTCGGCATAATCTGTTGCTAAAGCACCTATTTTTTTATCTTTTAAATCGGTTAAATTATCGATCTTTTCGTATTCTTTTGCCACCATAATATAATTATCTTCGGCAATTAAAATATCTTTATTCGTCAAAGTATCTTCATTATTTAAAATACGAATACGATATCCATTATCGGAAGGCGTTCCTGTCTTTAGATAAGGAATTTTATTGAATTCTAATCCGGTCGCGGTTTCAAAATCTCCTAAGAATTGAAAAAGTACACCGTCTCCATTCATTCCGAATAAAGGCAAATCGTTAACAATTTCAAAATTTACTTTCGTCTTGGCATTTTCTTCAAGCCATCTTTTTTCTGTAATCGTTAAACTTGTCTCACTATCTTCATAATTGAAATAGAAAAAGACGCCCACAAAAGTAGCTATGGCAATTAAGATGGGTAAAATGATTAATAACTTCTTTTTCACTATTCAGCCACCCGATCCTTTGTCCATACAAAATCTGTTCCACAATCTTTGTTAGTCGAAACATCGCATTTATGTTTTGAACCTATAATTGGGAAAGTTGTATCCTTATCCTTTGAGTCTTCTTTTGATTCTTCCTTCGTAATGAGCAATTGGAAATCATAGAAACCTTTTTGATCATCTGTAAACTCATCTAATACTTTCTTACCAAGTGCTTTTGCTTGTTCTACCGTAGTGTCTTTCGTTACGGTTACATCTACTTTTATTAAAAGGCATTGTTCTTTGGCGGTCACATCCGAAACGTAACTTTCTTCTTTAATACTTTGTTTTACCGCTTCGTAAGTGGCACTTTCAATAGGATGATCCTCTTTTCCAGCGTTTCTTCCATAACAAATATCACCATTGGTACTTGGAATTAATAACGTAATTACAAAGTGGCCCATTACCACTAAAATAATAAAGATAACGACAAGGGCAATGGTCATTTTATACTCTTTTATAAATTTCATTTTTCCACCTCTTTATTGTAGTTCTATTATACAATAAGTTTTCTATCGATGCAATTCTTACTTTGTGAGTTCCTCGACTAAAAGTTGATTTACTAAGGCAGGATTAGCTCCTCCTTTAGTCTCTTTCATAATTTGTCCCATCAAGTATTTTAAAGCCCGATCTTTTCCATTTCGATAGTCCGATACACTCTCTGGATTGGCATTGATCACTTGCTTTACGACCGTCATTAAACTATCGGTATCATTCATTTGAGTGATTCCATGTTTCTTAATTACTTCGTCAATAGCATCATCCGTTTCTAGTAAATCTTCTAAAATCTCTTTTAAGATTTTATTAGTTAGTTTTCCTTCATCGAGCATTTGCACTACTTTTGTTAGTTTTTCCATCGAAAGATGGGTCTCTTCTATTTTTTTGCGAGTCTTATTGAGATAAGCTAAAACATCTCCTAATAGAATATTACTCGTCACGACATAATTTAATTCCTCGGGTGCTGTCAATAAGTAATCACTTAAGTCGCGATTTTGGATTAGTTTATTTTGATTGATTTCACTAATTCCTTTTTCTTTATAAAATTTTCTTCGTTCGTTCGGAAGCACGGGTATTGTTTTTTGAACCATTTCCATATCTTCATCCGTCAATTCAAAGAATGGAATATCCGGTTCAGGAAAATAACGATAATCATTTCCCGTCTCTTTGACACGCATCAAGACCGTTTTACCCGCTTTTTCATCAAAACGGCGCGTCTCTTCTTGAATCGTTCCCCCTTGTTCGTACACTTCAATTTGATGTTCTACTTCTTTTTGAATGGCTAAACCGACATTGGAAATAGAACCTATATTTTTAATTTCGGCACGGGTTCCTAACGTCTCAGTTTTACTTACCGAAACGTTTACATCACAACGCATACTTCCTTCTTCAATCTTACAGTCCGAGATATCGGCATAAAGTAAAAGTTCCCGTAGTTTTTCGACATAGGCCATGGCTTCCTCAGGACTATTCATATCCGGTTCGGTTACAATTTCAATTAACGGTACCCCTGCTCGATTAAAATCAAGTAACGAAGAAGTGGCACTATGGGCACTTTTAGCAGTATCTTCCTCGATATGGATATCGTGAATTCCAATCTTTTTAGGAACTCCATTTACTTCGATTTCAACATAACCATGTACCCCGATTGGTGTTCTTGCCTGTGTAATTTGATATCCTTTTGGCAAGTCGGGATAAAAATAATTTTTACGATCAAAATGCATCCGTTTATTGATCGTACAGTTTAATACGAGTGCAGCTCTTAAAGCAAGTAAAATTGCTCCTTTATTTAAAACCGGTAAACTTCCAGGATAACCTAAATCAATTTCCGTAATATTACTGTTTGCTGTAGCACCATAACCGTTGGCACCATGTGAAAACATTTTGGAATTTGTTTTTAATTCACAGTGAATTTCGATTCCGACCGTTGTTTTATAATCCATCTTACTTCACTCCTTTCGGATCTAATTCAAGTTTTAAAGTTTGTTCAAGATAACTTGCAAACTGATACATCCGTGCTTCGTCAAAGGCTCTTCCGATAATATGAAGTCCGATTGGCATATGTTCATCGTTAAAACCGATTGGAAGATTAAGTCCCGGAAGTCCTGCCATATTTACAGGAATTACTAAAACATCGTCTAAAAATGAACGCATTGGATCATCGGTAGATTCAGACAAATCGTATGCTACCGAACAAGTTGTCGGTCCAATAATAAAATCGTACTTCTCAAATGCTTTTTCAAAACTTTTCTTCATATCGTCACGGATACTTAAAGCTTTGTCGTAATAAATCTTGGCATTTTCACCACTTAGTAGATAGCTACCTACCATAATCCGGCGTTTTACTTCATCGCCAAACCCTTCTTCTCTCGTCCGTAAATAAAGGTCTTCTACGTTTTCTGGATTTTCAGCACGATATCCGTAACGTACGCCATCGAAACGAGCTAAATTACTACTTGCTTCGCCCATGGCAATAATTTGATAAAGTGTTACGGCATTCTCAATATAATCAATGTCCATTCTTTCTACCGTTACTCCATGCGTTTCTAAAAGTGCAACTAAATCCTCTATTTTTTGTTTGATCGAAGAATCGACAATATCACTCATAAAGTAATTTGGAAGTCCCACTTTCATTCCCTTGATATCTTTTCCAATCAAACGGGTATAATCTTCTAACTCATGGTAAGATGAAGTTAAATCGTGATCGTCTTGTCCTTGAATAACATTTAATAGTAACGCATTTTCCATTACGTTTCTAGTCATAGGTCCAATCTGATCCAAACTAGAACCAAATGCTACTAAGCCATAACGAGAAACTCTTCCATAGGTTGGTTTCATTCCTACTAGACCACAGTACGATGCCGGTTGACGAATACTTCCTCCCGTATCTGTTCCTAGTGCTAACGGTACCAAACGAGCTGCAATAGTCGCAGCACTTCCACCCGAAGATCCTCCCGTAATTTTTGTCTTATTCCAAGGATTTTTCGGTGCACCAAAGTAACTTGTCCGCGAAGTAGAACCCATCGCAAATTCATCCATATTCGTTTTACCGACAATAATCATATGTTTTTCTTTTAATTTTTGTACTACCGTGGCATCATAAATTGGAATAAAGTTTTCCAAAATTTTCGAAGCACAAGTTGTTCTTAAATCGTTTGTTAAAATGTTATCTTTTACCGCAATAGGAATTCCAAAAAGTGGATTATCTACTTCTTTTCCTTCCAATGCTTTGGCTTCTTTTAAAGCTTCTTCTTTATTTAAAGTAATAAAAGCATTTAAATCCTTTTCATTTTCAATTCGATCGAACGCTTCAAGAACAAGTTGTAAAGGGGTTACTTTCCCTTCTTTTAAAAGCGTATGAAGTTCTAAAATACTTAAGTCTAAATAATTATTCACGTATCATCACCGGCACTTCTACAAAATTTCCTTTTGTTTGAGGAGCATTCTTTTTCATATCTTGGAATGAAATCATACCACTCGCCTCATCATCAGTCGCTTTCGCATCATGATCGACAGGGGCAATTAAAAACTCATCATCATAGTTTTTTACTTCTTTTATCTTATCGATTTCATCCAATAATTTTTTTAATTGATATTGATATTTTTCTAACGTTTTTGGATCTGAAACACTAATACGAGCAAGACGCGCAACGTGTTTTACTTCTTCTTCACTCAATTTATCTTCCATACGTAATTCCTCTCTTTCCAAACGTACTTTCTATTATATCATAATTCTATTCTACATTATAACAAATTTTAGTCCTGTTTAAAATGACTTTTGAAGAAAAAGAAAAAGAGGTTTTCCTCTTTTCCTAAATTGAAATTTCAACCGCACCACCTGGTGCGGCTTTTTTGATACAATAAAGGAGCCAAATCCCGGCAAG
>CANRCR010000022.1 GCA_947629165.1 uncultured Bacilli bacterium
TCAATTAACATTTTACTGGGTCAATCGCTTTTTGTATATACTAATCGGTGTCACATCAATTGTAACACTACAGTTTTTTTCTTTTTATAGATAAATTTTGCTTGAAAAGTATTGCTAGGAATGATATAGTTATGGTAGATAATAGGAGGTCTATATATGAATCAGAACAATGAAGAAGTAAAAAATGTTACTGACTTCGAAAATCCCGAACAATATTCAAGTAAGAAAACAATCAAAAGATACAAAGTAGCATTATTAATTATTGCTGTTTGTGCCGTTGCACTAATTAGTGTTTTTGGTATTCGTGCCTACCAATTAAGTACGATGGATCCATTTGAACAACCCGGTTCTACTTTAGCACAAGACTATTTCTTATCGAGTGCAAAGACATATTTTGAGTTTGATCCAACGAAATTACCAACGACGGCAGGAAGCTGTACAACGGTAGCATTAAAGACAATCCAAGATCAAAAATTAATGTCGGATGTAAATTACTATAACAAATGTGATAAAGATGTTAGTTTAGTTAAAGTATGTAAACTCGAAAGTGGTAACTATCACTTTGAAGTAAATATGCAATGTGAAAACAATACGACAACCGTCGCATACAGTGATGAAAAACCACTTGTAAACGAAGCAGATATTGCTAATAAAATGGGAGTAAAAGTACATTTCTCATACCAAGCACAAAGGTTAAATTCCGAGACAAGTAATATCGGAGAAGTAGAGACTATGTGGTTAGATGAAGTACCTTATGAAAATTACAAAATTGTAAAAGAGACAACTTACTATCGTTATCGCGATAAATTATGGGCATTTAACGGAGATGTTCGTTTCTATTATCCACAAGATAAATCGAATACCGAATTAGTGAGTGAATACTATAAAGAAGCACCAAGTGCCGATTATACTTTTAAAGAAACATCACAAAATTATGCATATAAATGGTACATTCAAAATGATGACGGCCCAAAATATTATTATCCATCAGGAACAACGAATGCCGCTGAAGAAAAAACGTATTATTTAACGGCTCCAGTACAAGGTGCAAAAAGAGATGAAGATACCAAGACTTACGCTTCAAAATATTATCGTGTAGAAAATATGGAACGTAGTGACTTCCTTCCTGCAAAACCATCTCCTAATTCAACTCAAATTGAAGGAACGGAAACGTATAGCCCTTGGAGCGAATATTCGAGAGCAGTGCCAGAACAAGCACCATTTGGAGAAGGAAATCGTCAAGTTGAAACGAGAATTCGTGTCGATGTTGTACCAATTACCACTACCGAAGAAAACGGAGAAGTAGAATGGGATCAAATTACCGATGGATATCTTTCAGAAAAAGAACTTGTCGATAAATTAAATGAGATGGGATATCAAGTAGAAGATATTAACGATGTAGCTTCTTTACCAGATGTAAAATACAGCATTCGTCAAACCTATATTGAACCAATCGAAGCATAAGAGAAAGAAATTTCTCTTTTTTCATGGAAGAAGAAGTGGCGTATAAAAAATAGGTATGTTATAATAAAGGTGATTATAAAGAGGCAAAAGGTGAAGAACATGGATAAGAATGAAATGAAAAGACAATTAGAAAAAACAGAAGCCAAAATCAATGATTTATGGAGGTCACTTTGACATTGACCAAAAGATAAAAAAAGAAGATTCACTCACGGAAGAAATGAATCGTCCTGATTTTTGGGAAGATCGTGAACAGGCTGAAAAGGTGATTGCCCAATTAAACGATTTAAAGAAAGTAACCGAAGGAATCAAAAAAGTAAAAGAATCGACAAAGGATACAAAAGAATTACTCGATTTGATAGAAGATACCGACGAAGAAAACTTAGAAGCGATTACAAAAGAGATGACATCACTTGAAAAAGAAGTGGCATCACTCGAGTTGTTCTTACTTTTAAGTGGACCATATGATGAAAATAATTGTATATTAGAAGTTCATTCGGGAGCAGGAGGAACGGAAGCTTGTGATTGGGCGATGATGCTCTTTCGAATGTACAACCGTTACTGTGAGAAAAAAGGATATAAGACTGAATTATTAGATTACCAAGAAGGTGAAGAAGTAGGAATTAAGTCCGCGTCTATTTTAGTCAAAGGAAGTTATGCCTACGGCTATTTGAAATGTGAACGTGGAGTGCATCGCTTGGTGAGATTATCTCCGTTCGATGCGAATAATAAACGTCATACTTCTTTTGCTTCGATTGAAGTGACCCCCGAAATAGATAAGGATATCGATATTGAAATTGATCCTAAAGATTTAAAAATCGATGTTTATCGTTCTGGTGGAGCAGGTGGACAACACGTTAATACGACAGATTCCGCTGTTCGAATTACCCACCTTCCTACCAAAATTGTCGTGACTTGTCAAAATGAACGAAGTCAATTACAAAACCGGGAACGGGCGCTTACGATTTTAAAAGGAAAATTAAAATTGCTCGAATTAGAAAAACAAAACGAAGAAAAAGCCAAAATCAAAGGAGAAATGAGTGCAATCAACTTCGGTTCACAAATTCGTAGTTATGTACTACATCCTTATTCCCTCATCAAAGATGCAAGAACAAAAGTAGAGACGAGCAATGTCGATAAAGTGTTAGATGGTGATTTAGACCTCTTTATTGAGGCTTATTTAAAGGAGGCAGGGAAATGAGTTTATTTAAACGAAAACAACCGACTGAGACCATTGTAAAAAAAGTAAATAAGACCAAGCGTTTAAAAAGATACATTCAATTGATCGCTGGACTTTTAATTGCCGCTACTTCATTTAATCTGTTGTTACTCCCAAATAATATCGTATTTGGAGGATTAAGTGGACTCTCAATTATCTTTAATAGTGTCTTTCATATGGAACCTTCGCTATTTATATTGTTAGGTTCCCTCGTCCTATTAGTAGTCAGTTATTTTGCTTTAGGAAAGGAACAAACGAAAGGATCGGTGCTCGGTTCATTACTTTTTCCATTAGCCGTTAGTCTTACGTCTGGAATTGGAAAATACATCCAAGTAGATACTTCACAAATTCTCTTATTAGCGATCTTTGGAGGACTTGCTTATGGCTTTGGAGCGGGTTTAATTTTTAAATCGGGTTTTACGACCGGAGGAACCGATATATTAAACCAAATCATTTCGAAATATGCGAAAGTAAGTTTGGGAAATGCGATGATTGTAAGCGATGGTCTTATTGTTTTAAGTAGTATCTTTTTCTATGGCTTTAACCAAATGCTCTATGGAATTATTGTTCTTTATATTATTAGTATTCTAACCGATAAGGTTATTTTAGGAATATCGAGTTCAAAGGCATTCTATATTATTACCGAAAAAGAAGATGAAGTAAAAGCCTATATATTAAATGGAATGAACCATGGCGTAACCGTATTTGATGCCCGAGGAGGATACACGAAAGAGAAACAAAAAATGTTGATGTGTGTGATTCCAACGAGTGAATATTTTCGTTTAAAAGAAGGTATTTATGCGATTGATCCAGAAGCTTTCTTTGTGGCAAGTGATGCGTACGAAGTGTCTGGAGGTGCATAATCTTGAAGTGGTTTTCGAAATCTTCTACGAAGGAAACAGTAAAGAAAATTCGTTCCCGGCACATTCTCTTAAGAATTATCATTTTATGTCTTTCACTTCTTATTAGTGCGATCGTCTTTAATCTCTTTCAACTTCCTACCCATATTGTTTCTGGCGGAAGCAATGGAATCGCCATTATAGTAGAACATATTTGGGGATGGAGTCCTTCGTTAGTAATTTTAGTAATCAATTCTCTTTTACTCGCATTAAGTTTATTTTCGTTAGGAATAGAAGCAACCGGTGGAGCCGTCATTGCCACGTTTATTTATCCACTTCTGGTCGATTGGACATCCCATATAGGAAACTTTGTTGTAGTCGATACAAACGATATGATTTTAGTCGCTATTGTGGTAGGCCTTTTAACGGGATTAACGAAAGGAATCAATTATAAGATTGGCTTTAATGGTGGAGGCTTTGATATTATTAACCAAGTACTTTTTAAATGGATGCATATTTCGATTGGGAAGACAAGTTTAACAATTAATGCCATTATCGTTATTTTAGGAGGATTTTATTTCGGCTGGACTATGGTACTTTATTCCATTATTGTCGTATGGATCAGTAGTATTACCATGGATCATGTACTATTAGGTATCTCAAAATCGAAAGAGTTCTACATCATAACTACCGAAGAGGAACAAGTAAAAGCATACATCTTGAACGAAATAAAACATGGTGTAACCGTATTTAATGCCCAAGGAGGATTCTTAGAAAAAAGAAAACACGTTCTAATGACCGTCGTTCCTACGCAAGATTATTTCAAACTGACGACCGGTGTAAAAGAAATAGATCCCGATGCTTTCTTTGTTGTAATCGATGCTTATGAGTCCTCGGTGCAAAAAGAATTATTAAAAATAGAAGAGATAGGAACCAATTAAAAATCCTATCTTTTTTTATAAAAATTTACTTTGAATAAACAATTTACTAAAATCGACAGAAAACCATTTAAATAACGCGCAATTTCGTATCTTTTATGGTATAATAATTATACATACGTTAAGATGAGGTGATGAAATGGAATTAATTCGAATTAATGATGTCACCAAACAATATAAAAATGGAGTAACTGCAATCTACGATCTTAACTTAAAAATTAAAAAAGGAGACTTCGTTTTTATTATTGGTGGATCAGGAAGTGGAAAAAGCACATTAATTAAAATGTTATATAGAGAAGAAAAACCAACTCGAGGAGAAATCGTAGTCGGTGGTTTAAACGTAGCCAAACTACGAAATAGAAAGGTGTATCGGTTAAGAAGAAAGTTAGGGATTGTCTTTCAGGATTACCGGCTTCTTCAAAAGAGTACCGTCTATGAAAATGTTGCCTTTGCCCTAGAAGTAATTGGTGCCAAAAGCGATGAAATTAAAGTAAAAACATTGAAAGCACTTGAATTGGTCGGCTTAAAAGGTAAATTACGTAATTATCCAGATCAATTATCTGGAGGAGAACAACAACGGGTTGCGATTGCAAGAGCTATCGTCAATAATCCAAGATTACTACTTTGTGATGAACCGACTGGAAACTTGGATCCAGAAATGAGTATGGAAATCATGAAAGTCTTAGATGATATCAGTAAGACGTTAGGAACGACGATTATTATGGCCACCCACGATAAAGAGATTGTTAATAAAATGAAAAAACGAGTAGTGGTATTAAAAGAGGGAAGACTCGTTGGAGATTATGCGAAAGGAAAGTATGCCAATGAAAGCAATTAGAATGTTAGGTAGAAACATCCGTGATGCCTTTAAAAGTGTTTTCCGTAACTTCTCTTTATCCCTTGCTTCGATTTCATGTATTACCATAACCCTAATTATTGTGGCAGTATCACTAATTGCTTCGCTCAATGTCGATAATTTTACGAAAGTAATTAAACAAGATGTGACCGTCGTAGTCTTTCTCGATAGTGATGCGACCGAAAAACAAGTTAAACAAGTAAAAAGTGATATTGAAAGATTAAATAATATCGAAGAAATCACATTCAAATCAAAAGATGAAACCAAAAAAGAAATTATGGAAACAGATGACGTCTTTAAAGAAACGATTGCTACTTGGGATGACGAAGACAATCCATTAAAGGATAGTTACTTGGTCAAAGTAGAAAAACTAGAGGACGTAAGTAAAACCGCTGAAGAAATTAAAAAAATCGATAAAGTAGCCGTTGTTAAATACGGGGAAGGTACAGTAGAACAATTAGTTGGTACCTTTAATGTCGTAGAAAAAGTTATGTATAGTATTGTTATTGCCCTTGTGGTAGTTACTATTTTCTTAATTATCAATACAATTAAATTAACCATTTTCTCGAGAAAAAGAGAAATTTCAATTATGCGTTTAGTAGGAGCTAGTAATTTTTCTATAAAGTTCCCATTCGTAATCGAAGGGATGTTTTTAGGAATTCTAGGATCGATTATTCCAATCTTAGGAGTAGTATTTGGTTATACGACTTTCTATAATCATTTTTCTGGAAGATTGTTTTCACCATTGATTAAATTAATTAAACCAGAACCATTTATCTTATACATATCCTTAGGAGTGCTCCTTTTAGGAATTGTGGTAGGTATGATCGGTAGCTACCAAGCTGTAAGGAAGTATTTAAAAGTATGAGAAAGCATAAAGTACTTTATCTTTTTACTATTTTTTGCTTGCTCTTATCCGTCTTTTTACCGATCCCAGTTTATGCGGAGACACTTACTTTTGGGCAAGTACTAGATGAACTAGCAAAAGCACAACAAAATTTAAAAAACAACCAAGACGCAATCAAAAGTAAAGAAAACGAAGTAACGTATAGTAAAAATTCGATTACAGCTTTAAAGAATGAAATTCAAAAGATGAGTGACGAAACAGTTCAATTACAAAAGGAAATTGCGGACTCAAATATAGAAATAAAAGAAAAACAAGAACAGACAAAATCGATGATTTCCTATGTTCAAATGAGTCAAGGAGATAATATTTATTTAGAATACATCTTTGGGGGAGAAACGATTACCGATTTTATCTACCGCCTTTCGGTAGTAGAACAAATTACGGAGTATAACGAAAAAATAATCGATGACTTAGAAGAAATCATTAAAGCGAATGAAAAAAGAAAAGAAGAACTTGCTAAAAAACAAGAAGAATCGGAACGAAAAATTATCAATTTAAACAATCAGATTGAAAGCCTTAATGGTTCTATTCTTCAGATGGGTAGTTTATCGCCAAGTCTCGAACAAGAAGTTCGTGACCAAGAACGATTAGTAGAATACTACCGTAGTCAAGGATGTAGTAGTCGAAGCCAAGTAATTGGACGCGATTGTGCGGTTGAAACCGCGAATGCCATTTTCCGTCGACCAATTACAACCGGTTATTTGACAAGCCATGTCGACTATCGTTGGGGATCGTTCCATCGTGGACTTGATATGGGTAGTCCAAATGGAAGAAATACCCCAATCTATTCGATAGGAAATGGAACGATTACGAGTGTTTACTACGATACTGCAGGAGCCCTTACCGTTCGTGCCCAATATAAAGGAATTGATGGTCAATACTATACGGCACTCTATGCCCATCTAAGTCGATTTGGACCAGGTATTTATGCCGGAATGGAACCACGTGAGATTACAAGTGATACCATTTTAGGTTATATGGGAGATACCGGTTTAGCATACGGAGTACATCTGCATTTAGAAGTATGGCCTTGTCGGTATGGAATCGATAGTGAGTGTAACGGTTGGTATAATTATACCGCCTTTGCAGAACGAAGTTTCAACAATGGATTCCATGGTGCCGAAAGTGTTATCAGTTTCCCTAAAACTACTTATCAGTATTGGTATTCGCGATAGAAAGATCAAAAGATCTTTCTTTTTTTTCCTAAGATAATTTATAATAACAAGTGCAACACATAAAAAAGTTCATATATTACTCATGATATAATGTTGGTGTCTAATCAAA
>CANRCR010000023.1 GCA_947629165.1 uncultured Bacilli bacterium
CAAACGCATTCGGAAATACTTCGTATAATATTCCTTTTCCAGGTACGATTACTTTCATATCGTCAAATCCTTTCTTTCGATGGGTGTTCTAGATTATATCATAGAATTTTTATACTGTCAAACGATGGTAACGCTAGAAGAATCATTAACTCGTTTATTGTACTTCAAAATATTCAAAGTATTCTCCTAGATAATCTCCGGAATAACTATTGACCATATCGCATCGGTATCCGCCAGGATTCTGTTCGATATAGGCATCTCCATATTCGATACATTTTTTTCGACAATCACTTTCCGAAGAACAAGCATTTTTTCCTTTGCCGTTTAGTTCAAATGTAACCGATTGCCAACTCCACATTGGTTTGTGGTAATAATCGTATTCACTCACTCCAAATTTTTCCCAAGGTCCGGGAGTTGGTGTCGGGGTGGGCTTTGGCGTAGGTTTGGGTGTTTTAATAGGGGTTGGTGGAGGTGTTACTACTACCGGTGGATCCGTTGGAAGGAGTGAATCAACTTCTTCTTGCGTAGTAGGTTCTTCTTGTGTTAAAGTCTCAGGCGTTTCTTCCTCATCATCATTGCTTTCTTCTTTATTTTCTTCTTTAACTTCATCTAATTTATTTTTATCCACTACTTCGGTGGATAAGTCTAAATCCGCTGGTTGTGTTTCTTCTTTTTGTAAAGCCCTTCCTATTAGAATTGTTCCCGTAAGAATACCTACTATTAATAATCCCCAAAAAATCTTTTTCACGATTATCCCTTCTTTGTTTCTCTTATTACCATTGTATCACAAAAATTATTTTAAAATTCTTTTTGTACCGATTTTATCAATTTCTTTAGCTTACTTAGATATGACTTATTTGTTAAATTCATTAAATAGAAATGACAGTAACCATTTAATAAGCACCATTTTAATTTTTCTTTATCTAAAGTTCCTGTGGATAAATAGCCCTCTATAAACCATTTGACATCTTCAATTTGATCCATAAAGTGTTGGGTCGGCCTTAAAATACATGCCCAAGCGATATCTTGTTCTTTTAGCCCTTTTCCACTGTACTCTAAATCTAATATGGCACTAATCTCACCGTTTTCCCAAAGAATATTAGCGTAGTGAAAATCGCCATGAATAAAGGTATTATCTTCTTTTTGAATCGGATGGTCTAATAAATCATCGATGACTTTCTGAGCATATGGATCTATATTTTTATATACACTCGAAGATGGAATTTCATTAATTACTCTTTTTTTAGATACTTCAAAATCATCACATGGAATCTGATGCCATTTCGCTAACGTTTGTCCATATTTAAATAAATATGATTTACGAATTTCCTTGGTATTTTGTTTTTCCAAAATATCCGATAAACGTTCTCCTTCTTTTTTCTCTAAAACAAGATATTTTTTTCCATTTATTTCGCCTTTTTCATAAATCTTAGGAACAAGATTTCCATAGTTCATTTGTTGAAGTAATTCAATGTGATGTGCTTCTGTCGCAAAATTAGCCATTCGACTTCGTTCGATTTTGATAAAGGCCGATTTTTCTTTATTATCTAAAAGAATGATACCTTCTACAATATCATTTCCTGCCGGTGGATAACTAATTATTTTCTTTAAAGTTAAGTTTTGAAAAGGTATGGTAAATGGATCAATGATTAAATCTCTCCACTGCTCATAGATTTTGCTCATAATTTTCTCCTTTCTTTCTTTTCTATTATTCTAAAAATATAAAAGAAAAAAGCTAATTAGATAGCTTTATTCTTGTCCTTTTTTATTTTTAAATAGTACGAAATAGCCTCCTGCTCCAAGAGCAATTAATCCTACTATACCAAGGATGATAACCCAATTGATAGGTCCTCTTTCTTCCGAAGGAGCCACCTCTTTTTCATCTGTCTCATTTGTTTTGTCTTCATCGGTTAGTGTTTCTTCATTTTCCTCCGAAGGATCTTCTAAATTCTCATCTGAAGTCTGACTATCTTGACTTCCTGCAGTTGGTTTTTGTTCTTCTATTTCAGAAGATTCTCCATTACTGGTACTATTTTCGGTATTGCCGGTATTATTTTCATCAATCGATGTACCTGGAGTTGGTGTAGGAGTTACTTCTTCGGTTACTTTATAGACAAACGAAGTTGTTTCTCCTAATGTAATATGCGACTGTGCAATTGTTTGAGATGCCCAGTTGTTGTCGACAATTTTAAACTCGGTCTCCGATAATTGGTAATTTTCATTACTTTTGGAAGCAGTAGTAAAGTTAATCGTTCCTAATGCTAATTCCTTTTTTTCATTCAAAAGATTATGACTCGTTCCAATTCCACCGGTCGTAACACGGACGGTTAATGTTTTTTGAGTTTTATCGTATTGATATTCTGTCTTGTAATTACCGGATGTAATTTTGTTTGAAAATTGGAAATCTTTCACATCTACGTTTCCTGTTATCCGAAACGTAATATCAATTCCACCAACAAATCCTTCTTCAAAATGAAGTGTGGTGTTGATTAGACCATTTCCGGTCTCTTCAAAATTAATTTTTGTTAATGCTTTGACGGGAGTAGTGAAAAAGAATATGCCCAAGACGAAAGCAAGAAAGATTAATATTTTGTTTTTCATATTCTTTTTCCTCCTTAATTATTTTCTTTGGTATTAGTAATCGTCATCTTCTCTAGTTGTTCGTATGGTGTTAAAGTTGAAAGTTTCCGAGAAGTACTCGTTAATCTTTGTCCTTCCATCGTAATCGCATCATTTACGCGATATAGATAAGTCCTGATTCCATTCGTTGCATTGGCTACCATGTTTTCGTATTCCTCTTTAGTCATTACATAGAGCCATGTACCTTCTGCTACTTCGTAAACGGACTTATCACTATTAAGTTCGGCAAAAACTAAGAAATATCCGTCATATACATTGTCTTCATTATCGGCATCCGCAATTAAGATGTTATTAAATGATGGATTTCCTCGATAGGTTCCTTGAATTACTACCGAATCTTTTTTAATAACACCAATGGTATCTCCATTTTCATCCTTGTTTTCCACTGGACAACCATCGGTCAAGTAGCAATAGTCTTCACTTAATACACCGATTGCATTGTCACCTAATTCAACATTATCGCCCGGTGGAGCAATGATATCGATTTCATCTCCTGATAATCCTTTCTTATTACCCACTGATTCAATCTTGACATAGGCAACATCGTTATAAGTCCATAACTGACTTTCACTATCAGTATTTTGTCCCATAAAGTAAACGGTTGTCTCTGGAGATTCAGCAGTTAACTCAAATTTTCCAGTTCTAGCAAGAGTCCAATGTTCGCCATCACTACTTACAGAGATGTTATAACTATTAATTGTATTATCAGCTAATTTACCATCTTCTACTAACGCACGATATTTGATACCACTAATCGACATCGAATTATTTAAATTAATAATTACATAAGCATTACCACTATCGGTTGTCATACTAAATACGCCTGTATCCGTTGGTTGTTTAGCTACTTTTATCTTTTCTGTTCCTTTAAATCCTGAATTAATCTTACCATCGATGAGCTTATTGACATGAAGTTCTTTCGGGTCAATTTCATCGTTTTCATTATCGGTAATTTCACCCGGTTCTTGAACGTTTGAAGTTATAGCAAATGTATCTTTTGCAACACTTCCATCGTGAGCCACTTTAACTTCCTCTAGGGTAATCGTGTTGGTCTTATTTAATAGATAATCATAAGCCACCACTTGGTAAGTATATGCTCTATTGTTTTCAGAACCGATTCTATCCGTAAATTCGTGAACGTCTCCTTCCACAAAACCGATACTCTTACCATTTCTTAAGATTTCATAACCTAAGATCTTATCACTTTCATTAGAAACATCGAATGTCAATGTTACCCGTTTGTTTTGGATATCGGCATCCTTAATACTAGCCGTTAAGATATTCGTATCTTGCATACCTGTTTGACCACTTAAGACATAGCGTCTAGCCGCATCATTTAAGTAGTAGATTGCTCTGGTTTCTTTTGTGATTCCTTCGATTGAGTTAATTTCTTCTCTTAATTCTTCATCGGCTTTTAATCCCCAAGCTTCGAAGAAATCCGTTAAGTCTTTGCCGGTTGCCATACAAGCATAGAGAATCGTTAACTCGTCACGAGTATATTGCTTTGAATTTGTATAAGTTCTAGAAATTTGATTTACCTTCGCCAATACAGAATCGGTATCGTTAAAGGTCTTATTGGTATCATATGCCAAATGTAATTGCCAGTACATACCTAATTGTGTAAAGACATTTTGGGCTCTACCTAAAGTATGAGAAGTAACTTTTTCATAAATCTTTTCATAGATGCCACTGTTTTCTAAACGTGACTCGTCTTTATCGTTACTTGTCTGAGCAAGTAAAGCATATATATTATTTGTTACTTCAGCAAATACGGTATCCTTTTGGTTGATTTGGTGACCAATCTCGTGACTGATACCCCAACCAAAGTATCCAGTTGCTTCATCGCTATTTCGATGCGCTTGTACAAGACCTGCTATAGAACCGTATTCGATACCGACATGGTATCCACCTGCATACATGAATGCGCCATCAAACATTTTCATATAACGAATGTTAATACGCGCTTTCGGCATCAAATCAGTTTTTACTTGTGTGTCTTTAGATAAACCCTTTTGACGATAGAACATTTCCATCATTTCATCAAAAGCTTCTGTTGATTCATATAAACGATTAACTTTTTCGTCTAACGAACTCGTATCTGTTTTTAAAGCATTTTCAACAGCCACACTCGATACGGATAATAGTCCATGTTCTGTTACAATTTCCGTTGTACCTAAAACACTTTCCTTACTATCGAATGATAATCCTTTTTCACTATACATAGTACTTAATTTACTATTGTAATCTTCGAGCGTTTCAATATATTCCTTAATCTCTGCTTTTTTAACAGTTTCATCATCTATTTGACTTAGATCCACCATTGGAATTTTAGTTCCTCCACTCACTCTAACCTTAATTGGTTGTGCTCCTGGAGTAGAGGTATAGCGGATATAAACACTTCCACCTTTTTCTTTGTCCGATGTAATTATTTCAGGAACTTTAATGATATTTAAACCTTTTTGAAGCGTTTGAGAAGTTTTACTCCAAGCATTCGCTTCCGCATGATATTGTGTAAATACAAGTTGAACATTGGTATTTCCTTTTGAACCAACATATACGTTTAATGTTTCTCCAGCACGAGCAGCAATACCTAAAGGTTGATAATCGCTTATTGTCATGGCAAATTTTAAATGACCATTATAAGAATTCGAAATATTTGGATTTAAAACGATAACATCATCTAGTTTTTCATCGTTTAAAATCTTTTCCGCATACGCAAGATCCGCAAGGATACTATCGCGATAAGGGTTATATTCATCATTATCTTTAATATCTGCTCTTGCTCTTAAAGCATCGATATCTTTTTGTTCAACACCTTCGGCAAGTTCAACTCTTAAGTCATCTACAAATAATTTAGCAACGTCATCTACTAAAGAATCGTATTCATAAATCTTAACTTCAGAGATTTGAATAGAATTCATATTACCTACCGTAGTTACTCCAAACTGAACCGCATTCGCTTTAATTGGTTCAGCTAATTTCATTAGGTAATAAGTACGACCATTTTCATCTTTTTGGGCTCTTAATGTAACGTCTTTAACCGTTTGTCTCGTACTGTTATCAAATGTTTCCGTATCGTCATTCCAATATTTTAAAAGAACGTCTCCTTCGTTAACAACTGTCGTCTTAAAAGAATATGGATAAGTATCCGGAACAGTAAGTACAAATTCGTCCATTTCATATTCTTTATCTAGAACAACGATCGGTACTTGGCTACTTTCAGAATAATGCGTACCTGCATGCCAAGCAGGAGTTTCCCAATAAGTCATGTAGTTATCATCAACAATCGAAAATCTGTTACTATCTGTCATGGTACCTGTTGAATAAAGAACATCTTTAATATGATTATTCTTTTCAGCACCGTCCACTTTCGTATTAATTAATTTATATTGTGGAACGATGGTAGCTTCCGCTTTTAATGTTTTAGCTTTAACCGTTTGTGAAGCAGCGCCTTCACCAAGTTTATTGTTACCGGTTACATAAGCTTCGTACTCTACTGCTTCTTGTAATCCTTTTAAAGAATAACTTGTTCCATTAATATCTCTAATTTCTTCATATTTGTCCGTACCAACGATACGATAATAAATATTGTATGATAAGGTGTCATCCATATCCTTCCAGTTAAAATCAATACCTGAGAAAGTTGGTTTAGCTACGACCATGTCTGGAGCCGGCGGTTTTCTTGTAGATTGTGGTGTTGCTTTATATTCTTTGCTCCATCCACTACGCCATTCTTGGTTTACAGATTGAACTCGAATAGTATACTCCGTATAATTTTTTAAATCTTCAATAGTAAAACTTGTGTAGGTTGTTTGAAAAACGGTTCCATTCATCTTGCCACCCGTAATTTCAATTTCATAACCAGTGACATTCGGAACGGAATTAAAGGTTACTGTCAATTGTTCACTTACCGAATCGTCTATTTTAACATTTTCTGGTGTATAGAAATTATCAGGTTGTTTTGTTTCTACTTTTACATTGTTTAAAAATTCTACTTTTGCAATATCTGCCAACTTGTTTCCAGATGCTTTGTTAACCTTAATTGTCACTTTTTTAACAGCGACTTGTTTACCTAAATCGACTTTAATGGTTCCTTCTTTTACTTTTTCCGTAAATAGATGAATTCCGTTCGTGCTATCCTTTTCTACTTCTACTTCTTTTTCAATAATTTCGTCCTGATCGGTCGTTACTTGTAGAGTCATTTCTTCTGGAACTTCTGTTCCAAGTGTAATCCGAACTTCACTCATTTCAACTGTTTCAGTTTCTTCGCTTCCACTTAAGTCAATTCCTAATTCGATTGGAGTATCTCCTTCTTGTTTTAGAGATACTACTCCTTCATCTTCGAATAAGGCACTTAATCCGGCACTATTATCTGCTAAAATATTTTTATCTAGTTCAAAAGAAATATTATCGCTATTGATAATAGC
>CANRCR010000024.1 GCA_947629165.1 uncultured Bacilli bacterium
GTAGTTATCATTTCCAATTTAATTCTAAAAAAACTTTATAAATTAAAAGAAAGTATCTTATTAAATCAAGAAATTTTAAATAAGCACTTAGTTAGAGGCTTTATGGAATTAATTGTATTTAGAACTAATAAAAAATTTGACACTGAAATAAAAGTAACAGAAGACGAAATAAAAAATATTGTTGATAGTAAAACAAAGATCAAGTTAGTACATGAAATTTTCTTTACGGTATTTGATTTAATAGTTAATGTCTTAAAAGTTGGTGTTTTAGGATATGCCGTTTTAAAATCAGATTTATCGGTAGGAGCTATTGTAACAGTTATTTCATTACTTGGAAAAGCGTATGAACCAATTGCAATTTTTAATGTTGAATATGTAGATTATAAGTTAAACAAAGTAACAGTTAAAAAATACATTGAACTATTAGATCTAAAAGATGATGAAGCGTTGAATAGTGGCTCAAAATTAAAAGAATTAAATGGAAATATTGAGTTTAAAAATGTATATTATTCTTACAATGGTGAAAGAAATATAATTAGTAATTTATCATTTAAAATAAATAAAAATTCATCAATTGCATTAGTTGGAGAATCAGGTTCTGGTAAGTCAACCATAATAAAATTAATTATGGGATTAATTAAGTATGACAAAGGAAATATTCTAATTGATAATAAAGAATTATCAGGACTTAATTTAAATTCATTTTATGATAATGTAACTTATGTCTCACAAGAAGCACCAATATTCGATGGTACTTTAAGAGAAAATTTAATATTTGATAAGAATATTTCTGATGAAGAGATACTAAAAGTATTAAACCTAGTTTGTTTAGATAAATTTTATGAAAAACTTGAAAATGGGTTAGATACGGAACTGGGTGAAAAGGGTGTAAGAATGTCCGGAGGAGAAAGGCAAAGAGTGGCACTAGCAAGATTATTCTTTGATGATTCTAAAATAATAATTTTAGATGAGGCCACAAGTGCCATGGATAATATAACCGAAAAATTTGTTATGAAAAATGTTGTTAAACAATTGGATAATAAAACTTTAGTTGTAATTGCTCATAGATTAGAAACAATTAAAGATGTAGATAAAATATATGTTTTATCGGATGGTATTATTCAAGAAGAAGGAAAATATGATGAATTATTAAATAAAAATGGGTATTTCACAAAATTATATAAATCTGCAAAATAAAGCGATGACTTACTTTTCTAAGTCATCGTTTTTTCTTTATCTTCTTTAATGATTTTTCAATAATAACTTCTTGCTTAATAATATTTACCATAAATACCATTCTTTCTTTTAAGACGGAGGATTTTTTGTAACAATAAAAAACCAATCTTTCGATTGGTTCCTATATATCTATGTTCGAGCATTTCGAACAGAATTATCTAATGGAGCGGCTGAGGAGAATCGAACTCCCGTCTTAGCCTTGGCAAGGCCACATTCGAGCCACTAAACTACAGCCGCAGGTTTTCTTAACAACAAACTTATTCTATCATTATTTTAAAATCGGTGCAATACTTTTTATCGATTTTATAAAACAAAGAAGAATTGTTTCTTGTTAAGTATCCGTTATTCTTTTTCCATAACCGTGATGGCATAATGCGATAGATCAAGACGATTGATATAATCTTGAAATTCTTCGAAAGTAAAACTTTCAGCATCGGCAATCGTGTCTAAAAAAGGATAATCAAATAAAATAATGTTACTAATAAAAGGCATTATAAACTTTTCTGGACTTTCATTTCTTAAAATTAAATTTAAAATAGTTCTTTTTCGACAAAGTTCAAATAGTTCCGAATTAAAATATTTCTTTTCTTTTAAAACTTTTTGAATTGCTTCTAAAAATTTATCTTTTTGATCTGTATAGGCACCGATGGATAAAATGAGAAAAGGATTTATATTGAAATCAGAAGTATTGATGTTTCGAGTAATTATTTTATCTTTTACTAATTCCTGATAAATTTTAGAAGTATGACCAAATGCCATAGTAAAGAAATAATTTAAATAAAAGGTGAGGCGTACTTTTTCTTTATTCGTAAATGAAGAAAGATCGATTTTATAAGTAAGATCGACATATTGTTGATCGGTTGGAAGGGTAATTGCTCCTTCTTTTTCTTTGACAGGAAGTGGTTCTTCGGGTGGCATAAGTTGCATTGGATGGTTTTCGATAGCAAGAGTTTCATAGCAAGATTCTATTTTTTTAAGCAGTGCTTCTTTATCAAAATTACCGGCGATAACAATCATTTGATTTTGAGGCTGATAAAAGGCATAATAACAAGCTTTTACTTCGTCTAAAGTAATATCTTGGACCGATTCTACCGTTCCTGCGGTATCGCGAAAAGAAATTTTATGAAAAAGTTGATCGAATTGATACATGTTAAACCGTTTAAATTTTCGATCGTTGGTCATTCGTACTTCTTGATAAATTGGTTGTTTTACGCGCTTTAAATTTTCTTCGGTAAAAATAGGGGAGTAACAACTTTTTAAAAGAATATCGATTCCTTCTTCAATTTTATCTACCCCTGAAAAATAATACATAGTTTGATAAGATCCAGTTTGGGCATTAGTTTCCATTTGCATTTCACTTAATATTTCTACATAGTTTCCATACGCATTGGATTCGACTAAATAATGCTCTAAAAGGTGAGCAATGCCCTCGTGGACATGATATTCTTTTCCATCGAGTTGAAAATCTTTTACGGCTCCTCCAAACTTGGTAATTAATCCAAAAAAAGTGGTATGTTTTCTTGGATCTTGGCAGAGATAAATAGGAAGTCCATTAGCAAGTTTAATACTTTCTACTTTAAGCTCCATGATGATTTTCCTCCTTTACAAAATAAATGGTATCTAACTGGAATCGATCTACTAACGAATGAATATCTTGAGCTGTTACTTTCTGCATCATCTCATATCGTTTGGTAGCACTGTTATTGATTTCTAAATAATCCATAATATAATCGTCGAAAAGCGCATAACAATTATCCTTTTGACGCTCTAAACCATTTCTTTTTCGTTCGCGAATTTTATCTAGAAGGGAAGTTACCAACGTTTCATCTTTAAGTTGTTCCATAACTTCGAGCATTCCTTCCTTTGCTTCTTCCATTTTGTCTGCATCGATATAAGAGGCGATGTAGAAGACACCGTAGTGAAAATAGTTTTGTACTGAAACCGAATAGACAAGTCCTTTTTCGGTTCGTAACTTTTGAAAGAGTAGATTAGAAGAAGGAGATGCCAATAAGTCCGCGATGAGTGTAAGTGGAATACGATCTTCGATTTTTAAATCTTTAATTTTATAAATGAGAATGAGTCCAGATTGTTGAAAAGGTTTTTCTTCGATTACTAGTTGAGGACTCTCTCGAACCGGTGAAAGAAAATGATAATAGTCCTGTATAAAAGTAATTGGTTCCTCGGTCGTTTTAAAGTATTTTTGAAATAATTCTTGAACTCTTGTCTCCTCGATATTTCCAAAAACGAAGGAAATAGGTTTTTGCTTTCCAATAACCGTTTGATAAAACTGATAAAGACTTTGAGGAGTTAAGCAATCGAGTTGTTCTAAATGATTATCAATCGATCGAGAAAAAAGTTTTTGTTCATCGTCTGCAATTTCACTAATCCGTTGAGGAAGATAATCTCGTAAATTGAGTTGCTTGTTTTGAATTCTTTTCTTTAAATTAGTAACTTCTCTTTCGACATCAAAAGAATCAAAAGCACCTTTTTCTAAATAAGGATGATAGATCGTTTCTTCGAAAAGTTCAAATGCCTCTTCCAACAAATCTTCTTTTAATAAAAGGGGACGAGGAACAGCTAAATCAAAAAAGATACAACTGGTCGTACCAACAACCGTTAAGGAACATTCGATATAAAGAATATTTCGCTTTAGTTTCTCTACTTGAAAACTTTCTTCCGTTGGAAACGCTTCAATCCGTCGACTAAACATTTTCGGAAGAATAGCCGATAATCCTAAATTTTCTTCGGTCTCTTCAAAAGGAAAGAGAAGTCGAAATAGTACAAGATCAAATTGATCACTAGCGATTAAAATCGGTTTCCCAGAATAAGAACAAGTTTTTTTCATACGACAATACACCTCATGACTTTATTATAACATGCAAAAAAGAAGAACCTAATGATTAGTTTGTTCTTCTTGTACGGTAATGGTACTTTTGTTTTGGGTATTACTCCATTTTTCATACCAAAGAGTCTGTCCTTTTAACATTTGAACAAAAGAAAGGAAATAGTAAATAAATGTAAATCCGATAGTAAAGAATTGTAAACCAGTCGTAAGATATATTTTTATTTGTGAAGCAATGTTTAAAGTGTCGATCCATGCCACAAATGTAAACAAATAATAAGGAAGAGGTAAGGCGATAGCAAATAATAAGAAATAGCGGAGTAGATATTGGTACCACTTTGCTTTTTCCCCCGATAAAGTGACTACTTGCATATTTAAAAATTTCTTTCCAAAAGTTTTTCCTCCAGAAACAATCGTCGAAATAGTAAAGTATAAAAAAGCTAAAATTGGAATATAAAAAGAAGGAAGTTTTGGAAAAAAGAAAAAGAAAGGAACAACTAAAATAACGAGGAGAACATAATCGATAAGCACATTGTAAAGTCGTTTCCAAACAGTCATTCGAGTTCCGATTTGATATGCATAATCGTCAATTTTTTTCCGGTTGGGAAGTATTTTTAAAAGCCCTAAAGCGATTGCATAACCGATAATTCCTCCGAGGGTATTAATGATTAAATCATCGACATCGAAAAGACGATATCCTCTCGGATAGATAAAGTATAATCCCGTCAATTGGGTAATTTCAAAGAAGAGACTGAGTAAAAAGGAGAAGAGTAAGGTCTTTTTAAAACTGCAATTGAAATAGTACTTTAGATAAACTCCAAAAGGAAGAAGTAATAAAACATTGTAGATTGCCTGATAAAAGTTTGGTTCTCGAAATAAATGTAGATAAGTAGCAGGTTGACTCCAAACGACGGAAGTATTTACGATGATATTTTGAATAAAGGTAAAAGGAACAAGTTGTGTAGTAGGACTCGTATACAAAAGTACTTCTTCTTTCGAAGGCAAAGGTAAAATTACTAAAAAGTAGGCAGCAATCAAATAAAGTATAAAAGAATAGACGACCCCGACTCGTAAGAGTGGAAGAGACCCGTATTTGTGGTATTGGATAAGCATGTAGGGAATCGTAAAAAGAAAGGCTACGACTGGAAAAATAAGAATGGCTTGTAATATGGGCAAATGATATACTTCCATAGCAATTACTCCTTTTCTATCTACTGACTATTGTATCATAAAATAGTTATCGAAAAGATTTTAATTGACGAAAAAATGTTCTTTTTCTATAATATTGGGAAAAGGAGCGATACCCTATGCCAAAGGAATTGATAGGAAAAGGAAAAGATCCACATCTTTATTGTTCTTCTGGATCTCGAGAAGAATGTAACCGGCGTCTTTATAATCAGAAAACACAGTTGTTAAGTGAATTAAAAAGACAAGATATTCAAGATGACAAGCAAACGGCTTATTTAATGCGTTTGATTCAGGCCGAAGAAAATGTGTTATGTCATCCCGAGCGAATCGAATGGTTTTTAGATCCCACTTTCTTTTTAAAAGTAGCCCAATATAATATTTGTAAACGTACGATTAAGACGTTAAATGGCGTTGTTTCATCGCGTGATCTTTATCAGTATCTTTTACCGAATTTATTGGAAATAAAACAAGGAATGCGTCTTTTAAATCAAACGACCCTCGTCCATTATCATTTTGGAGGAGAAAATCAAAAGCCAGTCTATACCTTTTATGAAGAAGCCCAAACGCCAAAAGAACAGATGGAATGGCTCGACCACGAATTAGTTTTATTAAAAGCCCAACAAAAGAATCCAATACCGGACACTTTAGGAAAACAAGAACCAAATGAAAAAAGAATAGGTGGAATCGAGGCCAAAACCTATTATGATGCGACCGAAAGAATTCAAAAACTTAACTATTTAAGAAACGAACTAGTTAAGTATGGAAACCCGAAAAGTAGATTGTTAGAAAAAGTGAGTTCGGCTTTACAAGAAGAGTTTAATGTATCGTTCGACCAAGCAGGAAATGCCCAAGGAATTGATTGGATCGATATCCACAAACAAAAAGTAAAAACAATAGAAACCAGTCTCCGTTAAAGAGACTGGTTCTTTTTTTCGAGATCTAATAATTGTTTTTTTAACGATAAACCGAAAGCGTATCCAATCAATTGTTGATTTTTTCCAATGACGCGGTGGCAGGGAATAAAAATAGGTAATGGGTTTCGATGATTGGCACTTCCAATTGCTCGACTTTTATTTTTATCGCCGAGGAGAATCGCTACCGCTTGATACGATTTAGTTGTTCCGTAAGGAATTTTTTGTAATTCTTTCCACACTTTTTGTTGAAAAAGTGTTCCTTTAGGGCGAAGGGGAATCGTAAATTGTTTTCTTTTTCCTGCAAGGTATTCCTCTAATTCTTGAAAAGCTTTTTGAATAAGAGGTGTTTCTTGTAAGGTGCCATCTTGTACCGAAGTAAAACGAAGTGCTACTAAAGCACCATCTTCTTCGACCAGAAAAACTTCTCCAATCGAAGTGGAATAGGGGTAATAGTACTTCATATTAGACAATTTGGAAGAGATAGAATTTTAAATAAGCAGTCTCTTCGACATTCCATAAAATAGGATGATCTTTACTTTGTTGACGAACTTCGATTTGGCGAAGTGAAACACCGGCGTCGTGACTTGCTTCCTCGAGCATTTTAACAAAAAGTTCTTCTTTCATAAAATGGGAACAAGAAGCAGTAACTAAATAGCCTCCTCGTGGAAGAATTTTCATTGCCCGGTAATTGATTTCTTTATAACCGCGATAGGCATTCGAAACCGTATCTCTAGCTTTAGTAAAAGCAGGAGGATCGA
>CANRCR010000025.1 GCA_947629165.1 uncultured Bacilli bacterium
GACGCTACTGCTTTTATATTCATACCGGCATAGCCGGTAGTTTTTTGTTTGACCTTAATGGTCAAACATAATTAAAAAACTAGTTCTAATAACTAGTTTTTTTAACGGGCTTTTCCATTATAATAATCCTCTTCGTAAGCATTCTGATAATACTCGTAAAGAATTTGTAGTCGAAGTCTCGTTTCATATTCTAAAATGCCTAATTGCTTCATTAACAAATCAAATTTCTGTTCTTCCATATAGTTACGGTATTTATTGTTCGCTTCGATACGTAATTTAGAAATTTCATCTAGCACTTCACGGTAGCCACTTCCCGTCTCATCGTCTCCATTATTTTCGTAAACGACCGTAAGCAATTGAATTAACTGATTAAACTTTTTCGTTAATTTTTTATCGACCATTTTTTGAATTAAAGATGGATTAATCAAAATCATTTTATTGACGTTAATGGCGTCTTTTATTTTGGCATTCGGTTTAATATCGTAGCCACCGATCTTATCGTACTCAAAATATTTAATTTCTTTACTGTTTTTTTCTTTGACGATTAAAAAGCGTTGATTGATGGGCATCTTACTTCACCTACTTTTCTAATAGATCCGGTCTTCTTTCTTTAGTTCTATTATAACTCATATTTTCTCGAAATTCCATAATTTCCTTATGATTTCCATTGCACAGTACTTCGGGTACTTGCATTCCACGAAAGTCTCTCGGCTTGGTATAAGTAGGATAATCAAGACGATGATTATGAAAGGATTCATTGATGTGACTTTCTTCTTCAATTACCCCTGGCAAAAGACGAATAATCGAATCCATTAGAACCATCGAAGGAAGTTCTCCTCCTGTTAAAATATAGTCGCCAATCGAGATTTCCAAATCGACAATCGAGCGAATTCGTTCATCGAATCCCTCGTAATGACCACACAATAAAATAATATGTTTTTCTTTACTCAAGTCGTAGGCCATCGTTTGTTTATAAGGTATTCCATCTGGCGTTAACATGACTACTTTGGTATTCTCTTTTCGTAAATCTTCAATCGCATCAAAAATAGGTTGGCACATCAAGACCATTCCATGTCCTCCCCCAAAAGGAGTGTCGTCTACTTTTTGATGAGGGTCCTTAGAATACTTACGAAAATTATGTATATAGACTTCCACTTTTTTACCTTCGATTGCTCTTTTTATAATCGACTCGGTCAAGAAGCCCTGATACATATCTGGAAATAACGTTAATACATCAATTCTCATTCGAATAACCCCTTCATTTTAATAATGTAGATCGCTTTATTTTCGAGATCCACTTTTTCAATAAAATCTTTTTGATACGGAACTAAAAAGACTTTCCCGTTGTCTTCAATTTCAAATAATTTATTTCCTCGCGATAACGTCCGAATTCCTTTAATTATGCCTTTTTTATCCTTTTCTACCCAAACAGTTAAACCGATAAAATCTTTATCCAAATATTCTCCCTCTTGTAAATTGATACTTGTTCTTGGAACGTATACAGAAAGTCCTTTGTATTTTAAAACCTCGTTAATGTTATGGTATCCCTCTAAAGTCACCATATCAAAATTTTTATGTCGACGATAGGAAGTAATTGTCACCTCTTCTAATTTTTTACCGAGATAAAGATGATTCCCTATAAAGAAAACTTTTTCTTTCCATTCAAAAGAAGAAAGAATGCGAAGTTCCCCTTTAATTCCATGCGTATTTACAATTTTTCCAACATAAATCGATTCCATTTTATCCTCTTTTTTTCTCGTAGGTATAACCGTAAGACGGTACTATAAATAATTTTGTTCGAAAAGTATTTTCTCCCGTAATATGATATTTTATTTCTCTTACAAAAGCCCCTTCTTCAGCAAAAGAATTTTCAAGTAAGGCACTATAGCGATTTTTATCGAGTACAAGATGCGATGCAAAAAGTGGTCCTTCTTCTTCCATATAACTTTCTACCACAAAACGATATTTTTTCCATTTCGAATCAATTTCTGTTTTTATCGTACTATGTTCTTTAATTAACTTTAATTTCTTTAATTGATCCATTACGCGTTTATTACATTGTTCTTGATTTAGTTGTGTCCAATCGCTATCCATACTACTTCCTACTTTCTTTCGATTCATCTAATTCATACAGTAAAATACTTGTCGCTACCGCCACATTGAGACTCTCAACGGCTTCGTCCATATTAATATATAGAAATTGGTCACATAAGTCAAGTATTTCCGGTCGAACTCCGGCACCTTCATTACCCATAATTAAGACGTATTTTGCTTTGTCTTTTTCTTTTAATTCGCGAACATCTTTTCCATATTCTACCTTTGTTCCATAAAGTGGATAATCTTGGTCCTTTAACGTTTGTAGAAAGGGAACTAAATCTTTTCTTATGACATTGATGTGAAAAAGCATACCTTGGGTCGAACGAACTACTTTGGGATTGTAAAGATCTACGGTGTTTTCTCCTAGTACGATGGTATCGATATGAAATGCTTTACTACTTCTGATAATGGTTCCCAAATTTCCTGGATCTTGAATACCATCGAGCACCAAGATATGGTTTCCTAAATCGGCGCTTTCTTCTTTTTTACGACAGAGCGCCATCACTTTACTAGGACACTCTACATCGCTTATTCGATGAATGATTTCATTCGTTACATAGACGGTTGGTAAATCGATAGGAATTACTTCATCTTTCTCTAAAATTACTTCTTCGATCAGTCCTTCTTTGTATGCTTCTAATACTAAATGCATTCCTTCAATCAAAAAGTATCCGGTCTTATCACGATATTTTTTATCTTTTAATTTGCAGTACATCTTTACTTTTTCATTATCTAAACTCGTTAATAACATACGACACCTCTACTCATAATCTTTCATTTGTTTGCGTACTTCTTTGTAATTGGGATAATTGGTCTCGACCACTTTCCAAAATCTAGCCGAATGATTTGCTTCAACTAAATGGGATAATTCGTGAACAATTACATAATCGAGACATTCTATTTTCTTTTTCATTAACTCTAAATTTAAGGTTACTATTTTCTCTTTTACATTACAGACTCCCCATCTTGATTTCATAAAACGTAAACGTAATTTAGGATATGGAATCTTGTACGTAAAGTTTTGATAAATTTGATCTAGTCGCTCTTTAAAAAGGACTTCGGCTTGTTTACGATACCACTTATCGAGATCTACTTCATCACCAATAAAAACTTTGGTCTCGCCTAACCGAACTTCCTTCGTATTGGTTCTAATTCGATCGTATTCTTTTCCTAAATAGAAAAATTTTTCTTGATAGACTTTTTTCTTATCTTGGATAGCACTCATCCGTTCGATATCTTTTTGGTGTTCTTCAAGGATTTGGGCTATTTTTTTGTCACTTGTAAACGTGTTCGTGGTCACATAGATTTTGCCATCTTCTTTGACCCGCATATATGTATTTTTAGTGGTTCTTTTTTTCGTAATAACCACTTCTTTTAATATTCCATTTACCTTCAAGTACATCTATCATCACCACATTCTTATTATAGCTAATTTTACCTTGTTCGTAAAGTAAAAGAAACCTCCGTCTAAGGAAGTTTCTTACTATTTTTAATCCATAATATCTTCAATTTTTTCTTTGATATCGTGTTCATAGAAACGGTAGGCACACCGGATAGTAATATAGAGTGGAATAGCTGCGACGATTCCAATAAAACCGAACAGTGCACTACAAACCGTAATCGAGAAAATGATGGCAATCGGATTCAAATTGTTGGTCTTACCATAAATCTTAGGAGAAATGACATATCCATCCACGTTGGAAAAGATGAGGCAGATAAGAACACTTCCGATTAAAACTGGAGTCGATACGACCGAAGCGGTAATAATTCCGATACAGTTACCAATTACTCCTCCAAAGTATGGAATGATAATCGAAATTGCCATGATAACGCCCATAATCATCCAGTTTGGATGACCAATCAAACGATATAAAATCGAATATTCGATTAAAGTTACAATCATAAGGATGAAGAAACCATGGAAGTAGTTTCCAATTTCCTTATCTAGTTGGGCTACAAAATTCATGGTTCTTGGTGAAATCGATTGCAATAAGTCTTTGACATGTTTCCTAATTTTATCCATATCGAATAGTAAGTAAATTCCAACTACGAGTACGATAAAGAGATTCGTAATCATACTGACTGATTTTCCTAAAATATCGATCGTACCACTTGAAACGTAAGCACCTAACTGTTGAATTACATGGTTCAAAATATCGGCAATTTTAATTTGCATATCCCCTAAATTGACATCGAAGCGCGTCGAAACATCTTGAATAAACCGCGATAGTGAATTAGCAAATAGAAGTAATTGTTCGTACACCATCGGTAACGTAATCCATAAAATACCAACTACTGCGGCAATTAATATAACAATAATAATCGCGATGGCCAGATTCTTTCGAACGCCTTTTTTCTCTAGAAATTTGACAAACGGATCTAACACATAAGCAAAGACAAAAGCGAGTAAAAATGGAAGTGCTACATCGAATACTTTTACGATAAAGCCGAGCCAATAACCACTCGTATTAATTGCTAACCAAACAAGCACGGCAATCAATAAAATATTGACTAATAAATAATTAATTTTGTTTTTATACATGATTTTCACCTCTCTAATAGGATGGTAACAGGGCCATCATTTGTAAATTTGATTTTCATATCAGCACCAAATTTTCCTGTTTCAACCGGTACATATTTTCTTAACTCTTCGTTAAATTGATCATATAATTGGGTTGCTTGTTCGCCTCCTAATGCAGCGACATAACTCGGTCGGTTTCCTTTTTCGGTATTCGCATACAGGGTGAACTGGGAAATCGATAAGATCTTCCCTTTGACATCTAGTATCGACTCATTCATCACGCCATTCTCATCATCGAAAATACGAAGATTAACAATCTTTTTGGCCATCCACGCAATTTTTTCTTGATTATCTCCCTCTGTAAAACCGACGAGTACCATGAGCCCACGATCAATTTTTCCGATCGTTTTTCCTTCGACCACACACGATGCTTCCCCACTTCTTTGTACTACTGTTTTCATTAGCGAATGATCCTTTCTATTTTAATTATATACGATAACTTTTGTAGATCTTGCATAATTTTATTTAAATGATCGACGTTATGTACATAAATATCTAATTCGTAAATGGCATTGTCACCTTTATTTAGTGTTGTAACGCGATCGGTGGGTGCATCTTGCATACTGATATGTTGCATAATTTCGAGTAGATTGTTTTTTGTCGTATTCGAATGAATTACAATAGTCGTCGGATAACGTTTTTGAACGGTGGAATTCCATTTTACTGGAATCGTTCGATTCTCCAAAGAAGCTAGATTATGGCAATTGCTTCGATGTACGGTAATTCCATTTCCCTTGGTAATATATCCAATAATGTCATCCTGTGGAATCGGCGAACAACAAGCCGCTAAATTTACTTTCACTTTGTCGATTCCGGCCACAATGATATCGGCTTCTTCTTGCTTTACGGGAATCTTCTTCACCTTTTCTTGCGTTTCTGGTTTCTTATAGATAATATTTATTACCGTATTTACTTGGAATTTACCCGTTCCAATATTTAGTTCAATATCTTCTAGCGAATCTACTTTTAGTTCTTTTAGAAGCTTATTTATATTTTCATCGGTATAAAAATCATTATAGACGATTTTTCTTTTTCGTAATTCTTTTTCGAGGGCATCTTTTCCTCGTTCAATATTAATTTCTTTTTCACTTTTGGTGAAGAAAGAACGAATTTTGTTTTTCGTCTGTGCACAACGGGCAATATTTAACCATTCTTTCGAAGGTCCTTTTGAATTCTTGTTAGTATTAATTTTGACAATATCATTATTGTGTAATTCATAATCGAGTGGAACAATACTGTTGTTGACGATTGCTCCTACCATCGTATCCCCTACTTGCGTATGAACACGGTAAGCAAAATCGATTGGCGTTGCTCCCTTTGGAAGCTCGAAGACATCGCCTTTCGGAGTAAATACATAAATACTACTATCTAGTGATTCGTCTTTGATGGTATCCATTACCTCTTCACTCGTCATCTTGTCGTTGGACGAATCGATAATCGCTTTAAAGAATTGTAGTTTTTGCTCCGTGGTGTTCTTCATCAGTTCACTTGCATTCTTATGTTCTTTATATGCCCAGTGGGAAGCAATTCCATTTTCGGCTACCTCATCCATGGCATACGTACGTATCTGAATTTCAAAAAGTTGTCCATCAATACCAAACACCGTCGTATGTAATGATTGATACATATTGGCTTTTGGCATAGCGATATAATCTTTAAAACGTTTCGGAAGTGGACGATACTTCGAATGAATCAAACCTAATGCGACATAACACTCTTGTTCGGTATCAACGATGATACGTAAAGCTAACAAATCGTAAATATCGCTAAACTTTTTCCCTTTATCTAATTTATTATAAATACTGTAAATACTTTTCGCACGACCTTTTATTTCATGTTTGATATTATGTTCGGTCAAAAGAAGACTTACACTATTTAACATTTCATTCACGGCGTTGTCACGTTCTAGCTTTGTATTATTTAACTTCTCGGCAATATCGTAAAAGACATCGGGTTTTAAATAACGAAGCGATAAATCTTCTAATTCACTTTTAATTTTATGAATTCCTAAATGGTGCGCAATCGGAGCTAATATTTCGAGCGTCTCTTTGGCTACTAATTT
>CANRCR010000026.1 GCA_947629165.1 uncultured Bacilli bacterium
GTTTGCTTATTGTATTGATAGTAATCTGTATTTAGTACTAATTTATATTTTAAACCGAGAATTTCGTTATAATCATAAACTTTTTGTTCGGCTTTTTCTAATTCTTTTCCTTCCATAATCGAACGAATCATACTTTTTAATTCATCTTGATTGAGAAGACCTAACGAATAGAGGGCATAATCACTTACTTGGTCATCTTCGTCTACTACTAACACTACTTCGTTATAGGCATTTGGCCAATGTCCTGCTACCAAATCGTACTGTGATTCTAATAGTTCACGATTGTCAGTAAGTTCGGTCCACGAATTGATTTCACCTATGTTGAAAGCCATATCTGTTCCCATAGCATCCATTCCTAAATTTTCAAAAACAGTACTTGGATTAACTTGGACAATCTTGTCTTCGTAATCTGCCTTATATAAGTTGATATTTAAATTATAACTGTATTTAATATCACTTACGTAATCATTAATCTCTTTTCCTTCGTTTTCAATATACGATTTAAAATCTTTTAAGTTGTTGGTGCGCATTTCATTCGATAACGAAGTAATCATATCCGACATAATATTGTTGGAATAAACTTTATTTTCTTCTTTATTCTCAATCTCACGATTTTGTCCCATCATCGTTAACATCATACTTGTCGTATCGACCGATGTTTTTTGAATCGTTAATGGGTACGAAGACAAAGTATCTTCTTCGACTCTTTTAATATACTCTTGAACTCCATTGGATAAAGACATGATAAGAGCAATTCCAATAATTCCAATCGATCCTGCTAAAGCAGTCAATATCGTTCTTCCCTTTTTGGTCATCAAGTTATTCAAACTGAGTGATAAAGCGGTCAAGAAGGACATGGAAGTTTTCTTTTTCGAATTTTGTTTGGTCTTTTCTTTTTTCTCTTCGTTTATCGTTTTTCCTTTTTTTACCGGATTTGAGTCATCGGTAATATGACCGTCGAACAATTTGACAATACGTGTCGAGTACTTTTCGGCAAGATCCGGATTATGGGTTACCATAATGACTAGCTTTTCTTGAGCTATTTCTTTTAATAATTCCATAATTTGAACACTAGTCTCTGAATCGAGAGCTCCCGTTGGTTCGTCAGCGAGTAAGATATCTGGATCATTGATTAAAGCACGCGCAATAGCAACCCGTTGCATTTGACCTCCCGACATTTGGTTCGGTCTTTTATACATGTGCTCTTGTAATCCTACTTTGCGCAAAACAGCTTTCGCTCTTCTTCTTCGTTCCTCTTTGTCTATACCCGATAAGGTGAGGGCTAACTCGACGTTGGAGAGCGCGGTTTGGTGCGGAATCAAATTATAACTTTGGAATACAAAACCGACCGAGTGATTTCGATAGGTATCCCAGTCCCGATCTTTATATTTTTTCGTCGAGACACCATTGATAATCAAATCTCCACTCGTATAATTATCAAGTCCACCGATAATGTTTAACATCGTCGTTTTTCCACTACCACTCTGTCCTAAAATCGAGACGAATTCACATTCCCGGAATTGAATACTAATTTTGTCTAAGGCCTTTTGTTTTAAACCGGCCGTTTCATATATTTTACTGATGTTTTTTAGTTCTAACATATTCTCATCTCTTTTCATCCTAACTATTTTATGCGGTTCATAGGTATTATATCATAAGTAACTCAAGGATATAAACCCTTCTTTATATTTACATTTTTTTCCACATTTAAGGGATTAGTTTACCATGTTAATAAACTGACTCATCGTGATACTATCGTAGATGGGATAACGCGGTATCGCATATTTGTTACTCTTTTTCGTCGACTTATAGTTACCTCCTGCAAAACCAAGGGCAAATCCGCTTTCTTTAGTAGCTTCTATAACCGTGTTATTATAAGCATAAAAAGGATAACAGAAAGCAATCTTCGTTCCTAAAATATCGATTGATTTATTTAAATCGGTAACTAAATCTTCTTTACTCAAGCAAAGGGCTTTAGCTTTCGACTCCCCATCACAAGTTGCAGATACATGAATATCGTATCCGTGTGACTCCACTTCAAGGTTCGGTGATTGATAATTGGCTAAATCCCACCATGCCGTTATTAAAAATAAGGTCCCTTTTAAGTCGTATTTTTCGAGCATCGGAATTAAAATGTTGCCATTAATTTTACTCGTTCCTGCAGCGCCATCATCGATGGTAATCAAAACACTTTTCTTAGGTAAATTAATTTCATCATAAATCCAAGCACGATATTCTTCCATGGTTACTGTTTTAAAACCGTTTTCTTTTAAATATTGCAAGTGTTGTTCAAATTTACGACTGTCGAGGCAGATTGTTTCATTACAGTTGTTTCCTACGTTTCCATCGTAGAAAAAGTGATAGTTCAAAACCGCTACTTTGGTTGCAATCAAAGACTCCTCTTCGATTTTCTCCATCTTTCCTTCCAACATCTTCGAAATATCTTCTTTCGTAAGTTCCGAAGTCATCTTGTACGTCGGTATTTTCGTTATCTCACCTTTCGTACTCGATTGATTTTGATGCACCCATTCGGTTTTTCCAGTTTCACTGATGGTCACTCGTTTATAATTTTCTTCATCGAGCCAAGTATTTTGTTTTTGATCTAAAACATCGAATAGTAATAAAACTCTTTTTTTAGGAAGTCTTATTTCTTCTTTTTGCCAACGATTCCATTCATCCCAAGTAATGGCCTCATAGCCTAATTCTTTTATCCATCCTAACTGTGTCTTTATTTTTTCTTCGTCCATGACACCATAATGTAAAATAGGAATATGTGTTGCTTCTTCTTCCGTCGTATTGGTGGCTTCTTGTGTATTTTCTACTCGGTCGGATGCGACTTCATAAATTTTGTTTTGGAAAGAGACACGATAAGTTTTGTCATTTTTTTCAACAATCGGGAATACCATATTTTCCGTAATTTCAAGTATTTTTTGTTCATTTTGATAAAGTGTCGTTCCACTTTTTAGATTTGCATTTTCATTAAAGACGAGATAATTATAAGATGTATCCTCTTCTATCTCTTTTCGTTCCACATCTTCATAAAAAACATAATAAGCGGTATCCTTTAGTAAAAAGTAACCTTCTTCCGTCGTTTTTTCTTTTTCCTCTAAAGAGAGGATGGTCCCTTCGTAAAGTGTTCCCACAGCTCGATAGTTTGCATCTTCTTTGCGAAAGAGTTTCGTATCTTTGCTCACTTGTACGACATTACCATAATGTTTTTCAATCATTTCTTTTCGGTTGTTTCCTTGTATTTTTAAAAAAATTAAAATAGCTCCCATAACAGCAATCAAAAAGACAGCTAAACCAACTAAAATGCCTACTTTTAGTTTCCTTTTTTTCCGCATATGATTTCACCCTATTTTCTCTTCTTCATTATACCAAAAAATTCTAGTTGTTACTAGAATTTTCTTTTCTTTATAAATATCGTTTTAAAGATTCTAAATTATCTTGTTGAAATTGATAAAAATCTTTGGCTAAACGAAGGGTTGCTTTATCGATATCTTCTTTATAATTATTAATTCTTTTTTCCATATCGAGTGTTCCCATCGATATTCCTTTAATTAACATATCGGCAATCGAGGCATCACTATTATCTTTTTTAACTTCTTGTTTTACTCCCATACTCGATACCATTCGAGCCATCGGACTCGTCTGTTTTAATTCGACGTTCGCCTCTTTTAACTTTTCTTCCGACTCGCTCAAATAACGTTCATATCCTTTTAAGATATTTTCTACGGTCTTTTTAATCTTATTATCTTTTCCATTTAAATCTTTTAACAATTCGGTTAAACTGAAACAAGACATCTCCGCATCACGATAAATATACTCTAATAATTCATTTTTTTGATCCATAAGGATTCTCCTTTCTTTTTTATTATGAAAGGAAAAGCGAAATTTCATTCCAAAATTTCGCTATCTAGTTTCTTTTTTAATCCAGGTCATGATGAGATGAACAATATAGTCTTGTTCTTCTTTAGATAATTCTTTATGGGGTGCAATGTGATGCCATTTGTATAAACAAGATCTGCAACAAGTAGCTGTCGCGTGTTGCGCAATAAAAACAGGATGTCCTCGCATAGGTGTCTGTTTCCCATCGTTTGGAATTTCTTTCGGTGCCAATCGTTTGGCAATAAAATCGTGCGCATGACGTTCGATGGTATCCATTCCTTTATCGTTGATGTAGTGCCATTCTTTTTCTTTTAGATGGAAGCGACTTCGAAAAGTAGATTTCGATAATCGTTCGAGCGCATTTTCAATCTTTGCTTCGTCCTTCATTTTTATTCCTCAATGGTTCGGTTCACTAACATCGTTAAATCAAAATAAATTCCTACCGACGGATACATTTCTTCTCCGATTTTTACTTTTTTCTCTTCGACGATTTTGCCACCTCGTTTAAAATAGAACGCTTTGGCATTTTCATTCTTTGCAAGGCACCAAACAATCATGTTTGATTTTCCCTTCGATAGTAGCTCTTTGGCCGTTTCTTTTAATAAGTTCGTACCAATTCCTTTGTGGATATTATCCGGTTTTATATAAAGACTCACTAATTCCGAATCGTATTTACCTGTTTTTTCAATCGGATCAAAACAAGCGTATCCTAACACTTCTTTTCCTCTTACGGCCACTAGAACCAAATCTTTATATTCATCAAAACTGCTGATATAACGTTCGGTCTGTTTCGTATAATCGAGCGATTTTAGATATTTGGAAGCAATAATTTCATCGTAAGCATTACGCCATCCATCAATTTTAATATGCGCCATTTGTTCTTGATCTTCTAGGATATTTTTACGAATAATATAATCCTCTTTTTCTTCGAGCAATAACAACGCCTGATACATTTGGTAAAAGGCCTTAATCATCCGATCATCTTCGAGGGCGAAGGTTACTCTTCCAATTAATTCTTCACTATAAGGCCAACTAATCGATTGTCCAACTAAGAATCGAATACGACACGTCTTATAGAAAAATTTTAATAAATCTTTTTCACTCGTAATCATCTCTTGGTTGTAACGCATTCCTTTTATACGCGTAAAGTCGAGAATAGCAAAGAAGCCTGACTCTACTTCGAGTTGTTCAGGAAACGTTACATAAGGAAGACCCGAAAGTAATTTGGTTCCTTTTTCACTTCCTAAAACATTTAAAATCTTATCACTTATTTTTTCTTTATAACGGGAATCAACCGAATCTACTCCATTTACTAAAGCTTTTAACAATTGATATTTTTCGTAATATTTTAAACGAAGTTCTGTGAAATATATATCGTATGCTTCTTTTCTTTCCGGAGTTGCATTAAAGGCTCCTTTTAACGCTTGCCCAACGATATCTGGCGAAGAGTCCATCTCTTGGAAAATACGATTTATCACTTCGCGAATAATGATTTCATCCGCCACGACGAATCCGGCACGAAGACTTGCCATGCCATAACTCTTCGATAATCCCATTAAAGAGATTGTATTTCGAAACATTCCAGGGAAAGAGGCGAGTGGTTTAGCAATATTATCTTTATCAAAAACCAAATCGCGATAGACGAGATCATCGATTACAAAGACACCTCTTTTGAGACATACTTCCCCAATCTTTTGAAGACGATCTTTTTCCTTTTCTCCCATGACTTTTCCTGTTGGATTATTGGGATTCGTATTTAAAAAGGCCACGACTCTCGGTACATATCCTTTTCGCCAATGATATACCTTTTGCAAACTATCGTTTATATCGTCAATCTTATTCGCTAGTTTTTCTGGATTCACTAAAAAATGGTCTTCTTTTTCTAAAGGAAGAAGTTCTACTTCGGCTCCGGCTCGTTCGGCACGAATCGTAAATAATCCATAATTCGGTCCCGGAATTAAAATCACATCTCCCGGTTTTGAAATAATACTTACAATCATATTAAAAGCAATGGAAGTAGAAGGTAAAAAGGTCAAATTATGTACTGATAATCCTTTTTCATCGACATCTTTATAATTATAAGGTTCTGTATTGATAAACCCTTCTTGCTCAATATAGGATAATAGGACTTTTCTGATATTATCGTCTCCTTCAGTATAAGGATAACGATAAAGGTTTCCCTCATCCAACGATTTTTTCATCGCTTCAATCGATAGCGGGAAAGGTCGAAATTGCATTGGATTTCCTCCCCCTAAATCCGTATCGGGAACAGTCGTTATATTTTCATCACGCACTTCATATCCGTAAAAGTTGATGGCATCGGCAATCTTTTTAACCGTTGGATTAAATGCTTCATTATCCATACGAATTCCTATATCTGGTAAACCGAATCTTCTTTCTCCTAAATTCGGATGTTCTCTTAACAAACGATCAATGGCAGCAGATTTAATAAGCATACTTCTTCCTCCCTTTTTTCTTTATTATATCAAAAAACTTGATACGACGTATCAAGTTCTCTTATTTTTTTATTTTCGTTTTTTCTTTTTCGTCCTTAAGATAGGCTTCTGCATTCACAATATAGGCACCAACGCGATAATCTCTTGGTTTTTCTTCCTCAAAAGGATCGGCAGGTCCCATAGCAAGACCATATTTATCACGTATTTCAACTAATTCTTTCGAATAATTTACTGAGTATTTCGTTAACGCTAATCCTAAAGCAAACGCATTCGGAAATACTTCGTATAATATTCCTTTTCCAGGTACGATTACTTTCATATCGTCAAATCCTTTCTTT
>CANRCR010000027.1 GCA_947629165.1 uncultured Bacilli bacterium
TTTCATCCGTATCAATTGCTTTGATAGGAGTATATTTTAAAATAAAAATATTTACTAAAATGTAGTTCTTATTATCAATTGAAGAATGATTCTAATGAATTATAATATTTAAGGATTGTGACCTAAATGGAAACAATCCTTTTAATTTATATAAAATTAAATATTTACGATTATAAAAAGATATATTTTGAATTTGACGGATAGTATGGAACTAAGAAAATATATTGAATAATAGACTAAAAAAAGCCTTCTTTACGAAGACTTTTTTCTTTATTGTAATTTAGAAAAGATTAGTTGATTTTAACTAATCTTTTCTATTTCTGTATTAGGGAAGTAATGGGAAAGTATCTTTTTATAATCGTATCCTTGTTTAGCCATTCCGTTGGCACCATATTTACTAAGTCCTAATCCGGTTTCAAGAGAAAGAAAAGTAAAAGTAATTCCTTCCTCGGTCGTATGGGCAATAAAATCAGATCCTCTTAAATGAAGTAAACGATATAAATAATCGACCCGATATCGATAGTCACCAATACGTAATTGCTTAACTCTTCCACCGATGGTATGATTTTCTACACATACAATCGTATCTTTATTAATCGGTTGATGTAAGAGATAACTGAGTTCTTTAAATGAAAAAGTAGTGGAACTCGTATAAGGAAACTCTTCTAAATCCCAAGGACTTTCGACACTCTTTAAATAAGGAACATCCCGGAATAAAAAATCGTTCGCATCTTCTGTTTTTCCATGATTTACAACGTGCGTATAGACTTCGATTGGTTCATGATGATAGGTAAGATATTCTCCCTGTGTCTCTTTAACTGCCGTCTTGATTGCCTGTGCATATTCCGTATATTTATCTTTCCATAAACTTTTTAAATTTTCTTTATCGGCATAGATTTGGATGCGGTTTCGCTCTTTCACAATCGATCCATGCTGCTCTTGCCAAAGGGCATAAGTTCGTGCTAATACGGCTTCTGCTTTCATTGCTTCTTTTTGAAAAGAGTAAGGCATTTCAGCACAGACGACGCCATAAGCATAATCTTCTAAATAAAAACGCTCTAAAATACCGGAACTCCGTTTTAAAGATATAAATTTACCTGCTGTAATAGGAAGTTCTTCCCCAGTATCTAATATTTCAATTTCTTGATCTTCAGGAAGTAAATCTGATAATATCTCGACGTACTGATAAAAAGGAAGCATTTGATCTACATTCTGTTTTCCATCTCTTTTTATAGGATCAATCGTTAAAGAACTCACGATAATTCCATTAACGACTAAATAAATCTTTTTCCCAGAAAAAGAAATACCACTATTTTGAATATAATTTTGTACTTTTTCATAGATGGTTTTTTTTCGATTTTCTCCATAAAAGTCTTTTGCAAACTCATAGGTCGAATTCAAATAAAGATAAAGTACATCCTCGCCATTAACTTTTAAAATGGCATGATTATAAAACATAATATCACCTAGTAATATTATGGGAATACGTATCTTATCTCATACAAAAAAAGAATTAAAATGCAAAATATTTTAATTCGTAAGGTCGGTCGCAATCAAAACCGGTAACATAAGATTTATTTTTAATCACTTTTTTAAGGTTTACTTTTTTATTCGTATAAAGATAACGATCTACTTCTCTTAAAACTGAAACAGTTTCAAATAAAGCTTTTAAATATAAATCGAGAAAAGATTCGGTCGAAGTCTTTCGCTTATTCGAAGGATGATACCATTTTTCATGATTTAAATTGAGTAATTTTTCTTTATTTTGTACTTTAAAATGATAAGATAGTACACTTTTACGAAGTAATTTTTTAGGAGAAACAAAGTCGACGACTTGATAACCTACTTTTTTAATCCCATAAAAGTCCTGTCGAAAGATTCGATAAAAGGTCCGCATATGTTGTAAGGCCTTTTCATAATAAGTACTCATTCCTTGAATTCCAAAAACTTCTTTATAAGTAAAATCGATTACTTCTTTTAATTCTTTCGATAAAGGCGGTAAATGGAAACAAAAAGAAATTGTATCGAATTTCCAAGGGAGTATCTGGTTTCGTTCTTGAATAAAATAATTATCGATTAATGATTCCCATTCGCCGTGGACATGATTATATTTTAATGTTGTAGGATCACTTTTATCATAATTTCCAGTAAAATAAATAATATAAGGATGACATGTACTATCGAGTTCATAGTGACAAAGTTGACCGTATAAAAAAGCCATAACATCGGGATGATTTCGATAACCATTATATTTAATATAGTTGATTAATGTTTCAAAAAAAAGAAAAGAATGATGTTGATGAAAATAATGACCAAAGAGACGCATTTGTTTTCCTTTTTTTAAATTGACGATGTTATAAAAGAAAAGAGGATCCATTCCTTGAGCTGATAATTTAAGCCGGTCCTTGTATTCCAAAAGAAATTCACGACGTTTGATTGGCATCCGTTCATAGACATCCATTGCAAAATAAGCATGCGTTATAGTACTAGGCATATTATCACTCTTTTCTCTACGTCAAATTATAACATATTTTTTCATGAGTTTTTCATATATTTTACATATTTTTTGTGCTATAATCTATAGTAGGTGAGAAAACATGGCAATGAAAGACAATAAGAAGTTCAAAACCTTAGATGAACAGATTGAAATATTAAAGTATAAAGGATTAGTTGTTCAAGATCCCGATTATGCAAGAGAAGTACTCTTACGTGAAAATTATTTCTTTTTAAATGGATATCGTCATTTGTTCTTAAAATCGGCGACCGATAAAAGTTTTATCGAAGGAACCACTTTTGAAGAATTGTACAGTTTATTTCTTTTTGATCGGTCTTTTCGAAATATTATATTTAAAAACTTATTAATTATCGAAAACAACTTAAAATCAATTATCTCTTATCAGTTATCAAAGAAATATGGTTATAAAGAGAATGATTATTTAAAACCGAAGAATTTTAATGAAGATCCGGCTCGTTCAAGACAAGTTTCCGATTTAATTAAAAAGATGAAACGGCAGATTCGTATTAATGGTAGTCAACATACAGCAACGATGCACTATATCAATAACTATGGCTATATTCCTTTATGGATATTAGTGAAAGTGTTATCGTTTGGAATCGTTGGAGAACTTTTTTCGATTTTAAAGAAAGAAGATCAGTTAGCGATTGCCGATATTTATCATGTAGACGTAGATGAGTTAATTACCTATTTACCGATTTTGGCAAATTATCGTAATCTTTGTGCCCATGAGGATATCTTATTTGAAAATAAGACCCAAAAACAAATAAATGATACGATTTACCATGCGCTTTTAGGAATTGAAAAAGTAGATGGGGAATACGTTTATGGAAAAAATGACCTGTTTGCGTTAGTGATTATGTTAAGACAATTACTTAATCAACAAGATATGAAAAACTTAGTAGAAGAAGTAGATCATATTTTAAAGAATTTGGAATATAATTTGAAATCGATTCCATTAAATAAAGTATTAGATCGTATGGGATTTCCAGAAAATTGGAAAGAAATTGGAACGATTGGAAGGAAGGTTGAAGAATGAGAAATCGATTAGTTACAATCAGTTACTTTTTAGTAACGTTCATGATTGGGGGCTTATTTAGTTATTTTGTACTTTTGACACCTTTTCAAAGAGAAGAAGCAACGGATAAAATATTAGGAAATGCAAGTGATAAAGGCGTTATACAATGTGCAAACAATGTGACGATTAATGAAAATAGTATCAGTACAGCAGTAGGTAAAATCTATAATGCGGTCGTAATGATTGAAAATTATACAAGTAATAATAACTTGTATGGAACCGGAAGTGGATTTGTTTATAAGACGGATGATCAATATGGATACATTATAACGAATCATCATGTTATTGAGAATGGATCTCGGATTGTAGTAGTTTTAGCGAACGATGAAGAAGTGGAAGGAAAAGTACTAGGAAGTGATCCTTATCTCGATTTGGCTGTCGTTCGAATTGATAAAGCCAATGTGCTTCAAGTAGCAACGCTCGGTAGTAGTGAAAGTGCAGCCTTAGGAGATACAGTATTTACAGTCGGGGCACCTTTGGGATACGAATATCGGGGAAGTGTAACAAAAGGTACCTTATCCGGTAAGAATCGAATGGTTTCAGTCGAAGTAAATAATTCAGAAGATTTCATAATGAGTGTAATTCAAGTAGATGCAGCTATTAATCCAGGAAATAGTGGAGGACCTCTTCTTAATGTAAATGGAGAAGTAATCGGTATTAATTCGTTAAAACTAGTTCAAGATGAAATTGAAGGTATGGGCTTTGCTATTTCGATTGAAGATGCAATGCAGTATATTCCAACGCTTGAAAAAGGAGAAAAAATTGTACGACCATTAATCGGAATAACGATGGCAAATGTAACGGATACGTATTTACTTTATCAAAATGGCGTACGGCTCGATAAGAATATTGAACAAGGAGTCGTAGTTATCAGTACCGTTGAAGGAAGTGGAGCAAGTCGTTCAGGATTACAAAAAGGAGACGTCATCATTCGAATGGATGGAGAGACGGTTAAGAATGCAGCGTATTTGAAGTATCGTTTATTTAAACATAATCCAGGCGATACTATCGAGTTAACGTATATACGTGATGGAAGCGAAAGAACGACTTCGGTAACATTGACGACGAGTGATTAAAGACCTTAATAAGGTCTTTTTTTATGGAAATATTGACTTAAGATATCTTATAGTATAATATACTATATGAAGAAAGAAAATGAGGTGATATTATGCAACTTACTTTGGTTGGGTGTATGTTTGTACTCGAAAGTGAAAAAAGTGCAAATATTAAAAAAAATGATCGAAAAATATTGAAGTTGCTTGTTACGAAAAAAGATCATGCATTAGTAAGAGTTCCCTTCGATGACAAGAGTGATATCAAGGAATTATTGCGAAATCAATTGAATCAAATAATAGGAAGTTCAACGTTTCATTTAGAGCAAGTTTATACGATGGGAACCGCCAAGTATTATCAAGATCAATCGATTGATATTTTGTATTTGGCATTAATAAATAAGGAACAAATAAAAAAGTTAAAAGACAACTATGAATTGGTAGATTTTGCCATTCAAGATAATAAAATAACAATCGGAGACGAGCATTACTCTTTTAAAACGGTGGAAAAAGTTGGTAACAATAACGTGGAATATTTTCACGAAGTGGATACGCCTGATGTGGCGAAGAAGAAACAATTGGTCGAAATAATAACGGTATATAAATATTTAAAGGCACGAATAGATTATACCGATATCGTATTTAAATTGTTGCCAACGTTATTTACGTTAGAAGATGTAAAATTAGTTTATGAAATGATCAAGGAAGTAAAAGTAGATAAATCGAATTTTCGAAAGAAGATTGTGAAGTATTGTGAGAAGGCGAATGCGATGGTCGATAATAAAGGTTACCGTCCTACGCAGATGTACCGGTTTAATCCACAAAAGAATGATATATGGTTATAGGAGGAAATTATGATAATTGCAACGAATAGTAAAGGAAAAATAAGCGAGTTAAAAGCGATTTTTAAAACGGAAGAGATTAAAAGTTTGGAAGATGTGAATATTAAGATTGAGGTTGAAGAAGATCAGGACAGTTTCTATGGAAATGCTTTAAAAAAGGCAAAGGAAATTTACGAAATAGCCAAGGAACCTACCATCGCAGATGATTCAGGATTATGTATTCCTATTTTTGACAATTGGCCAGGTGTATTGACACATCGCTTTTTAGGAGAACAGGCAACTCCAAAAGAACGGAATCAGGCAATCTTAGA
>CANRCR010000028.1 GCA_947629165.1 uncultured Bacilli bacterium
CGCGATAACAAAGATGATTATCTTACTATTATGAATAAAAATATCGAAGTTTTACGTGAAGAATTGTATCAATAAAGGATCTGGTTAGATCCTTTTTAATTGCTTTAATGCTTGTTTTTGACTTGGAGTTAGCCGATATGAATCATTCGCTTTCGAAATCGCTTTATTATGTATTTCTTTCGGAAGACGATTTTCTTTTAAATAGGCATACGTTTGATCATACTGTTTTACGAAAGCGACACTTAATAACCAACTGGCAGCCATTTGAGCATAGTAACCGTTTGTTTTCATCTGTTCTATTAAGGAAAAGATTTTCGATAAGTCTTCGTCCAAATAATAATTCATCAGGAGCACGAGTCCTATCCGCGCTTTAAATTCTTCTTTGCTTTGGACCAATTCTTTTATTTTAGAATAGAATACTTCTTTATATCGTGCTATTATTTTAAACCGAGCACAACATAAATCACAGGTAGCCCAATTGTCTACTTTAGGAATAAAACGGTCGAAATATTTTGCAAAAAGTTTTTGATCTCGAAGTGTTGCTATGACCATGCCTTCAATTACTTTTTCTTCATAATAAGTATCGGTTACCCTTTCTAAAAAGGAAATGACATCCGTTTTCGCAATTTCTTTAGCGAATTTTTGCAGTACTGGAGTTCGGACCCCTAAAATTGAATCTTTAGTCGGAATCAATTTCTTTTGAAAAGAACAAAAAGCCTCTTCTTGATAAGAGGCTAATTTTGCGAGATACTGTTGATATTTTTGAATGGTCCACTTTTCTTTCATCATTAAAACTCCGTTTGTTTTAATACTCTTTTATTAATAATAATCCATTGATAACTCGTTGGATTTAATTCTGAATTACAGAAAGGACAACGAATTAAATGTTTTTCTTTCATCATTTGTTTACAGTTAGAACATACGACTAAAGTGTCGGGTTCCTTCCCTACTTTTTCTAATTTTAAAATATACGTAATCGCTAGTTTCCGGTCACTATTACCAGTAATAATTCGATGGGATGAGGTTGCTACTAAATAGTCATAACAACTGATGGTAAGTAATACTTCGGCAGTCTCTTTTCCTTCTTCAATCGAAACACTACAAAGTTTTGAGTTCAATAACAAGATATCTGAAATATTATTTTTTTGTCCTTTTTCTAAAAATCCTTTAATTACTTTTTCATAAACTTCGTAAAGGTTCGGTCCGATATATTTTTTTAAGGTTACTAAATCGCGGTCAGACCACGCTTTTTGGGTATCCCGAAAAAGGCAATACGTCGTAAACAAAAAATAATTGGGGTCAAAGTCCGGATCTACTTTTTTTATTTCATTTATTGGGACTGCTAATTGATCAATCGTGTACTGTAAAGGTACATTTACATAATAGTTAAAATCCTTTTCTTTTTCTTTGCCTTTCGGTTTCCATAAAACAAAGACCGTAGCTCCTACTAATATACATGCTACCACAATAATAAATATATCCATTTTATCACACTACCCTTTATTCTTATTATACCATGACTTCTTTTTTTAATCTAATTTTTTATAAATAAAAAGAGCAAATTCACTGCTCTTGACATTTCTTGGTAGTCTGTATGGAATTCGAATCCATGAATGCCGCCTTGAGAGGGCGGTGTGTTAAGCCACTTCACCAACAGACCATATTCCCTTCCTTGAAGGTAATTTAATCTTAACATAAAGATCTTTTTTTGACAAGTCTATAATTAAAATAGCAAGGGATTCCTTGCTATTTTAAAAATAATGATAATCTTTTTTGAAGTCTTTCTTTTCCAAGTAATTGTAAGATGTCATACAAATTAGGTGAAATAGTTTTGGTTGTAGCCATAACGCGAATCATTTCGCAAAAATCGGATACTTGTCCTTTAAAGGCTTCGGGATTTTCTTTATACTCTTTTCGATTCGTTGCATAACCGTGACTAGCTGCAAAATCTTTAATTTTATTAAACCAAGTCTCTTGATCGTCTTGTTCGTTGTATACCGTATCAAAATAAGCTTTTAAATCTTCTTTTGGATAGGTCTTTTCAACGTTTTGATATGGATTTTCTTCTTTTTCAAAGAGTTCGTCGTACATGTACCAGAATTCTTTTTTGACATCTTTGTAGCACCCAATATCTTTTCGTGGACGTTCTACTTCTCGTTCAATATTTAAAAGGGCAATCGTATAATCCCGATACTTTTCGAGTAATGAAGCAAACTCATTATCGTATTCTTTCGCATAGGTTAACGTCTCTTCGTACACTCTTTGAGCGCTCAATTTTGAAAAATAAATTTTAGAAACACTCTCTAACTTTCCTAAATCAAATAAGCTTCCCCCTACGGGCATTTTATCGAACGTGAAGGTAAAATCCTCGTAGCTTTTATCTTGATTTTGCAAGTACCATTCCTCAAAAGAAGAATTGGCAATGGTCGCTAAGAAAAGGTTGACCGCACCGACTGGGATTCCTGCTTCATGGTAATAAGATACGGCAAGTTCCGGATCTTTTCTTTTACTCAATTTTCGAATGTTTCCCGTCTCTTCATCTTTTTTGGTTAACGGTGCAATATGGGCGTATTGAGGAGGCGTAAATCCTAATAATTGGAAAAGTTCCAAATGTACCGGTAAACTCGATACCCACTCGTCGCCTCGAATTACATGGGTCGTATGCATCAAGTGATCATCGACCGCATGGGCGAAGTGATAAGTTGGAAGACCATCCGATTTTAGAATAACGTGATCTAAATCATTTTCGGGATACTCTAAATCCCCTTTAATAGCATCGTGATAGAAATGTTTTTTATTAAAATCGCCTTGCGATTTCATCCGCATAATATACGGATCTCCTCGCTTCACCCGTTCGACAATTTCTTCTTTGGTCAAATTACGGCAGGTACTCCATCTTCCATAGTAACCAATCCGTTCTTTGGTGGCTTCTTGGATCTTTCTATTTTCTTCAATTTCTTCAGCTGTACAGAAGCAAGGATAAGCGTATCCTTTCGAAACGAGATATTTTACGTAAGCTTTGTAGATTTCTCCCCGTTCCGATTGTAGATAAGGTCCATAAGACCCACCCATTCCATAACCTTCATCGAAAGTTACGCCATACTCTTTAAAATCTTTAACGATTCCTTCGACACCATTTTCTACTTCTCTTTTTTGGTCGGTATCTTCGATTCGTAGGAAAAGGACCCCTTCCGTTTGACGAGCCATCTGTTTGGCAATAAATCCTTGATAGAGACTTCCCATATGTACAAATCCGGTAGGACTAGGTGCACATCTCGTGACAATTGCTCCTTCTTTTAAATTACGAGGTCCAAATTTTTCTTCGTAATAGGCAATTTCTTTTACCTCTGGGAATAAAAAATCCGCTAGTTCTTGATCGGTCATAAATACCTCCTATATAAAAATCATCTAAAAAGATGATTCAATTACTAATGGCTGCCCAGGCTAGATTCGAACTAGCGCATGTCGGAGTCAGAGTCCGATGCCTTACCACTTGGCGACTGGGCAAAACAACAACATAATAATAGCATAAGTTTCTTTTTTATGCAATTATTTTCCGTTTATAAAAGACGACTTTGCTGTCGCCTATTTCTTTTTATATTTAAAAAATTTATATTTCTTTTTCGATG
>CANRCR010000029.1 GCA_947629165.1 uncultured Bacilli bacterium
CCTCAACATATAGAAAGAGTTTTTGCAGACGGAAAAATGAAGTATGGCTTGAGGAATACATACTTTAGAACAAAAGAAAGGGTCCATCGAGAATTGACTCTTCTTTATGCATGCATGAATCTCAAAAAGTTCGCCTTACATCATTACGCATAATCTAGGAGAGTAGCCTAGATTTTTCATTTTTTATAAAAAAAGACAAATAAGTAAATTTATTTACCTATTTGTCAACAGTCTGAGAGAATTATACGTTAATTCTCTTTTTTTTCTTAATGGCGGAGAGTTAGGGATTTGAACCCTAGGAACGCATAAACGTTCACGGCATTTCGAGTGCCGCACTTTCGACCACTCAGACAACTCTCCGTTTGGTAACAGATTTATTATAACGCAAAGTTTTTAAAAAGTGAATATTGTTTGACGCTTTTTTTGTTTTTCAGTATAATATTAATTAGTAATAACCGAGGAGGAACGGTATGGAATACGAAGTTAGAATCGATCAATTTGAGGGTCCCCTCGATTTATTATTGCATTTGATTAAAGAAAATAAGATGGATCTTTTCGATATTCAAATCGAAGTAATTACAGATCAATATCTTTCTTATATACAAAGTATGGAACGTCTAAATTTAAATGTTGCCAGTGAATATTTAGTGATGGCTTCGGAACTTATTGAAATGAAATCAAGATTATTACTTCCTCGAAACGATGTATCCTCGGATGAAGTGGAGGAAGAGGATCCGAAGGAAGCACTAGTGCAACGTCTTATCGAGTATCAACGTTATAAAGATATTACGGAAGGGTTAAAGGAACTCGAATCGATGCGACAAGAATTTTATACTAAACTTCCTGAAAACTTAACGGAATATGCCGATGAAAATACGGTTCTTAGTACGGATGTTACTCTCGATGATTTGGTGACGGCTTTCGAACATTTTTTAAAACAAAAACAATTAGAAAAACCAATCGAAACCAAAGTTACGAGACGGGAAATTACGATTGAGGAACGTCGTAAATCGATTCGAAATATTTTAAAAGAAAAGAAAAGGGTATCATTTTTTGAACTCTTCGATGTCCTTACGAAAGAATATGTTGTCGTCACCTTTTTAACGATATTGGAAATGGCCAAAGCACATCAGTTGACGATTGAACAAGAAGGAAACTTTGAATCGATTTACTGTTGTCAAAAAGAGGTGGAAGCATGAATGAACAGATTCAGTTGGAAGCAATTTTAGAAGGTCTTCTTTTCGTAGTAGGAGAAGATGGATTAACCCTCGACCAAATTAAAGATATTTTAGAAGTCGATGATGAAACGGCAAAATCATTAGTTAGTTCTTTACGGGAAAAATACGATCAACCAGATCGTGGAATACGGATTAATTTTTTAGGGAATACTTTTAAGTTAACAACGAAAAAAGAACATCACGAATATTATAAAAAATTAATTGAAAATCCGATGACCAACACGCTTAGTCAAGCAGCACTCGAAACGTTAGCTATTATTGCTTACAATCAACCGATGACTCGTCTTAAGGTGGATGAAGTTCGTGGGGTCGGAAGTAGTCAAATGATTCGTAAATTAGTGGCTAAAGGATTTCTTAAAGAAGCAGGACGAAGTGATTTACCTGGACGACCTATTCTTTATGCTACGACAAGTGAGTTTTTAGATTTCTTTGGACTTGCTACCATCGATGATTTACCATCGCTAGATCAATTTATGGAAACAAAACCAATTGCTTCGGACGAAGTAGATTTATATGATTCTCGTTATCAAGAATCAGAAACAGATGCGATTTAGAATCGGGCGAGGAATGTTATGGCTTTATCGAAAACAAAATATTGCAATGCGCTTCAATGCCACAAAATGGGATGGCTCGAAGAACATTGCCCTAACGAAAAAGGACCCCTTTCTTCGGAAGCTATTTTAGATAATGGAACCGAGGTAGGGAAGGTTGCGAAAGATTTATTAGGACCTCATATCGACATTAAATATAATGAAGATTTAGAAGTTATGCTTTCAGATACGAAGCATTTGTTACTACTTCAAAATGTCGTAATTACCGAGGCTTCTTTTTTCTATGATTCTTTATTTTGTAGTGTCGATCTTTTGAAAAAACAAGGAGATTCGTTTGAGGTGTACGAAGTTAAAAGTGCTACTGAATTAAAACCTGTTTTTATCGAGGATTTGGCCTATCAAGTGTATATTCTTTTACAACTAGGATATCGTGTCGACAAGGCTTCGGTAGTATATTTAAATCGAAATTACGTAAGAAAAGGTAATTTAAATTTAAAAGAATTGTTCCATGTAGAAGAGGTAACTTCTATTGTTTTTGATAAGCAAAAAGAAGTAGCCCGCAATATAAAAGAAATTATTTCTTGTAATCAGCAAAAAGAAGAACCTGAACAGGTATTAGGCATGCAATGTGTCAAACCTTACGATTGTCCTTTTTTTGCTTACTGTACGAAATCTTGTGAAAAACCGAATGTCTTTGATCTTCGGAGAATGCAACAAAGTAAGAAGTTTGCTTTTTATCAAAAAGGAGTCTATCGCTTTGAAGATTTATTAAAAGAAAAAATCGATTGGAAAATACGACAGCAAATCGAATTTGAATTATATCAAAAAGAACCTTTTATCGATAAAAAGGCAATTGCTTCTTTTATCGATACTTTATCTTATCCACTTTATTTTCTAGATTTTGAAACTTTTCAACAGGCAATTCCTTTATACGATGGAATTAAACCGTACATGCAAATTCCTTTTCAGTATTCACTTCATTATATTGAAAAAGAAAATGGAAAGTTAGAACATAAAGAATTTTTGGCGGAAGCTTTAAAAGATCCGAGAAGAGCTTTAGCTGAACAACTCGTCCAAGATATTCCACAAGACGTCACGGTGCTTGCCTATAATATGAGCTTTGAAAAGACGGTTATCAAACAACTCGCTTATCTTTTTTCCGATTTATCAGATCATTTGATGAATATCCATGACCATATTTGTGATTTGATGATTCCTTTCTTTAAACGTTCTTATTATACGAAAGAAATGCAAGGATCTTATTCGATTAAATATGTTTTACCGGCGTTATTTCCAAATGATCCTAGTCTCGATTATCATCATTTGGAATTGATTCATAACGGCAGTGAAGCGATGAATGCTTTTGCTCGATTAGGAGAACTTTCTTTAGAAGAACAACAACAAGTTCGAAAGAATCTTTTAACTTATTGTCAACTCGATACTTATGCCATGGTTAAAATTTGGGAAGTATTAAAAGATATTGTTCTTGAAAAAGTATAAAATACTATGTTATAATCTTTTTGTACTTTTTATTTGCCTAAGTGGCGGAATCGGTAGACGCGCTGGACTCAAAATCCAGTGGTGGCAACATCGTAAGGGTTCAAGTCCCTTCTTAGGCACCAGAAAGATAGTAAACTCGAACTTTTATGGTTCGAGTTTTAAAATAAAAAAATATGAAATTCTTTGATTTGGATTTAATTGAAATTTATAGAAAAACATTAAATATGAAATGAATATGTGTAGTTGTAAATGATGTGAGACCAAAAAGTAAAAAAAATTAAAGTGATATGATATAGTAAAAATGATAATTG
>CANRCR010000030.1 GCA_947629165.1 uncultured Bacilli bacterium
GAGTCTGGGCCGTGTCTCAGTCCCAGTGTGGCCGATCACCCTCTCAGGTCGGCTACGCATCGTTGCCTTGGTAGGCCTTTACCCCACCAACTAGCTAATACGCCGCAGGCTCATCTTTAGGTGAAGCTTGAGAGCTTCTTTTACTATAAGACAACGTATCATCTTATATATCATCCGGTATTAGCAATCATTTCTAACTGTTATCCCAGTCCCAAAGGCAGATTACCTACGTGTTACTCACCCTTGCGCCACTAAGTGAAAATCCACGTCATGTTTTGTGCAAGCACTCCACAATCAATGGGTCACTCCGTTCGACTTGCATGTCTTAGGCATGCCGCCAGCGTTCATCCTGAGCCAGGATCAAACTCTCCAAAAAAAATAATTTGTTTGGTTTGATTATTTAAAAAAAATCCTAGCTACTCAAAATTGACGTTTTGCTCAGTTTTCAAAGATCAACATTTTGTATTTTCCGAGTTGCGTTTCCAATATATCAAAGATTTTTAGAAAAGTCAACACTTTTTTAAATTTTTTATTTCTTTGACATATGAACTTTCTGCAAGTTCGCTAACTAATATATCATGCACAATTCTCTTTTGTCAACAACTTTTTTTAGTTTTTTTAAAAGATTTTTTTACAGATATATTCGTTCTTTTTTCGAACTGCTCCATTAATGTAACATTTCTTTTTGGGGAAGTCAACACAAAAAATGATTTTTTTCGAAATATTTTTCATTTTGGACTCAATTTTTACTTTTTTCTTACTAAATATGCTGTTTTTAGGCCATCTATTATTTCTTTTTTTATTTTCTGCTACCTTATTATAATATTCTACTTATTCAAAAAAATGACAAAAAAAGAAAGTTATTCAAAACTTCCTATTTTCTTTTTCATGTCTTTGTACATATTACAATAATATTCTACTTTACCTTTTTGAAATGGTCCTTCTTTAGCTCTTGCCCATGCAATCAAATTAGATAATTCATATTTTAAAATACGATCTAAATCTTCGGAATAATGCATGATACTTTTATGATAATTGTACTCTCCACGATCTAACACTTTAAAAGATCCATCCGGAAAAACACGTAAATCAAGATCATAATCAATATATTTAATTGTTTTCCCATCGAGCAAAAAGGGTGAGGCAATATTGCAATAGTAACAAATACCTGTTTTTTTGTACTGGCCAATAATGTTGAACCAGCGCTTTTTATAGAAATACATCACTGCAGGTTCTTTTGTTCTCCAACTTCTTCCGTCCGACTCCACTACTTTTGTACGATTATTTCCGAAGACTAGATAATCGTCATGAATTTCGAGCAAGATAGCTTCGTCCCAGGCACGATGAATTTTACCATTATGTTTATAGCAATGAATTACATATTTCTCTCCTATCTTAAGATTATTCATTCTATTTCCTCTTCCCTACCTTTCATTATAACTTTTTTTTGCCTATTTGACAAATCTTTTTTAGGATACTCGTCAATTCTTTTCTTTTTATCCACATCTTTTGTGGATAAAAAAAAGACCCCAAAAGGCCTTTTTATTTTATTTCGATGATTTCGGTTACATCTTCCTCTTGATAATACCCAATTGTAATCTTATCGTTTGGTTTTATAAATGGAAGTACCCGTTCGTTTGTCTTAATTGAAACTCGATATTTCTTGTCTTCACTATCTTCGATGTAATAGTAGGTCGTGCCGTCGATCGAAGCGGTTGTAACCATATTTATTCTAATTTCTTTCTCTAAACGTTTTTGATCACTTTCGATTCGACCACCCAAATAGTTTTTAGCCGCTTGTTCAATTCCTTCAGAAGCATCCGTTACAACTACTTTCTGATAATCTGCCACATCGACAAAAGCATACATCTTAACTAGCCCGGCATTATCTTTTAAAGAAATAAGATAGGTTGGCGTACCATTTAAATTAATTAGTAATGGGAACGTAGCAATATAATTCATCTGTTGTACTTGTCCTTCTGCACTTGCCATCGCCGAATATTCTTCGGCTCCTGGAACCGCATAGAACTTTGTCTCTTTCGTACGCATATTGGTTAAAATAAAGCCTAAATTCGATTCGTCAGAGACTTTAGAAGTAAGTCCGGTATAAAGATAGACATCGTCGTTCATAACCGTATAATTATATCCTTCCGTCGTCTGTACTACATTCTTTTGACCAAAAATAGAATTAAAGAATCCTTCTCGATATTCTCCCCAATTATTTACTTGGTCGATAATTAATCCGGCATCATAAACATGATCAATCCAAGTAGGAATTTGATCTAGTTCATATTTTTCCATTTCTCCTGTAACTGGGTCCACTGTAATAACGCCATGAATATCTTCTTTTAATCCGACTCCTTCGTATTTTGCAAGTGGAATAATCCAGTAAGGTTTTCCTTCATTATCAATTTCAAATTGAGGTTCTTTAAATATTTCTGTCGGATAACTAAAACGTACATGACGCATTAAATCCTCTTGGAAAAGAGCCGATGGCATATATTTCATACCTTGTTCTAGTTTTACAAGAGTTGCTTCACCCGTAACAGAATTAACCGTAATATACCCTTTTACTCCTCCTTCACGGTTTGAAAAATATTTAATCCAATCCGCATACTCTAATGGAGTAACTCTTATTATTTGATCATTATAATTAATTTGGGTATATAAATCGGATACATCAAACTGCGATACTAATTCCGGCATTTGCCCCATTACACGATCTCCTAATTTTTGACTTGAATCCTTGTCTAGTAGAGGAAGGGCATTAAAATTCACTAACGCTATATCCTCTGTAAAAGTAGCACTTTCGTCGATTGTAATTCTTCTCGCATAACTCGAAGCCTGAAAAAGTGGTGACAAAATGAAATTGATGATACCAATCACCACAAAAATCAGTATACCACCCAACATAACGTACATCGATGGTTTCGGCATATCGAGATAGATTCGATTACGACGATTAATCGCTAATATACTAGAACTTATTCCATAAATCATAAGTAAGGTAAATAAGTAGAACCAAAAAGACATACTCGTAATATTAATTGGGGGTAAGAAAAAGTAGAATATGAGAAATCCTAAAACAAGCGTTATTGCGCCACTTATTAAAACAGTTCTCATATCGTATGACATCGCTTTTTTTCGCATAAATAATCCTCCTCATTGTTTTTATTATAACATAGTTTCTTGTCCATAGAAAGAATCCTTCTTCTACAAAAAAACTGCCTTTTCGGCAGTCAATTTTATTCGATTTCGATTACTTTTTTTGTTTCTACTTCCGTCTTCTTTGGAACAGTAATACGAAGAACTCCTTCTTTGAACTCTGCTTTTACATTATCTGCTTCCACATCGCCCAAGTAAAATTCTCTTTGATACTTTCCATAAGTTCTTTCACGACGAATGTATTGTTTTTCTTCATCGTTATCATTGTTTTCAGATTTCTTTTCGGCCGTAATAGTAAGGTATCCCTTATTACATTCGATACTGATATCCTGTTTG